>NZ_BTGP01000013.1:0-81335 GCF_042854385.1 Erythrobacter sp. MTPC3
GTTTGCGACCTGATGATTCGACAGGAAATTCTTCTTGAGGCGCACGCCCGAAGATTTCTCGGTGTCGGACACAACGCCAAACATAATGGAGAGAGACTTGAAGATCAGCGAAATCATGACCAGCGATCCAGCTTGCTGCAAGAAAGATGAAAACCTTCAGGAGGCAGCAAAGCTGATGGTCGAACATGACTGCGGTGAAATCCCGGTCGTCGACGACGACGGCGGTCTTGTCGGTGTAATCACAGATCGCGACGTGTGCTGCCGCGCGGTTGCAGAGGGCATGCCGGCAGAAACGCGGATCGAAGAGGTTATGACCCGATCCGTCGTGAGTGTCACCCCCGATACCTCGCTCGAGGACTGCCTGACCTCGATGGAGAACAGCCAGGTACGCCGCGTACCGGTTATCGACGATGACGGAAAATGCTGCGGTATGGTGTCCCAGGCCGACATCGCCCGAACCGGTAGGGATGCGAAGACAGCCGAACTCGTTCAGGAAATCTCACGAGCGCGCGCGGACGAAAAGTCTTCGGGTTGCTGCTAAGCGACAGGAATTGGCAGCCGTCCCTTGAGGGGTGGCTGCCATCCGCTGCGTAACCAAGTGGAGATAACTCAAAAACGGCATCGAGGCTTTCTGAATGGACAAGCAAATCATTCTGATCACGGGCGCGAGCGGATTTATCGGTCGCGCGCTCACGAAGCGGCTCGGCCGCACCTATCGCGTGATCGGTCTCGACCGCTCTCCGGCGAAGGACGATCCCGATCTCGCCGCGTCCTATCGCATGGATCTCGGCGATGATGCGTCTGTTGCGACTGCTCTCGAACAGGTCAGGAGCGACTTTGGATCTGAAATTGCCGCTTGCATTCACCTCGCCGCGTATTTCGACATTACTGGTGAGTCCAATCCTCTCTACGAGAAGGTCAACGTCGAGGGTTCACGCCGCCTGATCACGGCGCTGCAGGCCTTCGACATCGAACAGTTCATCTATGCAAGCTCCATGCTTGTTCACGAGCCCAAACAGCTGCCCGACGAGCGTATCGACGAATCCAGTCCACTTGGACCGACCTGGCCTTACCCTCAATCGAAGGCCGATGCGGAACAGGTACTGCGCGAGAACCGTGGCGACATTCCGGTTGTATTCCTGCGATTTGCGGGGGTTTACGACGACGAGGGGCACTCCGCCTTTCTCGCCGAACAGATTGCCGGTGTCTATGAGCATCGCGTGTCGGCGCATCTGTATCCGGGGATGCTTTGCGCTGCGCAGTCGGCACTGCATCTTGACGATCTGACCAAGGCGGTCGAGCAGACTATCGCTCATCGCACTGACCTCGAGGGCGAGATGCCGATACTTGTCGGAGAGCCCGAAACGCTTGGATACGCCGACATTCAAGACATCGTTCATTGCCAGATCCACGGCGAGGAATGGACGACAGTGCGCATTCCAAAAAGCGTGGCGAAACTGGGCACGTGGATCGAGGAAGAAGTCCTCGGTCATGACGGATTCGTCAAGCAATGGATGGTCGATGACGCAAACGCTCACTACATTCTCGATATCTCCCGCGCCCGGAAACTGCTGGGGTGGGAGCCAGAGCACTCGCTCCGCGAAACGCTTCCGACCATCATCGACGCGTTGCAAGCCGACCCGCAGGACTGGTACGAAACGAACAAGCTGAACACGTCCCGCGTGGCCTGGCATCCAAAGAGTTCGGATGCAGCGAAGACCGAACCGGCGCGACTACCATCGCATGACACCGACATGGCTCATGATGGGCACCAGATGGACGGCAACATGCACGACATGGACGGCCCCCAGCGCGGTACCCGTTGGACGCAGTTTGCTGTCATCGGGCTTGGCCTGTGGCTTGCTGCAAGTCCTGGTGTTTATGACGTCGTATCCGCCGATACTGCGCGTGCTTCGGTCGTAGCGGTCACTCTCGAGCGGGGTTTGCCGTCGATCGAATGGCGGGCCAATGCTCTTGCCCTAAGCGATATGCTGAGCGGGATCGCATTGATGATCTTCGGCGCGATGTCGCTTTCGAAGCGCACCGCCTGGTTGGGGCAGTGGGCGACGGCCTTTGTCGGCATCTGGCTGCTTTTCGCGCCCTTGTTCTTCTGGAGTCCGAGCGCGGCCCAATATCTGACCAATCTCCTGGTTGGTACATTGGCGATCGCATTCTCGGTGCTGGTGCCAATGATGCCCGGCATGAGCATGGAAGGGATGATGGACAAGAAGTCCATCCCGCCCGGGTGGACCTACAGTCCCTCGACCGATGCCCAGCGATTCCCGATCGTGGCGATGGGCATCATCGGCCTTCTGATATCGCGCATGCTTACCTCCTACCAGCTTGGCCATATCGATGTGGCGTGGGAGCCGTTTTTCTCCGGATCGCTTGGCGATCCCAAGAACGGCACCGAGGAAATCATCACGTCGGATGTATCCAAGGCGTGGCCGATCCCGGATGCCGGACTAGGGGCGGTCAGCTATGTGCTCGAGATCCTGATGGCGGTCATGGGAACCCGCACGCGCTGGCGCACGATGCCGTGGATGGTTACCTTCTTCGGCATTCTGGTCATTCCGCTCGGTGTGGTCAGTATCTATTTCGTGATCATTCAGCCGATAATGATCGGGACGTGGAGTACGCCGGCTCTGATTGCTGCGCTTGCGATGCTCATCATGATCCCGTTCTCGCTCGATGAAGTCATCGCCATGGGACAGTATCTCTACTGGTCGAAAAAGGAAGGAAAACCGCTCGTTCGTACCTTCTTCAAGGGCGGCGCAGTGTCAAACGGTGAAATCGACGATACCGACTATATGACCGACGCGCGTTCGATCTGGACGAACACGGTGCGCGGCGTGACCTTCCCGTGGACCCTGGTGGCCAGCACGGCTCTGGGAGCGTGGCTGATGCTGACAAGGATAACGCTTGGCAGCGAGGGGGCGATGGCCAACAGCGATCACGTGGTGGGTGCTTTGGTGATTACGGTGGCAATCATCGCGACCGCGGAAGTCGCGCGCGCCTTGCGCTTCATCAACGCTGCATTCGGTGCCTGGCTGGTCGCAGCGCCCTTCATGCTTGCAGGGGCTTCGGCTGCCGGAACGGTGGCCTCGGTTGGGGTCGGACTGCTCTTGATCGGACTGAGCCTGCCTCGCGGTAAGCGAAGCGGTGAGCATTATGCGGGCTGGGATCGGTTTGTCGTATGACCGATTGACCCGAGCAAAGCGGCTCTGGCGTTCATCCTTGAGGACCAAGGTCAAGCCGAAGTCGAACCCGCATTTTTCTCAGAGCATGGCTAGAAATGCGCCCTGAGTTCCCACAAGATAAGTAGGAGTATTTACATGACCCTTTCCATTGGCTCGACAGCCCCCAATTTCACAGCTCAGACCACACAAGGCAGCATTCATTTCCATGATTGGATGGGTGACAGCTGGGCAATCCTCTTTTCCCATCCCAAGGCATTTACACCGGTTTGCACGACCGAGCTTGGTTACATGGCCGGGCTTGGCGAGGAATTTGCCAAACGCGACACCAAGATTCTTGGCCTTTCGGTCGACAGCAGCCAGGATAATCGCGATTGGCTTCCCGATATCGAGGAGGTGAGCGGAAATAAGATCGACTATCCCGTGGTCGGCGACAGCGACCTACAGGTCGCCAAGCTTTATAATATGCTGCCGGCCGACGAAGCGGGTAATGCGGAGGGGCGAACCGCAGCCGATAACGCCACCGTCCGCGCTGTCTATATCATCGGGCCAGACAAGAAAATTCGCGCCGTGCTGCTTTATCCGATGAGCAGCGGGCGGAATTTCGATGAAGTGCTCCGGCTGCTTGATTCGGTGCAACTCACCGAACGCAAGGGTGTAGCGACACCGGTTAATTGGCAGAAGGGTGATGATGTGATCATTCCGCCTTCCTTGTCGGACGAAGATGCGAAAGCAAAATATCCTGCTGGCTGGGACGAGAAGAAACCGTATCTGCGCGTGATTCCAGAACCGATCGACTAATTGAGCGAGCAGGTTGCCAGCGATTGCATGTCGGCGAGAATGTAGCATGCTCATACTACGTTTTGAGCGCGTCGCCACACCTGCGAGTGGATCTCTCTGTTGGATGTAGATTGGCAAGAAGCGTAAGCGACTAGGTGTACGGTAAAACCAAATCCGGTCCCGGTCGGTTCTTCCTCGTTAATCGAATGGCGGCCCCGCCTCCCCCTGAGCCCTGCGGGTCGCAGGTGTCCCGGGGCCGTTCAGGAACCCCGCGCTTGACCCAACCCTGGGCGCGGGGTTCCGTCTTTCTGGTACGATAGGTATTGAGCGCAGCTATTTTGGCCAAAGGACTGCGGTGTCCGCCGAGCTTGGACACCTCAGCTGCGTGACGGGCTTGAGGAGCTGCCAGTGTGACGCAATTGACCTCGACCTTCAATTCGTTGAAGGCTACGCTACAACTGCGGAATACGAAAAATTCTCACTTGGGAAACCTCTGGTCGAAAGAGTACTATGGCAGATCTATTCAAAGATCACATGTGGTTAAGAGCCGCCCGTGGCGGCTAGTCCTTTCATGGCTAAACAGATTAATGCTGTCGAGCCATTTCCTTTGAATGAAAGCAAGACCACCTTTGTGAGTGTCATAAGCAGTTCGGCTGCTGTTTTGGCAGCTTGCTCTTGCTGCATTCTGCCGTTGGTGCTGGCCGCTGCCGGATTAAGTGCGGGCTTGAGCAGTATTTTGACGCCTCTGGGCTCGCTTCACTGGCCAATGACCGCCCTTTCGATGATTGCGGTGGCGACTAGTTGGCTCATTGTTCTACGGAAATATCGGCGCAAATGTCATTGCGATTCCCAAGCCGCACATAAATGGTTCTTGAACCCTCAGATAATTATGCTCCTGGTTGCAACTGCGTTGAGCTTCATCGCTGCCGCTTGGGGCTTGTTCGAGCCAACTCTCATGAAAGCATTCATGTAGTCTCATGCTCTGAGAGATCGACACTCGCATTATGCTCCGTTTGATGCGATAGCTGAAGCCAGCAAAGAGATACGATGGGCCATTGCGCAACGATGGTTCCAGCCGCTTTTCGGCCCGGCATGTCATTCAGACTGATGCTGCCTGGCAAGGTTTGAGGGGAAGCGTTTCTGTTATCGAGCGGAACCAAAGCGATCTTGATTTCGACGGATTTGGAAAAACTCCTCGATCCCGAAGCATACCAGTTCGATTTGCCATCCAGATATGGTTCTGGTGATAGTCCCCTAGTTCGATCAAATGATGGGGGCGTGCGCACAGTTCGTGATAACCGGCGCGGGCTTCCGCATTATCTATGGCAGGACAACCTATCCCTGCGGCGACTTCCCGCCGATCTCATGCATGTGCCCGACAGCTTCTTCGACGCAATCACCGCACTTTAAATTGGCAGGCACGGCAACGTCGATTTTATTAGGATAGGGCAGGTCGAGTTCGGCCATGATCCTCTGAAACTCGGAAAGCGAGATGCCGTCGTTCAATCGAGGATTGCGTGTGCGCTCCTGCAGGATCGTTGATACCTGGCGGCCCGAGTAGTCATGTGCAGGATAGACCAGCGTATCTTCCGGGAGGGCGAACAGCTTTTCGCGGACTGATTTGTAGAGAGTGGCGGAAACGCCGCTCTGGAAATCGGTGCGACCGCACCCATCGATCAGGAGCGCGTCGCCAGTGAACACCTGCGTATGGCCGCCCTGCTCTATCAGGTAGCAGTGATGTTTGTCGGTATGGCCGGGTGTAAACAGCGCGCGGATGGTCAGCTCGCCTACTGCTAGGGGCTCCTCTTCGCTCACTTCCACATCCGCACATGAGATATTGTCATCGGCAGGGTAAGAGACCTTGCACCCTGTCAGACTGCGCAGTCTGCGTCTGGACATATGACGCCGAATGGCGGCGATCACAACAAATCCGTCGTCACCCATTCACCGGTGACGAACACACCGACAAGGATCACGACTGCAGAGAAGATGTATGTTAGCGTCCGCTTGCGCGCCGCGAGGCTGTGCGAGGCCCGGGTTCCCAGCCAGCCCCCCATCGCGCCTCCGCCAATGAAGAACCCGGCAATCGGCCAATTGATCAGCCCGTCCAATGCGTAATTGGCGGCCGTGGTGGCGCCGAAAGCCGTTACGGAAACCAGCGAGGAGCCGATCGCATTGAGGATCGGCATGGCCGTCGCTGCAACCAAGCCCGGCACCACCAGGAACCCGCCGCCGATACCAAAAAAGCCGGACAGTGCGCCGACAATAAACCCACCGGCCGCCAGCCGCGGGGTTAACCGCAATGCGGTCGCTGCGGTAAGGCGGACATCCGGGTCGGACCCGCCCGATTTTTCGCGTAACATGGACAGGCCGACAATGATCATCACCAAGCCGAACAGGCCCAGCAGGAGATCGCCTTGTGTCATCTTCCCCACAGTCGATCCCGCCGCTGCACCGATAATACCGAATGCCGCGAAAAGACTTGCGCAACGCCATTTCACACTTCCGCCACGGGCATGTAACAGCAGGTTGGCCAAGGCGCTCGCGGCCACGGCGGCAGCGGATGTGGCGATTGCGACATGTGTGTCGCGAACGCCGACAACATAGATCAATAGCGGCACGGCGAGGATCGATCCCCCGCCGCCGATTAAGCCCAGCGAGAACCCCACGAGGAGCCCTGAGGCTAGCGACAATGACGCCTGAACAAGACCGATATCCATCAGGCGGGCGCAGCCGTCATTAACTTGTCTCGCCGGGTCCGCTGCCGGCTTCGCCGTCCGGACTGCAATAGATGGCGTAAAGCGTTTCCAGCACACGCCGTGTCGCATCGCCGGACAGGGAATAGTGGATTGAGCGACCGTCTCGCCGCGCTGCGACCAGACCGTCCTTGCGCATCAGCGAAAGATGCTGCGAGACGACGGTTTCACCGATCTCCAGCAAATTGGCCAGCTCGCCCACGCTGCGCTCGCCCTCCACAAGCTGGCAGGCGATCATCAGGCGGTTGTGGCTGCCCAATGCCTTGAGCAGGGTCACCGCCTTTTCGGCTTGTTTGCGAATATCTTCGGCTTGCATACTTGCATATATGCGAAGGTGTGCATATAAAGTCAATCGTAATCTGCCGCCGCGCTATTGCGGGCCGGGAGCTTTGAACCAGATCCAGGATATTCCTTATGACCCACATCAAGACCCTCAACGACAGTTTCGCCGTCTCGGCTGCTCCGCCTTCCGAGAGCGACCTGCGCGCCTTGGCGGAGGATGGTTACAAAGCCGTCGTCAACCTGCGCTGCCAGGATGAGGCGGATCAGCCAATCGCCCCGGACCGGGAAGGTGAAGTTGTGGCATCGCTTGGCCTCGAATATCGTCACCTGCCGGTGGCGGGCGGCGCCATGTCGGATGAACTCGTCGATGAATTCAGGGCCAGCGTCGAAGCGCTCCCGAAGCCGGTGCTGGTCCATTGCGCTTCGGGCAAGCGCGCAGGGGCCTTCACAATGATGCATCTGGCGGCGCAACAGGGAATGGGCGGCGACGCGACGCTGCAGCAAGCGGCGGATATGGGCTTCGTTTGCGATGAACCGGCGCTGGAAGATTTTGTCCGTAATTACGTCGACCGAGCGCAGGACTGATCACTCCGACCCGCCTTCAACCTGCATACAAAAAGAGCTTTCGATGAAACCTGACGTAGAGGCATTTTTCGACACAAATACCAATACGGTGACCTATGTCGTGTCCGATCCCGCGGCCAAGGTGTGCGCGGTGATCGATCCGGTGCTCGATTTCGATGCCGCAGCGGCACGAACCGCGACAAAGTCCGCCGATAAGGTGATCGATTTCGTCCGGGAGAAGGGTTTCAAATGTGAGTGGATACTGGAAACCCATGTCCATGCCGATCACCTGTCCGCCGCACCTTACATTCGCAGCGCGCTAGGCGGCAGACTCGCTATCGGCAGCCAGATCACCGTCACGCAGAATACCTTCGGTCCGATCTTCAATGCCGGGGTGGACCTGCCGCGCGATGGGCGCCAGTTCGACCATTTGTTTGCCGATAATGACAGCTTCGACCTGGGCACCATATCGGCTCGGGCACTCCATACGCCGGGACATACGCCCGCGTGCATGACTTATGTTATCGGCGATGCCGCCTTTGTCGGCGATACGCTGTTCATGCCCGATTACGGCACGGCGCGCGCCGACTTTCCCGGCGGCGATGCACGTACGCTCTATCGCTCTATTCGCCGGATCTTCGAGCTACCAGGCGAGACGCGGCTGTTTATGTGTCACGACTACCTACCGGAAGGCCGCTCGGAGCATCGGTGGGAAACTACGGTACAAGACCAAAAGCACAGCAACATCCATGTCCACGCCGGGATCGGCGAGGATGCATTTGTGGCCATGCGAGAGGAGCGCGACGAACAGCTGGGTATGCCACGTCTCATCCTGCCATCAATCCAGATCAACATTCGTGGTGGGAACATGCCTGGCGCAGAAGAAAACGGCACGATCTATCTGAAACTGCCGGTCAACGTTTTGGGTGAACCGCAAACACCGCCCGAAGAAACAGGTCCACGCACCCAGTAAGTTTGCCGTCGATGCATCAACCTGAGGGTGGAGGGTACATTATGATCCGGAATGTCGAAAACAACCTAGCGACATGGGCCACAAAAGTGCGATTGATCGATCCGGTCTTCCGCCTCTCTTTGAGCCTCATATTCGTCATCGGCGGAGTGGGGCATTTTCTTGCGCATGAATATATGCTTGACCGGATGGCATTGTCGCCATGGAAAGATCATGTTGTTTTAATTGGTGATGCGTCCATCCTTTTGTGGCTGTCTGGCTTGGTGTTCATCGGTGCAGGCACATCGCTGGCCTTGGGGTGGATGACTCGGCTCTCATGCACCGCGCTATTTCTCACTCTCGTTCCGATAACTTTCGCGATCCATATCGCCCCTGGCCACACAGGCCTCTACTCAAGAATATCGCTATCCTGGGGGCGCTGGCATTTGTCTTCGTTCGCGGACCAGGAAGTCATTCAATGGATACGGCGCTCGGTCGCGCCGCTAGTTGAGCGACGAGCACGCTGACCCGCCACATACGAGCAAAATCTCGCAAAAGATTTTGACGTGCTTTGCAAGAGTTTCGCGCTTCAAGCTACGCGCTTCAGCCGGACGCGTTCTTCCACGCCCCCATGGAACCAAGATAGATGTCGAGGTGCTCGAAACCCTTGCTGGCCAGCCAGCCCGCAGCAACGCTCGCGCGCATCCCGCTGGCGCACATCAGCGTGTAGTGATGATCCTGCTTTAGCTCTTTCCAGCGGGTATTCAGCTCGCCGACGTAGATATGTTCTGAGCCATCGATACTGGTTTGCTGGCGCTCCTCGAGATCACGCACATCGAGCAAGGTCCATTGGCCGCCGTTCTGATCGAGTCTTTGCGCGACTTCATCGGTGTTGATCATGGGAACGCTGCGCATCGCCGCGCCCTGTGCAGCTGCAGGAACGACGCCCACGTAACCACCAATGATGTTGTCAAAACCGATGCGCACCAGATGCGCCATCGCCTTGGCAAGCTGGTCTTCTTCAGAGGCGACCAGCGCTATCGTCTCGCCCTCGCCGATGAACCACCCGGCAAAAGCCGGAATCATACCCACAGGAAGGCACATCGCGCCCGGCAGGTGGCCGCCAGCATAGCCAAGCGGCTCACGAACGTCGATCAGGTGGTCAGCGCCGCTCTTGGTAATTTCCTCTAGCCCAATGCGGCGGGGCCGCATGATGCGCGGCGCAGCATCGGCGCCTTCCAGATTGAGTCGCTCCATCAGCCGGAAATAGGGCGGCTGGTAATGGTGCTCTGCTATTTTTGCCTGAATGAATTCCTCGCGATCAGAGATGCGCAGACGCGGATTGTTGCGTCGCTCGTGGCCGACCGTGGAGAATTCCCGGTCCGCCATACCCGATCCGCAGACCGAACCCGCGCCATGCGCCGGGTAAATGATTGCCTGGTCTCCGAGACGGCAAATCTTTTGCAGGGAATCGTACAGCAGCCCGGCAACTTCCTCCTTGCGTTCGGGATAGAAATCGGTTCGCCCGACATCGCCGACAAACAGCGCATCGCCGGTGAAGACGCCAACCGGTCCTTCGGAATATTCACTGTCATGGATAACGAAGGCGAGATGGTCGTCAGTGTGACCGGGCGTTTCAAGCACTTCGATTTTCAGTTGACCCAGTTCAAAGCAATCGCCTTCGCGCGCAGTCTCGGCAAACAGGACTTCGCCCGCTGGATTGGGCCCGTGATAGACCCTCGCGCCGGTCATTTCGGAAAGGATCGGCGATCCGCTGATGAGGTCCTCATTGCGATGGGTCTCGAAGATATGGGTGATCTCCAGTCCTTCGGCGCGGGCCTTGTCGACGTAGATTTCGCAGTCTCTGCGCGGATCTATGACCGCAGCCTGCCCGCCTGCACCGATAATGTAGGAGAGTTGCGAAAGGCCCGGGGTCTTGATCGTCTCGAAATACATGTGGCTTCCTTGTGTTTTATCCGTAATTTGTGACGTTCAGTCCGACTGCTTTCAATCGGTGGTGCCAGGCTCAATCGATCCCAAGTTCGGCTTTGATGGCGGCAGGTCTCTCTAAGCTCTCGCTTTCGGGCCGACCGATGGCGGGCTTCGCATTGATCCAGGTGTCTTCGACCACGAACTCGAGAAGGCTCGCTGCAAGATCCGCGTGACGGCATCTAAAGCAACCATCTGCCAGCCGTTCGTCGGTAATTACCGCTTCGCCGGTATAGGGTTCGTCAAGCAACCAGCCGGGCCGCGCAGCAGTCCATCTGACACCCGGAGCGTCACTCAGCATCGCCTCCATTGCACGCATCTGTTCCAGGATGTTGAACAGTGCAGGTTTGGCCGTCAGCTCAAACCAGGCAGGGACGCTCGACTGGTGTTCGACGAACGCCGCGGAGATCACGGCAATTCGGTCCATATCGGCTTGCTTCATCGCTTCGAGCAGATTTCGCGTTCCTTCGGTATAAAGCGGTGGCGGATCGATGGCATTGCTCGGACCAAACCCGACACCGAGAGTTGAAATCACCGCGCGGCATCCATCAAGCTGGTGTGCGAAATTATCCGACAGAACATCGCAGTCGATATATTCGAACTCGCCTATGCGCTCGCTCGGTTCGGGCAGATTGTGTTCAAAGGCACGGATCGGTACGTCGCGGCCAAAGGCATGCTTCAAAAGCTCGGTGCCTGTTTTGCCGCCGGCACCGAAGACGGCGATCGGCCTGGTATCGGGCATGGGATCGCTCCTATTCAGATCTGATGTCTGCAAGAAAAATCAGCTTGAGCAGGCGCACGGGCGAGCCATCGCTCGCCCGTGCGCCCGGCTTCAATCAGGCTCCGCCGCTGGGGCAGGTGGTATAACCCCAGAAGCCGAATTCATCCTTGGCTCTTGGCGCAGCCACGATTATCTCCTGCATCTGCAGGCCCGCATCGCCTTCATCATCCAGCAGGCGCGTCCTGATGCGAAGCTCGCCGTTCGAATAACTGTCCGGGCCATCGGCAGTGACCGGAATAAGGGTACCGTTGATCTTGACCGCACCCTGGCCGCTATCGTCGTAGACGAAGGACGGGAAGGCAATTTCGGTCAGACGAAACTGGCAGGAATTCTGCGCGCCCAGCGCAGCGATATCTGCGCCATTCATGGTTTCGGGAAGCATCAGGCCGGGGCTGACATTCGCCAGAGCAGTGGCAGCATCCTCAATGGGGGCTGCGGATGCGGGCGGATCTAGCTGTGCCTCGCGGTCATTGCCCGGGGCGGTGTTGGAATTGCAGGCGGCGAGCGGCAATGCGATGGCCGCTATAAGCGCGAAGTTTTTCATTGCTGCATCTCCTCTGGCAGGCGTTCTTCGGTTCGCGGCCCGTTCTGCTCGATGTCGTCGATCAGATATTTCATCTCGGCGATTTCGCGGCGCTGGGCTACGATGATAGCCTGTGCGAGTTCGCGCACTCTTGGATCCTTCAGGCTTGCGCGTTCGCTGGTCATGATCGCGATCGAGTGATGCGGGATCATCGCGGCCATATATTCGGTATCGTCGACGGTGGTCTGACTGCGCACCAGCCACAGGGCGAGGGCGAACACGACGGCACCGATGCCAAGAATGATGAAGTTCTTGGTCTGGTCCTTGTACATGCCCCACATGAAAAGGAGCATCACGATCATCATCATTCCGCCCATGACGAACATCATCCAGAAGCGGGTTTCGCTCCAGAACAGGTCGTCAACTGTGAACGTGTTGGCATACATCAGGAAGAACATGATCACGGTTGAGGTCGAGACCATGGCCATGAACCGCCAGTAGCTGCCTCCCCCTCCCTTGTCCGAGTGGCGCGTCTTCTCAGTCATGCTTTTTCTCCTTCATGCATCAAGGTCCAGAATAGCTGCGCCGAGCAGCTGATGAGTGCGAAGCCTGTCAGGGCTTCGATGCCGGCGAGCACCCTCAGATGGTCGGTCGGATAGATGTCGCCCAGACCAAGCGTGGTCACATTGATGAGCGAGAAATAAAAGTAGTCCATCCAGTCCATTGTCGGGGCCTTGTCGAACCCTCCAAGATCCCATTCCGCGCCTAGCCAGAAGCCGACCGCGAAAAGGATTGCGACCAGAAAATGCGAACTGAGGACGAGCAGCGAGACGCCAAGTTTGGCCAGCGTGTCTCGCCTGCGGCCGAGGAGGCGGTGGCCGACACCAAGGATCGCGAGGTGTGAGGCGATAGCCAAGAGGAACAGGGCGACGGCAAGAATGAGCGCAATGATCATAGGAAGGCCTTTGCGCCCATCCACAGACCCATGCCCATCATGAACAGGTTCTCGGTCAATGAGACGAAGCCAAGCGGCACGTTGCTGCTACCCCCGACGCAGGCGCATTTGAGCTCGCGCTTATCGATGTAGACCGCCTTGAATACGCTGACGGCGCCAATAGTCCCGATAAACAGTGCCAGCGGTGCCGAAAACCAGGTCAGCGCGCCAGCGGTCATGAGAATACCCGCGGCGGCTTCGCCGAACGGATATACGAAGCCATAGGGGACCCAGCGTTTGGCCAGCAGATCGTAGTTGAGGAACATGGTCGAGAAGCTGCGCACGTCTTGCAGCTTCTGGACGGCCAGCAAGGTCATCGACAGGCTCACGAACCATTCTGCCGCGCGCACGGTAAAGAGATTGTCGAAGAAGGCCCAGCTCAGTCCGAGCGCGAGCAGCAGCGCCACCGCGAAAATCGCGATGACGGGCTGATAGCTGGTTTCGCCTTCCTTGGGCTGCGAGCGGCTCTTGCCAAAGAATTCGCGAACGTCGTCGTAACCACCGATGCGCTTGTCTTCGATAAAGGTCTGAGGCGTGGTTTCAACGTGGTGCTTGTCTTTAAACGCGTCGGTTTCTTCCCTGCTTGTCAGGTGATTATCGTCGACCTCAAAGCCTTGCCGCTTGAGGAGATCGATCGTCTTGAGACCATAGGGACAGACATGATCCTCCATCACCATGCGGTAAACCGTCGCTGTTCGGGTCGTCATAAATCGCTCCATTGGGTCTGTCTGGCTGTTCTTTTGGGAAACGCCGAGAATCGGGTGTGGTTTCGAAACGAATTCGCTTCGAGAGCTTCACAATCGAGAAGGAAAAGCCTGTTCATCCCGTTTCTTCCGACTGATCTTTCTCGGGTGATGCAGGAGCATCGGGATTGCGCGAGAGGAAGATCCATTGGCCCAAGAATACGATAGCGATCCCGATGATCGCATAGGCTACAATCGCAGGATCGCTGCGCAATTTGGCTGCGGTGAAGGCTGCGAGGACCACGCCATCTGCCGCCAACGCGGCAAGAAGTACCGTTGCGCTTGCACCAACTTCTTTGCGCAGATGGCGCAAGACGCCCCAGTGCACCAACATGTCCATCACGAGGTAGAAAAACGCGCCCAGCGAAGCGATCCGCGACAAATCGAACAGGGCGGCGAGCGTGCCGGCAATGACCACGGTATAAACCAGCATGTGGCTGCGTGTCCCGCCGCTCATGCCGAAATGGCTGTGCGGGATCATCTTCATTTCCGTCAACATGGCCAACATGCGTGAGGCAGCAAAAACACTCGCGATCACACCCGAAATGGTAGCGGTGAGAGCAATAGCGACAGTGAAATAGAAACCCATCTGCCCGAAAGCCGGCCGCGCCGCTGCTGCCAGCGAATAGTCGCGCGCCTGTACGATCTGTGAGATGCTGAGACTGGAGCCGACGGCTAGTGCGACAAGCAGATAAATCACGATGCAAACTGCAATCGAGATCATAATCGTGCGACCGATATTTTTGTGCGGGTCAACCATCTCAGCGCCGCTGTTGGTGATCGTGGTGAAACCCTTGAAGGCCAGGATCGAGAAGGCGACCGAGGCAAGCAAAGCATCGGCATTTGATAGCTCTACCGGCTCTGAAAATGCGCCGCCCCACAGTCCGCTGGCCCAGATCGCGGCAATCGCGAAAATCGCGATCCCGCCGATCTTGATGCTTGACATGATAACCGAAAGGCCGCTGACTGATTTGTTACCCGCCGCATTGACCAGATAGGCAAAGACGATAGCGGCGAGCGCCGCGGCGGACACAAGCCAGCCGGTGCTTTCCAGACCAAAGGGCCGCAGAGCGTAGGTTGCGAAGGTTCGTGCGACAAGGCTTTCGTTGATAATCATCGATAGCGTCATCATCAGCGCGGCTGCTGAGGCAACCACTCCCGGCCCGTATGCCTTTTGCAAGATCATCGCGATACCGCCAGAGGACGGCCATTTGTTCGACATCTTGATGTAACTGTAGGCCGCCAGCGAGGTTACCAGCGCGCCAGCAATAAAGGACAGCGGGAAAAGCGGACCGGCAAGTTCGGCGATCTGCCCGGTAAGCGCGAATATTCCTGCGCCGATCATGACGCCGGTTCCCATCGCAACACCGCCCAACAGTGTTATGGATCCGGCAGTACTGCCCGTTCGATCGCGACTATGTCCTTGCAACACATTCCCCTATGGATGTCCTCTCGTCGGAAAAACATCATTGCCGAAAAGTACGTTTGGCAGGGCTTCACCCCTCAAAAAAGAATCTGTGAGAATCCAGGCGTCTGCGTGCGACCGGGTTAAAGTTATATCGGCCCGGCTTCTCTTCGTTGAAGGTGCGCCTGAGCTTCGCGAACATCCAGCTCCCGGGTACTGTTTCCGGTGCGCAGCATGAGATGAGCGACACCCCCGTCGGTGTAGTAAACTGGATGTACGCTCTTCTCGACGATCACCCTGCAAACGGTCAGCCCGCCAAGGATATGAAAACGACTATGGACCAAGGCACAAGCATGCCCGCCTAGGGCGTCTCTTGTAGTATCCATCAAAAGTCGTTCGAATCCATCTTGGTTAGCGTGCTTGAGCGTTCGCATATCCGCTTCAATGCCCGCAACAGCCCCGTCGTCTTCCACGCCGATCAATAGCGTGCCACCTTCATGGTTGAGAAAACCCGCTATTGTCTTCACGACAACCTGCTGCAGGCGCCGGTTTACGCGCTCTTCGCGTCGGTCCCAACGCATAGACGACTTGAACTCGACATGCTCTCCTTCGCCCCGGGCAATGAGCAAAGGTAGTTCTTCTTCGAGCTCGCGTTCAAGGAAACGAACTTTCGAGCGTTCATCCAAAAGGCGGCTATGATAAATACCAAATCCGAGCCCAATCGCAGCGCCCAAGACTGCATAAACAGCGCTCATCGTCATCATTTCGAACGCGAATGCCGAAGACAGGCGGTCAAGCAGAAAAGCGAGCGCGTTGCTATGGGCGGCAGTATTCGAAGCGCCGAATTCATACCAATAGACAAGTGTTGTCGCCGGATGAAGGATCGCGAAACCCATGATCGCGCCTATGACGGTGTGCAGAAGGAGACCATGTCTATCGTCGCTGGATCGATATCGCGAAATTGTTCGTCTCCTGTTGACGGGTCATTCTAATTGGCGCCGCTAGCCTGCTTTTATCGCATCCGACATCTGCGCCGGATCGAGTGCTCGATCCGATCGATAGAGCGCCGTTTCAAGCCAGTCTGATTTCCTCGAGCGTTATCTGAAGTACCGGTACAAAGGCACCACGATCACAGCAATGTACCACCCATATAAGAAGCTGCCGATTGCGCCTGCAAGGAATCCGGACAGCGTCAACCACTCGAAGCCAGGAAGCAGCGGCTCCCAGGCTTCATGCATATGGAACCGTTCGGGCGCGAGCAGGCCGAAAGCTATGCAGATCAAGTAGCTGAGGAGCAGAAACAGGCTGAGTGTCCAGCCCCAGGCGAGGATCGACGATTTGAGCGAGCGGTCTTGCATGAGCGATCTCCTCTTGAATTGCGATTATACGGGTCGGGTGGCGGTTACGGATAGGATGCAAAGACTTTGTGGCCGCTCGGACCAAAAGCGATGACCTCATAGGGCTGCACTCGGTCGCCCATTTCCATGCCGGGGGAGCCTATCGGCATTCCGGGAACGGCGAGGCCGGTTACTCCCTCGGGCCTTTCGCGCAGGAGCCGCGCGATCGCTTCGGCGGGTACGTGACCTTCGATGATGTAGCCATCGACTTCCATTGTGTGGCACGACCACAGATCCTGCGGTACGCCCCTGGCTGCCTTGAGCGCACTCATATCGTCAGTATCGACCGAAGCCACTTCTGCTTCCATGCCGCCCTCGACATGTCCTGCCCAGCTCAGGCAGCAACCACATCCCGGATCCCGGAACATGGTGTAGGTTGCGGCCTGTGCGGCATTCGAGCACGCCGCCAGCGTGAGAAGAACCGATGCCGTCAGCGAACGCCGCAGCGGCTTCGATGGGTTGTCTTTGATCATCTTACATTTCCTTTCTTGGTGCCGCGCCAGAGCGAAATGGTTCCGGTTGCGGTATGGATTTGAGCGAGCAGCTCTGCGTTTGCAAAAATTTCATCCAGCAATTTTTCGACTGCTCCGTCAGCGCTCGGCTGAGTATCCTCGACGCCGTCGAGAAATTGCACGGTTGTCCGGAACAGTGCGCGCATCAGCGGGCGGTCCTGCCGCATATAGTCCGCGATAAGTGCTACACCGTCCGCAGAGAGCAACCTCTCGATCTCGTCAAGAATCGCGCGTTTTTCCGGCAACGGAACCTGGTGCAAAACGAGGCTACTGACTATTATGTTGGGCCGCCAATCATCGGCAAGCACGAGGCTGTCGAGAAAGCCGTTGTGCCACCGTACCAGATCGGCACCCTGTCCGAACTTGCTGCGGGCTATGGCCAGCGCGGCAGGGTCGGGTTCGACGCCGACCAAGCCCGCTTCGGGACAGTCTGCCATCAACGCCCGCAGTAACGTCCCCGTGCCGCACCCGACATCGATGACGCGGTCGCCAGGTTCAAGCCGAGCCTGTCTGACGGTCTCCCGGCGCCATTTCGCCTCACGGGTGAATATACCAATTGCACGATCATAGAACGGTGTAAGCCAGCTCCTGCCAAGCAGGGGAGTGAATTCCCGTTCCGCTTCTGTGAGGCGTGCATTTTTCACCACATAATTTCCGATCTGTTCAGACAACCTTCGCTATTGTTCGTTGCACGTTCTGATACGCACAGCCGGGCCGCAGCCCTCAAAAAAGAAACTTAAGGGTTCGGGTATTCTATTGCGTATAGGAAGCGGGCAACCGACAGGAGCAATGGATGCGAAACAATCAGACACTCGATGCGATGCTTGGGACGCTGGGCACACAGGACTCCTTCAAAGTTCCGGACGATTTCATGACCGGCGTGTGGCAACGGGCAGGCCAGCTTGGCGAAATCGTTGAAAGACGCCGCAGGATGGCCTTGTTCGCGGGCCTGTTCGTCGTCGGCCTGGGAGCCGGCGCAGGCACCAGCGGGTGGCCTGCACAATTTGCTGGTTCCCAACCTGGCATAGCAGATAGCATCATTGTCGGAGAGCGGCTCTCGCCCTCCGCGCTGCTGCATGTGGAGCGCTAGACATTGAAGAAATTGCATATTGCCCTCGCTGTGCTGCTCGCGGCACTCGCCGGTAGTCTAGGTGCGCTCGGCGCGGATCGCTGGGCCAATCACGATGCTGATACGGGCCTGCACGCGTTCGTGCATGACGAACTCACGTTAACCAACGAGCAGAAGCAACGCCTTGAAGCACTCGAAGCGCGCTTCGCTGTGGAACGGGCCAGGCTCGACGCCTCTGCGCGCGCTGCCAACGCCCAACTCGCGCAGGCGATGGAAGCCGAGCACAAATACGGACCCGAGGTGGGGGCGGCCATCGATGAGGCTCATGCCCGCATGGGCGATCTACAAAAATCAACGGTCCGTCATGTCTTCGACATGCGTGAAATTCTCGACCCCGATCAGCAAAGACGATTTGACCAGCAAGTGTCCAAGGCTCTTACCGACAGCCCGCGCAGCTGATCCCGCATGCCGGCAAAAAGGGGCAATTCAGAACAAATACTTGTCGCGCAGGTAGTGGCCGGCAGCGGGCAGGCGTTTTCGTCTCTCGTCGAGGCCCACGTCGCCCGGCTGATTGCGCTTGCGACGCGTATGCTGGGGTCCTCCTCGTCCGCTCAGGACGTGGTCCAGGACAGCCTCGCTTCGGTATGGATCACCCGGCATCGCCTCGATGCCGCCAAGCCCATCGGCCCATATCTGACGACGATTGTACTGAACCGGTGTCGCGACCGACTTCGCCGAAGGAAGGTCGTCGGTTTCTTCGGTTTTCCGAGTTCCGACGAGGTACAGGCGGTGGCCGACGACACGCCCGATCCCGAAAACCTTGCAGCGAGCCGTGAGCAACTCAGGCTCGTCGAGGCGGAGATCGGGCGGTTGCCCATACGCCTGCGCGAAGCGCTTGTGCTCGTAAGTGTCGAAGGCCGAAGCCAAGCCGAAGCCGCCGCGTTGCTCGGCACGACCGAGAAGGCGATCGAGACGCGCATATATCGTGCGCGCAACCGGCTGAGAGAACGGGTCAAAAACTTTGAGGGGTACAGCTGACAGGCGCGTAAGGGTGAGTGTATGTCACATCAGGAGCCGCATTCAATGATTTCCGTAAATCGACGCAAATTCCTTGGTACGGGAGCAGGCGGGATGGGCCTGCTTGGCCTTGCCGGAGCAATGCCGGCCTGGGCGCGCGGCGGTGACCTCCTTGCGGGAAATGCCCGCAAGGGGCTCGACGAGTTGGTTGGACCGAATATCGACCTTACTGTCTCGCGGTCTGCCTTCGCGACGGGCAACAGGCGCGGCGGAGCGATCGCCGTCAACGGGACGATCCCCGGCCCGCTGTTGCGCCTGAAGGAAGGCACGACCGTCCGATTGAACGTCCATAACCAGCTCGAGGAAGACACCTCGATCCACTGGCATGGATTGCTCGTGCCGTTTCAGCTCGACGGGGTGCCAGGTGTAAGTTTTCCCGGCGTAAAGCCGGGCGAAACCTTCACTGCAGAATTTCCCGTGCGGCAGGCAGGAACCTATTGGTGGCACTCGCATAGCGGGTTGCAGGAACAGGCTGGGCACTACGGCGCGATCGTGGTCGATCCCGCCGGACCCGATCCGGTTCAGGCCGACCGCGAATATATCGTGGTGCTGAGCGAATTCAGCGATATGTCGCCCTACACGATCTTCGACAAACTGAAGAAGGGCGAAGGCTACTTCAACTACAATCAGAACACCTGGACTGACGATTACCCGCTTTCGGGCGAAGACCGCCGGATGTGGGCGAAAATGCGCATGATGCCGACCGACATCCTCGACATCTCTAGCGCAGGCTACACATTCCTGCTGAATGGTCACGGGCCGCTCGACAATCTGGAGTATCTCTTCCGTCCCGGCGAACGTGTGCGGCTGCGCTTCATCAATGCCGGCGCCATGACCTTTTTCAATATTCGCATTCCCGGCCTGCCGATGACTGTCGTGCAGGCAGACGGGAAGGATGTCGAACCGGTTGAGGTCGACGAGTTCCAGATCGGCGTGGCCGAGACCTATGACGTAGTCGTGACGCCGGGTGCGCAAGAGGCTTACACGCTGGTCGCTGAGTCGATGGACCGCTCGGGCATGGGCATCGCCACGCTCGCGAGCGCACCTGGCGCGCGAGCCGCTATTCCGCCGCTGCGCGATCCGCCGCTCCTCACCATGGCGGACATGGGCATGAGCGGTATGGACCACGGCTCGTCTGGCGATGCCGGCATGTCGGGTATGGACCATGGAAGTGGCGGCGACATGGCGGGGATGGATCATGGTTCGTCCGGCGAGGCCGAGATGGCCGGCATGGCGGGCATGTCCGGTATGAATATGCGCGACACTTCGCGCCTGCCTCCCGATGTGGAGGTCGGACCCGGCCTCGATTCTGTCGCGATGAACCCGATCGATCGGATGGGCGACCCTGGGATCGGCCTCGCCGGTGTCCCGCACCGCACGCTGGACTATCGTAAACTCCGCGCCCTGACGCCGCATCGCGAGACCCGCACGCCCTCGCGGCGGATGGAAATCCATCTGACCGGAAATATGGAGCGCTACATGTGGTCGTTCGACGGCAAGAAGTTCTCCGCCGTTTCGGACGAGCCGATCCGCTTCGCATATAACGAGCGCGTGCGTGTAAAGCTCATCAACAACACGATGATGGCGCACCCCATCCACCTGCACGGTCATTTCTTCGAGCTGGTCAATGGCGCGCCGGCCGACCGTCAACCGCTCAAGCACACGGTCAACCTGCAGCCGGGCGGCAGTGCGCAGTTCGACCTGACGGCGGACGAGCCGGGCGACTGGGCCTTCCACTGTCACCTTCTCTATCACATGCATGCCGGGATGTTTCAGATCGTCACGGTCGCCAATCCCGACGGGAGCGAAGCATGAAAATTCGTATTGCCAGCCTGCTCGCATTGGTTGCAGCCGGCTCAGTTCTCGCCTCCCCCGCCGCGGCGCAGCATGCCGGTCATTCGCCGGCGGAGCCGCAGCAGAGTGCCGCAGCGCAGGCTGACGCCAAGACAAAGTGCGAGGAAGAAGCCGAGCGCCATCTCGCGATGGGGCACCCGGTAACAGAAGGGGCATGCGAACCGGCTGCCGATCCTGAAGCTGCCAGGGACCACTCGATGATGGATCATTCATCCACGGACCAAGGGTCGATGACCGCTCAGGATGGTCATTCGGGCGTGACGATGCCGATGGACGCTGCCCGTTCACAGGCATCGCCCGAAAGTCATGAAGGAATGGATCACGGCTCGATGCCGCAGGGCGGGCCTGCCGAAGGTGCGATGGATCATTCGCAGATGAACCACGGCGAGATGGGACAGGCGGAAGCCGCCAGTACGTCGATGGACCATGGGCAGATGGATCACAGCCAGATGAACCATGGGCAGACGGGTTCGCAGGACATGCAGGGCATGGACCACTCGGCGATGCAGATGGGCTCGGATGCCGAGATCCCGCTGCTGCCGCCTCCTCCCGAAGCCGGCAGCGGCCCAGCGCGCGCGGCGGTCGCCATCTGGGGCGAGGAAGCCATGAACGAAGCACGCCGCGAGCTTGTCCGCGAGACTGACGGAGGAATGCGCTTCTGGTTTCAGGGCGACCGGCTCGAATACCGCGCCCGCGAGGGGAAGGATGGATATCTGTGGGACATCCAGGGATATTATGGCGGCGACATCGACAAATTCTGGTTCAAGTCCGAGGGTGAAGGCAGCTTTGGCGAACCCATAGAAGGCGCCGAGGTCCAGGCGCTCTGGAGCCGCGCCATTGCACCCTTCTTCGATTTCCAGACCGGTGTCCGTCAGGATCTGACCGGTCCCGAGCGTACCCATGCGGTGGTCGGCATCCAAGGGCTCGCGCCTTACCAGTTCGAGGTCGATGCCGCAGCTTTCGTTTCTACGAAAGGCGATGTGACGGCGGCGATTGAAGGCGAACTCGACCAGCGTATCACGCAGCGACTGATCCTCCAGCCGAGAGCCGGGATCGCGCTTTCGGCGCAGGATATTCCCGAGCTGGGCATCGGCGCCGGCCTCGACCGGATCGAGGCAGGCCTGCGTCTGCGCTACGAGTTCGCACGTGAGTTCGCGCCCTATGTCGGCGTTTCGCAGGAATGGCGCATCGGCGGCAGCGCGGATTTTGCGCGTGCTGAGGGAGAGGATCCCAGCGTCACAAACTATGTCGTGGGCGTAAGGTTCTGGTTTTGAATCTAAAGAGAAGGAATACAAGGAAATGACCAAGACTTTCACACGGATCGCATCGACTGCGTTCGCTCTTGCGCTGATTCCAACGGCTGCATTCGCGCAGCAAATGGATCATTCATCCCATGGCGGCCACCAGATGCACGCCATGGACGCCTCGACCGACGATGTTGCGGGCGCGGAGGAGGCCCTCAAGGCCTATCGCACCGCTCTTGAAGCGCGCGACGCACAGGCGATGCGCGCGCTCTTCGCCGAAGATTCGGCGATCTTCGAGAATGGCAAGGCCGAAGGAAGCTTTGCCAATTACATGGAGCATCATTTGGGCCCCGAGCTCGACGCGATCGTGAGCTTCACCTTTACCGACCCCACGCTGACCGTCACCCGGATGGGGCACATAGCCCATGCCTATGAGACGTATGGCTATCGCATCGAACTTAGCGATGGCCGGGTGATCGAGCGCGACGGCGTGGCGACATCGGTGCTTGCTCACGATGCGGACGGGTGGAGAATCGTCCAGTACCATTCCTCGTCGCGCGCGCCGCGCAACTGATTACGGCTTTCGAAGAGGTAGCACCGGTTGGCCACGCCGTCGCTGAAGCTGCGCCTGCATGTGCTCGGCAGCAAGATCCACAAATGGCTGGCGATTTTCGTCGGTGTCCAGGTTCTCTTGTGGATGGGAACCGGCGCCCTCATGTCGTTTCTCGACCTGGAAGAAGTTCGCTCCGAACATGTCGTTTCGCGTGAACGAGAGGCGCTGCCCGCCGACGCTCCGCTTCCGGCCTGGGTCGCAAATGACGGCACCCTTTCGGCGGTAACGACACGTTCGCTCGACGGCGATGCCGTGACCGAGGTCCGCAAGGTCGACGGCAGCGTGAGCCTCCACGATTCGGTGACTGGGCGGAAACTCTCCCCCATCTCGGCTGCAACGGCAAAATCCATCGCCGTGCGCGCATGGACCGGACCGCGAACGACGATCGAGGCAGCGCAGATCGTCGATGAGCCGGTCGGAACAGAGTTTCGCGGACCTTTTCCGGCCTGGCAGATTACCTATGCTGACGAGGCTTCGACGCGCATCTACATCGATGCCACCAGCGGCACGCTCGGGGCGGCGCGGAGTGATACCTGGCGCCTGTTCGATTTCATCTGGGGCCTCCACATCATGGACTGGACAGAGCGCGATCGCATCAACAGTTGGTGGCTGCTCCTGTTCGGCATTGGCGGCACAATCATAGCCCTGTCGGGTTTCGTTCTGCTGGCGAACCGGATGCCGAGGCTGCGCCGTCGCACAAAGAAGAGCAAGCTCGCCTGAGCCCATGGGCTTGTTCGGGCAGGCACATTTCATATTCCCGTTCTGCAAGCTGTGCGGTGCCAAGAGCCGAATGCGTTCGAATATCGCGATCGTGCCGGCAGCAGACGTGACCCCGCGGGCGCACTTCTGTCGCGCCAATACCAGCAAATTAATGTGAGGGGCAGGCGGCTGCCGTGCGTATCAGGCACATAGGTCGCACTACAACTGCCGGGCCGGGAGACATACGAGACATGAAAGCCCCCTCATTTTTGGCGTTGCTCGCCGCAAGCCTGCTCTTCGTCGGACCCGTTCAGGCTCATGGCGACGAAAAACACGGCGAAGAGGCGAGCGCCGTGCCTGCTGCCACAAATGGCGACGCGCATGACCAGGCGGCCATGGCGCGGATGGGCGAGATTGCGGATGCTGGCGAGTCCTCCGGCGCCCACGACGAAGCGGGCGCAGGCCATGACGAGGCCGGTGGCCATTCGGATGAGGGCGAAACCGGCGTCATGGCCGTACTGAAGAAGCTGCATCCGGCAACGATCCATTTCCCGATCGCCTTGTTTCTCATGGCTGCAGCCACCGAATTGTTCGTTATGCGCCGGAAAGGAGCGGGCCTGGAAAGTGCGGTGCGCGTGCTTGTCTACGGCGGAGCCATCGGCGCAGTGGTCGCAGTCCTGTTCGGATGGATTCACACCGGCCTGTGGTTCGGCGGCGAGACCGTCATGCAGGTGCATCGATGGAACGGTATGCTGATCGCCGTTCTCGGTATTGCGATGGCCTATCTCGCGAGCAGGCCGAGCCAGAGCCGCGCCTGGTTGCGCGCGTCGATATTCTCCATGGCGGCGCTCGTTCTCATCCAGGGCTTCCTTGGCGGCGAGCTCGCGCATGGGCCGAACCACCTCGGTATTTCCTGGCTCTGAAGGAGTTGAAGAGCATGCGTACTTCCAGATTGAATGCAGCGATCGGGTTTCTCGCGATCGCGCCCTTGATGTCCGCTCTTGCTGCTTGCGACGAGGCGCAGGAGAGCACACCGATCACCGAGGTTTCGCCTATGGGCGAGGCTGCGGTGGTGGCTGACACGGCAGGCGAGCCGGGTCTTGCCGATCCGGCAGCCTCTCCCTCCGAAGATGAGGCAGCGACCGCTCGGGAGGACGCTCTTTCGACAAATGGCGCCGCGCCGACCGCCTCACGGCCTGCTGCCTCTCCCGCATCACGCGCAACTGCCACACCCGCAGCGCCAGCAGCGCGCACGCAACCCGCGAGCGAAGCGACCCAACCCGCCGATCCCCATGCGGGCCATGACATGTCCTCGATGGCCGATCACGACATGGAAGGCATGTGATCGGACGCGTTTCCCGGTGACACGGTTATTCAGGAGAGACCCTCGGCAAGAAATCGCAACGAACAACGCAAGATCAGGAAAGGACGGCCCCGCCTCCCCCCGAAGCCCTGCGGGTCGCAGGTGCCCCCAAGGGGTCGTTCAGGAACCCCGCTTGAAGACCAACCCGCGCGGGGTTCCGTTTGCCCGGCTTCGCTGTCGCCGTGCCAGGCGCATCCCGGTAGGGCTTTGTGCTATGTGAGCAGCGTGCAGACGATCGCCTCGTTGGTTATGAAAGGAACCGCATATGTCGGAAACGGGAAAAGCCGGGGCGCTGTCGCGCTGGGAAGACGAAGGCGGGGCATTGCCCTGCGGGCCGCAGGAAGCGCTCGCTGCCGATTGCGAGAAATGGGATATTCCGCCACTTTCCGATGCCGAGATCATCCAATTGCGCATCAGGGTGATCGCCCTTGAGAACATGGTGCTCGGCCTTCTGTCGAAGGCCAGCGCCGATCAGCTTGCAGCAATCGAAGAAATCGCGGAATTCATATCCCCGCGTGCCGATGCGAAGCCGCATCCGCTTACCCTGCATGCCGCCACCCAGATGGAGCACTTCGTCGAGCGCGCCCGGCGGCTTCGCGAGCAACCCACCGCTGATTGAGCGACGCATGACCGGGCCACGAATGCTGGCCTTCCTCGCCGCGGCCCGACCGATGATCCGAAAAGAGTGCGATGGACCTTGATACGCTTCTCATCCGCTATTTTGGCACTGCCGATCCTGGAGCGACTGGCGCAGAAACCTTGGCCTCGGGGATCGAGCGATGCCAGGTCGATCTCGGTCTGGAGCAGGACCGGGGAAAACGCTTTGCCCTGTGGGCCATGCTTTACCTGCTCGGGTCTGCCCCCGACCTCGACGTGGCCTTCGAGAACGAGGAAGACCGGGAAGCAGCCCGCAACTTCATGGATCTCCTGGCGGCATCGGAAAGCAATGAAGTAAGCTGATTGCAGCAGGGTCCTGGCACCTTCAGACCCGCACCCGATACCCATCCGGCTTTCTTCGCGAACAGTCCTGAACCAGGTCAGCTGAGGAGCCGCAACCCGTTCCTTTCCGGCCGTGTTGGCGGCTTCGCCGCCTGCCCGCACCACTCGTCATGAACCGGTTTCCCTTCGGCCCTTCAGGCCTGCGGTGCAGTCCTCCCATGCCCTGCTTCTTCTGAATGTTCGCAAGCCGGAGATGGTCTCCGGTTTGAGGAACTGAAGGAACTTATCTCATGACCAATATCGCAATCCTCACCGGCCGTATCGCCCGCGATCCGGACACCCGCGAAACCAAGGGCGGAACCAGCGTCACCGGGATCACTGTCGTCACCGATCGTCCTGCACGCGACAAGGACGGCAAGACCTACAAGGACGAGAACGGCTACACCGCCAAGGACAGCGAATTCCACCGTGTGACCTGCTTCAACGGCCTCGCCAAGAACGTCGGTCAGTACTGCTCGAAAGGCCAGCTGGTCTCGGTCCAGGGCCGCATCCACTACACGCAGTGGGAAGACCAGGACGGTGTGACGCGGTATGGCTCGGAGATCCTTGCCGACAAGGTCGATTTCCTCTCGCGGGCCAATGGCGGCGACAACCAGGACGCCCCTCCGATCGACTGATCCGGCGCCATCGAACCAGCCAAAGGAGGCTCTGCCGGAAACGGCAGGGCCTCTTTCGCTGTTCACCCTTCCTTTCGCTCGGTCTTTTCTCCGGGGAATAGCCAGGCGCTGCCCGGAGGGCCCGACCCATTATGGCAGCGATCATCTGAAACGGTCGTTCGAGGTGGACTGGATTGGCCTGGCTTACCGCATTTCCAGCATGATGGTCCCGCGCCGCCCGCATCAAGGACGGCAGGGGCCCCACCATTTTGTCCGCCGCCGGATTGCATCCGGCACCGGACAAAACCGTTTCCCCCTGCGCCGCTTCGCGGTCGCCCTGTCAGGCGATCCTGTGACCCGGTCTGCCCAGCCCCATCCGCCAACCTCCTGTCGTCTCGCGACAGATTTCAGGAGGATTATCATGACCTATTTCACGAAATGCACACTGCCTTCGCGCAATTATTTCGAGGCTCTGGAAACAGCTGAGCAACGGGCCTTGCACAGCTTCTTCGACCAGCATGTTATCGAGGATGACGAACTCGGATATCGCGCGGTCGACGAAGGCGACTACAATGCGCTGCCCCCGCATCTTGCGATCCGGGTCGTTCATACCGTCCATGGCGGAATGCTCGACGAATTCTGAGACATTCGGCAGGGCAGGGGCCAGCAGCGGTTCCTGCCCTTTTCTCGTGTTTCCGTAGCTGAGCGCTAGGGTCAAGATGTCGATCCAGAAGAAACCGGCGTTTCTCCGAATATCAGCCTGGCCCACGGGCCTTCGGGATATGTCGAGCGGGGCTGGGGACGCACTCTGTCCCGCGCATCTGGCGATGCGCTCCTGAGGGTGCGGCATTATGCGTTCCGGGGCCCCGCACGCACTTGCGAACCGGCAGCGGGTCGGGCGAGCGGGAAGCTACGGCCGCGACAGGCCCCGCTTGCCTTGCTTCCCACAGGCCCTTGGCCGCTGCCTCTATCGCAGGTGCGGCATCTTTTTCGGACCTTTCGGCATTGCAGCCGAAAGTCTGCCGAGCGGCGCAATAGCGTCGGGCCCTGCACGGATGCCGCCCTTCCTCGATGCTGCCGAGCTCATGATCGGTAGGGGCGACAAATCCGAACGCACCATCGTGTCGCTCCCCCCATCGCCAAGGCATGCGCCATCACCCTCCGCAATCAGCGGCAGTTAGCCGCAGCCACCCGAGCCTCTTGGAGCTAACCCCATGCCCGCCGTTCCCGATCCGGTCCGTCCCCGCTACCTGCGCACCCCAGATGCCGCGGTGCATCTGGGGCTTTCGCCGCGCACGCTCGAAAAGCACCGATGCTATGGAACAGGGCCGGTCTACCACAAGCTCGGCGGCCGCATCGTTTATCGGCCCGAAGATCTCGATGCCTGGGCCGAGCAGGGCTTGCGCCGTTCGACCAGCGATCCGGGCAAGGGCGTCGTTCATCCTGCCAAGCGGATCGACGGCTACACCGGTCCGGTCCGGCGCTGAGGCGATACCATGCGCTCCTTGAAGACATCGGACGGCGGGGCCGGACAGCTCGACCTGTTCGTCGGCGCGGGCAGCGACATCGCCGCGCGCGATGCGCAGGATCTGATGGCCTGGCCTTTCTTCAGCCTCGCCAAGTCGAAGCGAGTGAAGCCGATCGACTTTCGCATGGGCGAGGTCGCCATTCTGGTCGAAGCGACCGCCGAACATGGCATGGCCACCATCTGGGACGCCGATGTACTGATCTGGGTAGCGAGCCAGATCGTCGAGGCGCGCGATGCCGGCAAAGCCACCTCGCGCCTTATCGCGGCGACGCCCCATGAAATCCTTACCTTCACCCGGCGCGGAACCGGAAAGGCTGGCTACGAGCGCCTGAAGGCGGCGCTCGACCGCTTGCAGTCGACCAGCATTGCCACCTCCATCCGGCAGGCCGGGGCGCGACGCCGCCGACGATTTTCCTGGATCAACGAATGGCGCGAACGGCTCGACGACAACGGGCGCGCGCTCGGCATCGAAATGATCGTGCCGGACTGGCTCTACGAGGGCGTGCTCGATCGTGCGCTCGTCCTGACCATCGACCCGGCCTATTTCGCGCTTACCGGCGGTCTTGAGCGCTGGCTCTATCGCATCGTACGCAAGCATGGCGGGAAGCAGAAGGGCGGGTGGAGTTTCGACATTTCGCACCTGCATTTGAAGTCCGGCGCGCTCTCGCCATTGAAGCGTTTCGCTTTCGAAGTGCGGGCCATCGTTCGCCGCCAGTCGCTCCCCGGCTACAATCTCGCTCTTGAGCACCAGTTCGGCCGCGAGCGGCTCCTGTTCGTTGCAGCGCCTGTCGATCCCTTCGCGTCCGCGCGGCGCCGTATCGGGCTGCCCCCTGTGGAAAAGGGTGCGTGATGTTCGGACTATCGGGAACCATGACGTTCGGACGATCGGGAACCCTATTCCCGGACTATCGGGAACCGGGAGCCTGCGCGACTCGCCGAAAACGCGGCGCCTGCGAAGCCCTTAACAATGCTAACAAGGAATCTTTCAGATTCCTGCTAACACAGCCACGCCTGTGCAAAAGCGCAGCGCGCGCTTCGCTTCCGCCTCCGGAACCGGTCGAGGCAGGTTCCGGTGATCCGCCACTTACGCATGTCACGCTGGTGTGGCGCGGCGGCGTGCAGGAAGACTGGCTTCGGTTCGGCAAGCCCGTTGCAGAGCGCATCCTCAATCGCCGGACGCGTATCGAAAGCTATGCTCCGGGACAGGTCTTTGCCTTGGTTCGGTGGGCTTCGAACGACTACGGGACCGTTGGCTCCACACTCACGATCGCCCAAGCCGCCGGTTTCGGCGAGCCGTTCACCACTCTGCCGCAGGTCGATCCTGGCGCGCAAATCCTGCTCTCGGTGCGAAGCTGGCCAAAGGTTCGCCAGGTCTTTGCGCTGATCGATGCGATCGAGGACGTTGGCATCGATCCCTGCGATGTAGCTCCCGACCACTGGCATCATGTCCACAACAGGCTGGCAGGGGGCATGCAAGTACGTTCCTATTCCCCTGCGCGCCATCGCGACTGGCTGCGGCGGCGAAAGCTGCAATCATGAGGCGGCGCACCGCCTTTCTGGCAGGCATGGTCGCGGCAGCGACACTGGCCAGCATCGCAATCCCGCTCTCGCGACTTTTGGTCTGGAACGTGACGGCCAGCGTGCCGGTTGGACTGTACTCAATCGGCGGAAAGACCGGTCTCCAGAGGGGCGACCGCGTCGCGATCGATCCTGCTTTCAGGCTGCAGAAATACCTCGCCTCGCGCGGCTATCTTCCTGCGGGCGTTCCGCTCATCAAGGAGGTTGCGGCGCTTGGCGGGGATACGGTCTGCCGGCGCGACCTGCTCATCGAGATCAATGGGACACCTGCGGGCTCGGCGCGTCGGCGCGACAGCCTTGGACGCGAACTGCCCGTCTGGAAAGGATGCCGGACTATCGCTGCGGATGAACTGTTCGTGATGAACAGGCGCGCCCCCGGCAGCTTTGACGGGCGTTATTTCGGCCCGGTCGCACGCGCCGATGTCATCGGGCGCGCGCGGCCCGTCTGGACCAACGAAGCGGGCGACGGGGACTATGTCCTGCTCGCCTCGCCCGCCGACTTTCCCATTCCCAACGTAAATGATGGAGACGCACAATGACCTGTATCGGCACTTTTGCAGCCACACCCGACGGCTTTGAAGGGCGGCTGCAAACCCTGACCATCGACGCACCGCTGACCCTGGTGGCCGCCGACCCCGGCGACACCGAGAACGCCCCTGACTATCGCATCATGGCAGGTGAAGGCGAGGAAACCTACGAGGTGGGTGCAGGCTGGAAACATGTCGGCGACAAGGCAGGCAGTTTTGTCACGCTCGTCATCGACGATCCGGTATTGCCTCGGCCCCTGCGCGCCAATCTGTTCAGTTCTGACGACCAGAACCATGTCCTTATATGGTCGCGCGGCGCGCGCCGCCCGGCAAAGGGCTGATTCCGTGCTCCGCCTGTATCTTCTGCAGGGACTCCTGGCCACCATGTGGGCGGCGAGTCCGGCGCAGGTCTTTGCGCAATCGCCGCAACCCATCCGACTGTCGCCTCACGTCGAGATTGCAGCGCATGTCAGCGAAGCATCGCAGCAATTCGGCATTCCCGAGCACTGGATCTATGCGGTGATCCGGGTCGAAAGTGCGGGCCGGGTGCGGGCCGTTTCCAGCGCAGGCGCGATGGGTCTCATGCAGCTCATGCCCGGAACCTGGGCGCGGCAGCGCGACCGGTTCTCGCTCGGGCAAGACCCGTTCGACCCGCGCGACAATGTTCTGGCCGGTACGTCTTACTTGCGCGAAATGTACGATCGCTACGGCGCGCAAGGCTTCCTCGCTGCATACAATGCGGGCCCGGGACGCTACGAAGACTGGCTTGCCGGACGGCGTTCGCTGCCGCTCGAAACCCGCCGCTATGTCGCCCGGATTGCGCAGCTGTTGCAGTCTGAGCGCATTTTTGCAGCGGCACCTTTACAAACCCGTAATGCTCCGGCCGGCGTCTTGCCGCCTTCCGGCGCGGCGCGACAAGAGTTGAACGAGGTGGTTACAGCCGGTCCCGCGGCGAACCCCTTTGCGCGTCCGGAACAACCCGCGCACGATCTTTTCGCGCCCGTCTCGACGGCTTCCTCCCGATGAAGGCGAGCCTCGCACTTTCGCACGAGCATGCGTTCTCTGGCGAAAGCGGGCGTAGGAGCGGAGACCCAGGCATCAAAGGAAGGAAGGGATGGCGAGATAAAAGCACCGCCGTCGGTCGGGGTGCAGGTGGTTGGTTTTATTCGGCAATCTGCGCCGCCTCTGCGATGGACCAGCAGGCGCTTGGATCGAAATCTTTAGGCTTTTCAATGCTGGAAGCGCCGTCTTGCGGATCTCCTGTCTGTGGCTAACGATGAATTCGAGATCAGACCCGGTCGGTCAAGAGACAATGATGCGCGCGCCTATCGCAAGGCCGGTACGCTGGTCGGACGCGTGCTGCAGGCCTCGCGCCGGTCAGGCTTTACACCGCTCGGGCGAGGCCGGGCGGGTGGCGGAACCGGCCACCTGGGGCGCGGCAAACATGCTGCGTTCCGAGGTCGCCCCGATGCTTTCCAGCGGCGGGTCATCATCAAGGCGCGCGTCGTTCGTCACGGCGGCACCCGTTTCCGCGCGGCTTCGCTCGCCCGCCACATCGCCTATCTCGAACGCGACGGCGTCACCCGTGACGGATCGGATGCCCAGATGTTCGATGCCTTCTCGGATGAGGCCGACGGCGATGCCTTCGCCGCGCGCTGCGAAGACGACCGGCATCACTTCCGCTTCATCGTGTCGCCGGAAGACGCGAGTGAGATGGCTGACCTTCGCGCTTTCACGCGCGAACTCCTTGAAGATATGGCGAGCGACCTCGATACGAGGCTCGACTGGGTGGCGGTCGATCACTGGAATACCGACAACCCGCATGTCCATGTTCTGGTCCGCGGCGTAGCCTCGGACGGCAAAGATCTTGTGATCGATCGCTCTTATATCAGCGAAGGCATGCGTGCCCGTGCCCAGGAGCGCGTCAATATTGAACTCGGGCCGCGCAGCGAGCGCGATATTCAGCTGGCGCTTCGCCGCGAGGTCGATGCCGAGCGCTGGACCTCACTCGACCGCCGCTTGCAAGAGCAGCGCGACGATCTCGGCGTGGTCGATTTGCGCCCCGAGGTCGATGCGACACCGCGCAGCAACCGCGCATTCCTTATCGGCCGCGCACGAACGCTCGAACGCATGGGATTGGCTGAGCGGGTCGGGTCGGCGCGCTGGACCTTGGCCGCAGATTGCGAACCGACCTTGCGTGCGCTTGGCGAGCGCAGCGACATCATCAAGACCTTGCACAAGGCGATGAGTGGACGGGGCGCGCAAGGCGCCCTTGCATCCTTCGCGCTGCACGGAGAAGACGAGAACCGGCGAGTCATCGGGAGGTTGGTCGAGCGCGGGCTTCATAATGAGCTGACGGGCGAGGCCTATGCGATCGTCGAAGGAGTCGACGGTCGCGCACATTTTCTTCGCTTTCCCGATCTGGATCAGACGAGCGATGCAGCTCCGGGTGCGATCGTCGAGACAAGCGAATGGACCAACCGCCAGGGACGTCGGCGCGAAAGCCTGCTGGTGCGTTCGGACCTGCCACTTGACCGACAGATTGACGCGCGCGGGGCGACCTGGCTCGATCGGCAGCTGCTGTCGCCTCGAGCCGAACCGCTGGGAGGCGGCTTCGGCAATGAAGTCCGGCAGGCTCTTAACGAGCGCCGTGAATGGCTCGTTGATGAAGGTCTGGCGAAGCGACATGGCAAGAGCGTGACGCTGGTGCGCAATTTGCTGGGTACACTCCGCAAGCAGGAACTGGACGCGGCGGGTGAAGCGCTGGCCGCGCGTCATGTTCATCTGGCCAATCCAGTGACGGAAGGCGATCATATTTCCGGCATTTACCGCGAGCGCATTTCGCTGGCCTCAGGCCGCTTCGCCATGATCGATGACGGGCTATGCTTTCAGCTTGTGCCTTGGCGGCGCGACCTAGAGCGGCATCTGGGAGAAGAGATCACAGGCAAGGCCAATGCGCGCGGCGGTATCGATTGGAGCTTTGCGCGCTCTCCGCAAAAGGGGATCTAATGGAGGCACAATTCGCAATGTCATCACGAAGGAACACGATAGTTGTGCAAATTGGCAAGGAGCCGGCGAAGCTGGATCACCATCACCGGGGCGGTCGGACTTACCTATCGCGGTGTGTTATGAATGGCTGAAGCTGATGGTCCAGCGCCCAGCGACCGGGCCCGCGAACAAATAGATAGAAAAGTGATCCCAGGATCGCGACGTTCTTGAGCAATGGCCCGGTGTGCCCGGGGGCGACATGGACGGCGACCGTAATCGGCACGAGTGTCAGAAAAAGGGCTGCTGCCGAAATCCGCGTCATCCAACCCAAGGCCAGTGTGATCCCCGCTGCTATGAAAATCGCACCGGAAAGCCACAATAGGACCGAGGGGTTGCCAATCAATTCGACGTGGGACCTCCACGGCGAGAGATGCATTCTGCCGAGCATGTGCTGGTGAGCGAAGAAATGCCCAAGGCCACCGATAATGAAGATCAGGCTGATCGATAGACGGAAAACCGGATCGACTATTGTGACCTTCTCAGCCATTCGGGCAAGCGTGTTGTCCAGCTTCCTGAGCATGCGTATTCTCTCATCCTGCTATTGGCATCCGATTTGAGGCAAATCCGGACGACCGGGACTACTGCGTCCGGGGGCCGGCTTCTTCAGGCGAATGGGGAGTGCCCAGGACATTGACGGGCAACTTGAGGTATACGGTGCCATTGTCTTCGGCTGGCGGCATCCTGCCGGCTCTTATATTCACCTGGATGGAGGGCAGGATCAGCTTGGGCATTCCAAGCTGGATATCCCTCGCTTCGCGCATCGCGACGAACTCGTCCTCGGTGACATCATCGCGCATGTGGACGTTGCTGCGTCGTTGCTCTCCGACAGTCGTTTCCCAGCGATGTTCGGTCCGACCTTCGGGCAAATAGTCGTGACACATGAACAGGCGGGTCTCGGGGTCCAGCGCATAGATCTTGCGGATCGAGCGATAGAGCGTGCGCGCGTCTCCGCCAGGAAAATCGGCCCGCGCAGTGCCGAAGTCGGGCATGAAGAGGGTGTCTCCTACGAATGCCGCGTCTCCGATCAGATATGTCATGCAGGCGGGTGTGTGGCCGGGCGTGTGGATCGCGCGGGCCGATAGGCGGCCGACAAAGAATTGGTCGCCATCTTCGAAAAGATGGTCGAACTGGCTGCCATCGCTGGCAAGGTCCTGCCGGGCATTGAAGATCGGACCGAACGTTTCCTGTGTCACGGTAATACGGCCGCCTATTGCGAGTTTCCCGCCAAGGCGTTCGCGAATGTAAGGGGCCGCCGAAAGGTGATCCGCGTGTACATGCGTTTCAAGTATCCATCGGCAGTCTAGTCCGTGGGACTCCACGTAGTCGATCATCGCATCAGCGGATTTCGTATCTGTACGAGCAGAGGCCGGATCAAAATCCAGCACGGGATCGACAATCGCGCAGGCCATCGATCCCGGGTCGCGCACGACATAGCTTATCGTGTTCGTAAACTCGTCGAAGAATGGCTGGATCTGGGGGTGCATGTCGATAATCTTTCTGTGCAGGAGAAGATACTTGTCGCTCGTTTAGCCACGCTGCGCGTCGATATAATCGCGTACGAATTCTGCGAGCGCCGGTTGATCGCAGGCAAAGCCCATTTCTTCTGCTTGCGCGAGCGCGGCCTCGCCGCTGAGGTTATTTTCAGCCGCGACATGCATCATCGTGAACGCGCCCGCTCGTTTTCCGGACGCGCAATGTACAAAGAGCGGGCCTGGTAGCGATTTGACGCAATCGCGGAAGCGGTCGACCAGGTCACCGGTCAGCGCATCGCCCGCGACCGGAATGTTGCGGTATTCCAAGCCAAGCGCAGCGGCTTTCTCACCCTCGAGCTGGGGATTCATGGGCGTGTCGGGCTCGTTTTCGCAGCGCAGGTTTATCACCGACTTGTAGCCGGCCTGCGCTAGCTGCGACAGGTCTTGGCTCGAGGGAGGGGCCATGCCGACTGCATAGCGGTTACCGATCTGTTTCACGTCGTTCATATTCTCGCCTTCGTTTGCAATGACGCAACTTAGCGCCGTCAGACTTGACTATATATGCACATCTGCGCATATATGCAACTATGAGACCTGAAGACATGTATGAGCAGGCTGGCAAAGCACTCGCCCTTCTCAAGGCGCTGGGCAGTCACAACCGGCTGATGATTGCCTGCCAGCTAGTCGAAGGCGAGCGCAGCGTAGGTGATCTCGCCGATCTGCTGGGCATCCGCGAGGCCGCTGCCTCGCAGCAGCTTGCGCTGCTGCGCAAGGATGGTCTTGTCACCCCGCGACGCGAAGGGCGAACCATTTACTACTCGCTTGCCGGACATGCCCCGCGCCGAGTGCTCGAAACGCTCTATGACCTCTACTGCAAGGAGCCCGGAGAGGCCTTGCCGCCTGCCTCTGAATTGCCGCCTGACTGATGGAAGCATCGTTTCTACAATATATGCTGTCGATAGGTTCGGGCGGACTGGTCGGCTTCGCGCTCGGCCTGATTGGCGGCGGCGGTTCGATCCTTGCCGTTCCTTTGCTGCTGTATGTTGTGGGAGTGCGGAATATGCACGTCGCTATTGCGACCTCCGCTGCGGCAGTGACGGCAAGCGCCCTATTCAACTTGGCGTTTCATGCCAGAAACGGGACGGTGAAATGGCGCTGCGCCGGAACTTTCGCCACCTTCGGCGTCATCGGTGCGGCGATTGGATCCACGCTGGGTAAAATGACCTCGGGAGATCTCCTGCTTGGACTGTTCGGCTTGGTAATGGTCGTCGTTGGACTTGCAATGTTGCGCGATCACAAGGGTGGCAGCGATCCCGACGTGAAGCTAACGTCGCAAACAGCGCTTCGGCTTACTCCGCGCCTTGCGCTGGGCGGCGTGTTGGTCGGCGCTCTCGCTGGTTTTTTCGGCATCGGTGGCGGGTTTCTGGTGGTCCCCGGCCTTGTCGCTGCAACGGCGATGCCGATCTTGAACGCGATCGGGTCCTCTCTTGTCTCGGTCTCGGCGCTGGGCGCGACAACCGCCGCCAATTATGCGCTCGACGGTCTGGTCGACTGGCACATCGCCGCGAGCTTTATCTTTGGAGGAGCAATCGGCGGTTTCATGGGCTCGCTGGCGTCTCGTCGCCTGGGTGACCACAAGCGGACACTTACCCGCCTGTTTTCCTATACGATCATCGCGGTTGGAATATTTATTGTCGGCCAATGGCTGTTCTTCACCGCAACGTAGGCTGACAGGCTGCGCGACATATGGCTGCCAGTCTGCATTCGCTGGTCGGATATAGTGAATACTGTGGTTCTGCGTTGTCTGTTATCTTCAAGGATCAGGCCCATCGCAGTCACAAGCAGACTTGACAAAAGCATCACATGATGCTTATATCAGCGTCAGGAGATGCGATATGGCTAGCTCGGTAGTTCAGCATGCCAAAGCTCCCACGGGGCTCCAGACCTTTGCAGGTGACGGTGATCGCAGCCGCCTTACTGGCGCTGCGGTCAAAGCCGTGTTGCGCCTTGCCGAGGCCTGGGGTGCGAGCAACGCCGAAGGCGCCGCGCTGCTCGGCGTGTCCGAAAGCACCTGGGACCGGATGAAAGCCGGGACCTGGGAGGGTTCGCTCGGTCAGGACCAATTGACCCGCGCGTCGGCGCTGATCGGCCTGTTCAAGGGACTGCACCTGCTGTTTGCCAACGACATGGCCGATCGCTGGCCGAAGCTCGAAAACAGGGCGCCGGTGTTCGATCGCCGCTCGCCGATCCGGGCAATGATCGAAGGCGGCATTCCGCGCATGCTAGAGGCCCGACAATACATCGACGCGCTTCGTGGCGGGCTCTGAGGAGGCAGGCGAGCCGCCGCAGATCCGCGAAGCGTTCGAGCGGACTGTCCGGCTCGTTTCCAGCGCGCGTTTACGCGAAGCGGTCATGGCTCCGCTGGCCGACAATGATGACGAGCTTGCGCTGCTCGCTGAGATCGAGGGGGCGACGAGTTCGCGCCTGATCGCCGAAGAGCGCGGGTTTCGAGGATTGACAGCTGACGAGTTGGTTCACGGCGTGCCGCATGCCAGGTTCATCAATGCGAGCTTTGCTTACGCCAAACCGCGCGAGCCCAATCGCTTCAATCCCGCGAATCGCGGCGCATGGTATGCCGCACTCGATGTCGAGACCTGCATCGCCGAGGTTGGCCATCACCTGACCCAGGCGCTCGCCGATGCCGGCGATTTCGATGCCGTTGTCGAATATGGCGAGATGATCGCCAGCATGGCAGGCGTCTTTATCGATCTGCGCGACCAGACCGGTCACCCGGCCCTCGATCCGGACAAGACGAAGGGCTATCCTGTCGGCAATGCTCTAGCGGCGCAGGCCCGCGCCGTCGGCCATAACGGTATCATCTATCCCTCTGTGCGCCATGCGGGTGGAACTTGCATAACGGCCTTGTGGCCCAATGTCGTGCAATCGGTCGCGCAAGGAGCGATGTACCGCCTGACCTGGTCGGGCAATCCGGACTATAGTTGGGAAGCAATCTAGCAGCTTCCCGCTTTTGCTACGCCAGCCTGCGCTTACACAGCTTCTGACTTGAATATGCGATGCAAAGCCGCCGTGCTGCCCTCCACGAAAGGAGGCTGCCTTGTCGGCAACCCGGATATTGTGGGGTCAGATAATCGTCGTCTTTGCCCTCACGCTCGCAGGCATCTGGGCGGGCACGCAGTGGACGGCGCACGCGCTTGGCTATCAGGCGCAACTGGGTGCGCCGTGGTTCAATCTTTCCGGGTCGCCCGTCTATCCGCCTTACGCCATCTTCTGGTGGTGGTTCAGCTACGAAGCTTATGCACCGCGCATCTTCGAGACCGGCGGAATAATCGCCGCATCGGGCGGTCTCGTGTCGGTGGCGGTCGCGATCGGCATGTCGGTCTGGCGCGCCCGAGAGATCAGGAACAGCGCAACCTATGGCTCGGCGCGCTGGGCGACCCGTTCAGAAATAGCAAGTGCTGGCCTTCTGGCAGGCAAGGGCGCCATCATCGGCCAGCACGACAATCTCTATCTACGCCACAACGGACCCGAACATGTGCTCTGTTTCGCGCCGACGCGCAGCGGCAAAGGCGTCGGACTTGTCGTGCCGACGCTGCTGACCTGGCCGCATTCGGCGATTGTCCACGATATCAAGGGTGAGAACTGGGAGCTGACTGCTGGATTCCGGTCCAGCTTTAGCCGCACGCTACTGTTCGATCCGACCAATGAGGCGTCGGCGGCCTATAACCCGCTGATGGAGGTGCGGCGCGGCATCAACGAGGTTCGCGACGTGCAGAACATCGCCGATGTCCTGGTCGACCCTGAAGGCTCGCTTGAACGGCGCAATCACTGGGAAAAGACCAGCCATGCGCTTCTCGTCGGAGCCATTCTGCATGTGCTCTATGCAGAGCCTGACAAGACGCTCGCCGGAGTGGCGAATTTTCTCTCCGATCCGCGCCGATCCATCGAGGCAACACTGACCGCAATGATGCACACGCCGCATCTGGGGGAAGACGGCGTCCATCCGGTTGTCGCGAGCGCGGCGAGAGAATTGCTCAACAAGTCGGAGAACGAACGCTCGGGCGTGCTCTCGACCGCCATGTCGTTCCTTGGGCTGTACCGCGATCCGGTCATCGCCAGCGTCACGCGGCATTGCGAATGGCGCATCGCGGACCTCGTGGCACAGGGCCGGCCGGTCACGCTCTATCTCGTCGTCCCGCCGTCAGACATCAGCCGCACCAAGCCGCTCATCCGGCTCATCCTCAACCAGCTCGGAAGACGCCTGACCGAGGACCTGCAGGAAGGTGCCGATCGCGAGCGGCTTCTCCTCATGCTCGACGAATTCCCCGCTTTGGGTAGGCTCGACTTCTTCGAAAGCGCGCTCGCCTTCATGGCGGGCTACGGCATCAAGGCGTTTCTGATCGCCCAGTCATTGAATCAGATCGAGAAAGCCTACGGGCAGAACAATGCCATTCTCGATAATTGCCATGTGCGAGTGTGCTTCGCGACCAATGACGAGCGAACCGCCAAGCGCGTTTCGGAATCCCTCGGAACCGCGACCGAAACCCGGGCGATGCGCAATTATGCCGGACACCGCCTCTCCCCGTGGCTTGGTCACCTGATGGTCTCGCGCTCGGAGACGGCGCGCGCTCTTCTGACTCAAGGCGAAATCATGCAGCTTCCCGATACCGACGAAATCGTGATGCTCGCAGGCGTGCATCCGATCCGCGCCAGGAAAGCGCGCTACTACCGCGATCCCCGGCTCAGCAAACGGGTGGAGCGTCCACCAGTGATTGAAAAGTCGGAACTCGGGCCGGACGAGGGCGAATGGCACGATAGACATGTGAGCCCGCCTTCGCAATTGGAGAAATCCGTAGCCGGGTCTGAAGAGTACGAGGTCGATAATGGCCAGTCCGATGGCGGGATCCGCCAATCGCCTGAATTGCCGGAATACGAGGATGTGGCGCCGCCACCAGTCGAAATCCCCAACGAATTTGAGTTTGGCGACCGCACGGACGACGAGCAGGCAAACCGCAATCGCAGAATGGCCGAGCGGATGCAGGCCAATGCGCGGCGCGCTGCACTCGATCCTGGCGACGGGATCGAGCTATGAGCAAGGGCAACCGCATCAAGCACACGTTTCGCTTGCCGCCAGCCCTTTCAAGGCAGCTTGCAGACTATGCGGGCCGCAAGCGCGTCTCGCAGGCTTCGGTAGTGGAAGCTGCCATTGCCTCTTTCCTCTCACCCGACGGATCGGAGCGCATGGAGGCGGCCTTTAGCCGACGACTTGATCGCATAAGCCGACAGATCGGCAAGCTCGACTATCATATCGAGGTCGGGAACGAGGCTTTCGCGCTCTATCTCAGGCGATGGCTGGCGGTGACCCCGGCTATGCCGGCGGAAGCCAATGCCGCCGCGCGTGCCGATGCAGAAAAGCGGTTCGACTTCTTTGTCGAAGCGCTCGCGCGTCGCATGGAGACAGGCAGGCATCTCGCTGACGATCTCATTCGCGCGGCTCCGGAACCGGGGCTGGATGAGATTGAGAAAGAAGACGGAAACAGTCCGGAGTCTCCGGCGCAGCCCTGACAGAGGTCTTCGATAGTCCGGCGGGGAAACCCACCGAACAGAGGAGAGGCACACTTTCTTGGATGTGCCGGCGCACCGGCAGGAATGCGAGGGTGCAACCATTCCAAGTGCTTGCTAAAGGTCCAGTAATGCGCACCGAACTCGATCACCTGCCTCCGCAAAAGCAACGCGAACTTGAGCGCGTGGTGCAGCTGATCTTCGAAGAATTCGACGATGCCTTTGCCCTGGCGAAGCACGAGTGGAAGAAGGCCGGTCGCATTCTCAAGGTCGTACTTTACGGCAGCTATGCGCGCGGCACCTGGGTCGATGAACCGCATACCGCCAAGGGCTACCAGTCGGACTACGATCTGCTCATCATCGTCAACGACAAGCGGCTGGTCGATAGGGTGAAATACTGGTCGAAACTCGATGACCGATTGATGCGCGAATACGGCGTCACCAAGGCGCTGAAGACGCCGGTCAACTTCATCGTTCACACCCTGCAGGAGGTGAACGACGGTCTCGCGCACGGACGCTATTTCTTCATGGATGTCGCGAAAGACGGGATCGCGCTTTACCAATCCGATGACACCGAGCTCCACACGCCGAAGCCCAAGACTGCCGGTGAAGCGCTGACAATGGCGCAGGAGTATTTTGACGAGTGGTTTCCAGGTGGTGCTGGCCGATTGGACACGGCCCGATACACAGCTAGCCAGGGCCGCCTAAAAGAAGCAGCTTTCGATACTCACCAGGCAGCCGAATTCCTCTATCACTGCGTACTTCTGGTCTGCACCTTCTACACACCGCATGTACACAATCTCGGTTTCCTCCGAACACAGGCCGAGCGGATCGACCCTCGCCTGACCTATGTCTGGCCGCGCGACACCAAGCGTGATCGTGCGCGGTTCGAGAAGCTCAAGGAAGCTTACGTAAAGGCGCGCTACTCAAAGCATTACCGCATCACCAAGGAGGAGCTTGAATGGCTTGGCGAACAAGTGGAAGAACTCGGCTGCGTAGTACACGAGATATGTTCGGAGCGCCTCGAAAAGCTCAGGAGTGAAACAGGCGCTTGATCGACTCTCGCCTATTGGGTCTGAGCGTATATTACTAGATGACTGCTATGCGCCCCAATTGAAGACGTCGCGCTTCGGGAAGTTGGGCCATAAGAGCGGACATTGTCTGTAACATGTTTGACTGATCGCAACTGTCGATGCCGTTCGGTTTGTCGGTCCGCGGCTTCACTCCCCGCGATGCGATCTATAGTCACCGATCCGGCTTCGAACATTCCTGATGCGCCCAAGGTTGATGATGCGCAGATTGAGCCAAAGACGCTGGGTCTCGCGCAGTTCTTCGGCGGCTTCGACAAAGTCCGGGTTGGCAACCATTGCATCGAAGTCATATTCGCCAATTCGCGAGAGGCCAAACCCCATCGCCGCTCCCCCGCCATCCTCTTCCCTGCCGTCGGCGCGATAGATATTCTCGGCGTCGGTGGTAAAATCATAGGAATATCGGGCGGTGAAAGCGGGAACATATTGATTTGAAATGTCCCGGATTTCTCCCGCCGTCCGGATAGCAAGCTCGGTCTCCTGCTCATAGTCGAGCAAGGCTTGCAAGAGTTGCGGATCCTCGATCAGACCAAGCCGACCGCTCGAAACGGTCTCGCGCAGCGTCGTCGACCCCATATAGCTGGCTCGCATGTAACCGCGCCGCAGTCCGGATTCGAACAGGTCTCGGTCTTCTTCCGCCAGCTTTTCTCGCTCCAGTGCTTCGAGAATACCCGTCAGTGCTGCAATGTTCTCATGGTGAAATTCGATACTGGTGAGAGTGCGCTGTTCTATCAGAGCAAATTCGGCATCGAGGGCATTGACCAGTATCTCGGCGCTTTCCTTCTCGCGCATCCGGTCATTCCAATTGCCAAGCTGGATACCGAGAAAGACACCCGATGCGACAATGGCGAACTCAATGATGACTACGGTCCAGTTCTGCATACGCAGATGCTCGGAGATTCGGCGCAGGATCATGCCTTTGTAGCCTGTCGCCTCTGGCGGCCAAGATGGATACCGACAGGGACGCAGATTGCGATCAGGCCCGCAGTCCACAGACCAGCTTCGGGATCGGCGATGATGACACCAAAAAACAGTGCAGTAGTGATGAGCAGGATCAGCGCGGGCAATACGGGATGGCCTATCGCGCGGAACGGTCGCGGCAGGTCTGGCCGTTTAGCGCGAAGGGTGAAATAGGACGCGTTATAAAGCACCCCAGCGAGAATACCGGTCGCGACCTGAATCTTGAACACGAAGACATAGGCGCCGGTCAGGATCATCGGGATGGCGATGGCCGAGCTGATAAGCAGGGCTACCCAAGGCGTGCCGCCGCGATTGACCTTTGCCACGCCCTTCACGAACAAGCCATCGCGCGCCAGTCCGAACAGAATACGCGGATTGGTCATGATGATGGCGTTCAGCGTGAACAGCGCCATGACAGCGGCCGCTATGCCCGTAACGGTTCGTCCAACCGGGCCGAGCAGCGCCTCGATCACCAGCGCCACCGGCAACTCCGACGTACGCAATGACTCCATGTTGAGAACGGTGAATACGCACAGATTGATACCGAGATAGACCACCAAAATGATCACCGCCGAACGGAAAAAGGCGCGCGGAATGTTGCGCGCGGGATCCTTGTCCTCTTCGGCGAAGAATGCCGGACCCTGCCAGCCGTCATAAGCTCCCAGCACGATCTGGAAGCCCGTGATTAGGGCGATCCAGCCAATGGCCGCGTCGGGAGCCGTGAGCGCAGGCGTGGCTTCGGATGCTACCTGCGGCGCCGCCGGACCGACAACCACTGCCGCGATAACGACACAGGCGAGCAGAGAAAGCTTGATGACCATGCCGAGGATATTCGAGACCCGTCCTTCTTCGACGCCCGGCAGGTTGAGCAAGGTCACGGCCAGCAGGGCGGTCAGGGCGAAGGCGATCTTGTTGGCGGCGACGAACGGTATCGCGGTGCCGAGAAAATCTGCAAAGGCAAGCGCTAGCGCAGCCGTTCCCGCGGCATAGCCCACCCAGATCGCCCAACCGGCGAGCAGCCCCATACCATCGCCATAAGCCTCGCGCACAGGCACGTAGAAACCGCCTGCTTTTGGCAATGCGGTCGTCAGTTCGGACGCGACATTGACCGACAGGAATACGTAGACGCCGCCCAGCGCCCATAGCGTCATGGCGATCCAGAATACCGGCACCTCGTTGGCGACCACTCCGGGCGTGCGCAGAATGCCAGCGCCAATGACCGCTCCCGCCATAATCGCTATGGCGAAGGGTAGGCCGAGGCGTTTCTGGAGCTTGTTTGCTGGATCGCTCATGCCGCGTCTACTCGCGCACTGATTCGACTGGAAGCAAACAGGCAAAGCGCGATCGTGACGACCGTCAGCGCCGCTGCGATAAAGTAGGCGGCGGCATATCCGTACGTTTCGACGACCTGGCCCGATATGCCCGCCATCATGGAACGCGAGAGATTGGGAATCGCCATGATCAGCGCGAATTGGCTCGCGGCGACGGCCGGATTGCTCAGCATCATGCCCCATGCGATGAGAAGGATCGTCAGCAGAGTCGCGGCTATGGTCTGCGAGACGAGGATCGACGAAAACAACCAGCTTCCATCCCAGCTCGAATACGTGATGCCTCCAGTCAGAGCGAGCAATACCAGGATTACAGCGACCAATGTCACCATTCGGGAAAGCCCGATCCATTTTACAAGGAGGCCGGTCATCGCAATGCCGAACAGCCCGGCAACGAGGTTCGCTGTGCCGGCGAAGCTGCTGTAACTCTCGCTTTTCCAGCCCAGTTCCTGGACGCTCAGGACCGGGCTGACGCTATCGAGAATAACCCAGTTCGCACAGAACAGAGCATAGCCCGTCAGGTAGGCGACTATTCGCCAATCGGCGAGCGACACAAACACACCCTTGATAATTGGCCACCAGGCGTCCTGCTGGAGCGCCTCGCATTCGGTAGACGGCCTGCCGCTGGTCCACGGCATTAACCGTTCGCCCGGCCGTTCGCGAAACACACTGACGATCACCGAGGGCACGGCCACCAAGGCTGCGAAAAATAGCGCGGTCGTCGCCGTGCCGCCTGCCACCAGCATTTGTCCGCCGATAAAGCTGGTTGCTGCGATTCCCACGATTTGCGATCCGAACATGCATCCATTGATTGCGCCGCGTTCCTCGATAGGTACGAGGTCGATGGTCATGCCGTCGACCGCAACGTCGTTAAAGATCGCGCACATGTTGAGCGCGAAACAGAAGCTGGCGAGTAATGCGATCTGGCTGGCGTCCGGCGCGGCCGCAGCCAGCGCAAGAAGGACCGTGACCAGGCAGCCTTGCGCAATCAGGATCCATGCGCGCCGCCGTCCCATCGGGCGATAGGCGAAACGGTCCATCAGAAGTCCGGCGAACAGTTTGAGCGACCACGGCAGGACCGCAAAGCCCACAAATCCGCCGATCTCGACCGCACTAGCTCCCGCCGCCGCGAACCAAGCAGGCAAAACTATAAGCGACAGGCCCAAAGGCACCCCTTGCATGAAGTAAAGGATCATGACCGCCGCAAAACGCAGTGGCTTGTTCTCGACCAGCGAGGGCCAAGCGCGTTGTAGAGTCGTGTCGGCAAGTGTGGCATCGCTCATGCGGGCTGCTCCATGGGCGATAGCGTGGGAATCGGTTGCGCGTTGGCGTCGAGCGCGCGGATTAGACGGCTTCGGATCACCAGCAGAACAAGTCCGGCGACCGACGGGATGACGGCCATGGCAAGGAAAAAGCGCTCGGGCGGCATCGTTTCATATTGTCCGGAAAGCACGCCTGCGAACGTGCTGCTGGCAAAAGCGACCAGATAGGCAACACCCATCATCATCGCCCTCACCTGCGGCGGTGAGCGGCGGGACACGAGCGCGAGGATCACCGGCCATGCGCACATGAACCCCGCACCTGTTAGCATGAACGTGATGAGCGGAAAGATGATGTTGGTGCGCCCGTCACCGGCGGAGAGTGCGCCGAATGCAAACACCAGCATGCACTGGCCAAGCAGAAGGAAGCCGATGGCGATTTTCGTAAGGTCGCCCGGTTCCCTGCCGCGCCTTGCCAGTTCGCGCCAGAGCACGATCAGGCTGATCGGCGCGGCGATGCTCATCAGCGCGTCGAGCGAAACAAACCACGCCATCGGGACTGCGCCCAGCGGTGTCGTCAGGTCGACATGCGCCTCGGTCCAGATGAATCCGGCGTTGAAGGCCAGCGCCCAGCCGGTGAAACCGAATGCTGCGATAGCAAGGATCAGGACGATAAAAACCAGCGTCAGCCTGTCCTCGCGCCGCAACGGTTCACGCGGGGCGGTTGCCTTCCTGGGCGCAGGAGGCGCGGGCAGATATCTGCGCCCGGCGAGGTATACTCCAAGCGCGACCAGCATCATCAATCCGGCGAGGCCGAAACCGAAGTGCCAGCCAAATATCTGCGCGACCACACCGCACACCAGCGAGCCGAGCAATGCTCCAATATTGATGCCGGTCGAGAAGATCAGATAACCGCGCGATCGCCTGCTTTCCTCCCCCGGAGGATAGAGCTGTCCAACCTGCGAGGCGATATTTCCCTTGAGTGCGCCAGAACCGACAATCAGCAGCAGCAGGGCAATCAGAAAACTCTGATCGAACGTCATCAGGAAATGCCCGGCAGTCATCAGCAGGACGCCCGCCACCACCATCCGCGTCGTGCCGAAAAACCGATCCGCCAGCCAGCCGCCGATAATGGGTGTCAAAAAGACGAGACCGCCATAGAACCCGAAAATCTGGCTGCCCAGCTGTTGCGCGGTCAGCGGCCCAAACATGCTTTCGAGCGTCCTGCGCAGGCCGTCCATCCCTGCGACATTCTCGATACTGCCGGGCAGCATCAGTTCCTGCACCATGTAAAGGAGCAGCAGCGAGATCATCCCGTAATATGAGAACCGCTCCCACATCTCGGTAAAGGCGAGATAGGCGAGCCCGCGCGGATGGCCGAGGAAGGTGCGAACTGTGGCAGGTTCGGTGGTCATCCATCCACCCGCGTATCACCGGGCCACGTATGGAGGCGCATCAGTGCCGTATCGGCAAAGCCCATGTTGCGGTATAGGGGGCGACCCATTTCGGTAGCATGGAGCCAGATTGGCAGGGGACGTCCTGCGGCCTCCTGAGCGGCAACGATGGCGCGGCGCATGGCGGCTTCGCCCAAACCCCGGCCATAGCGATCCGGCAGGGTGGCGACCCAACCGACATAGATCTGCGCCTCCTGCACATAGGCGAGTGCGGCGGTCACCGGCGTATCGCCCTCATAACCGACAATGGCGAAATGCTGACCCGACCATTGGTGGAGATTTTCGGTCATCGCGAACGCCGCAGGGTCCATGTCGTAAGCCGCCGCGTTGACGAGCCCGATGTCGACCGAGCCTTGCACTTCATGGATTTTCCGCCAGTCGATATCCGGTTCGGACCGACGCGACGGCAGGATTTCGCTAGCCGCCATGCCCCACATATCGAGCGCCGGTGCAAAGCCATGCCGTTCGAACAAGTCGGGACCATCCGCTGGATACCACGCCGGCACGCTGGCGAGCATGGTTGGATAGGGGCAGGATGCCATGATCTTTCCAGCAACCGCCAGTGCCGCCCGGAACACAGCGGGTTCGCTGACCGGCTCCGCGACCAGCAGCATGTTGAGAAAGGCGTTGTCGACATTGGCAATGAAGGACCTAACCGGACCTTCAATTTGGATTTCATGGTTTGGGTACTGGCCGACGAGATAGGTCCAGCCGTCAATCATGCTGACAACGCTGCCGTGTGCATCGAGGCGCGGGCCCGAGGCGTCCCCTGTAACGCTGCTCATCGAACCTCACCCAATACGCGGGCCATGGCGAGCGTATCGAGATGTTGCTGAAAGCTAACAATCTGACCGTTTCTGACCTTGAACCAGTGGACGATCTGCGGATTTACCCGCTCGCCCGTCGCTTTGGAAATTGCCGAATAGCGGCCCTGCATCGCAACGGTCTCGCCTTCGCATACGAAGGTGCCCACCTCGACCGCGAAGTCATCGAACAGGTCCGCTGTTCGTCCAAACACCCCGTTGAATACCGCCTCGGCACCCACATAGGGGTTGCGGTCGGCGAAGATGTAATTCTCCGCCTCGCGCCACTCCATATCGGGCGCCATGACCGCAGCTGCGGCGTCCATATCGCCAGCGGCAAAGGCCGCGTAGAGCGCTTGTACTGTTTCCAGATTGGTTCGCATTGGCTTTTTTCCTTCAAAGCGTGAGGTGAAACCCGCCATCGGCGGTCAGCGTGGTGCCGGTGATGAAGCTTGCTTCGTCGGAAGCGAGAAAGGCGATGGCGCGCGCGATTTCCTCGGGTTCACCGAACCGTTGCAGGTGAATGCCCGCCTTGACGGCCTCAAAGGCTTCGACGCCCAGATTGCCCTTGATCTCGTGGTGCAGCGGTGTGTCGGTAACGCCGGGGCACATGAGGTGTACCCGTATCCCTTGCGAAGCCAGCTCTGCCGATGCCGAGGTGGTCAGCGCCAGTTGCCCCGATTTCGAAACGCAGTAGGCCGCAACCATCGGGCAACCAAGCAATGAATTGACCGAGCCGACATTCACAAGCGATCCGCCATTGCCTGCAGCGAGCATGGCGCGCGCTTCGTATTTGAGGCAAAGAAAATTGCCTCGCAGATTGGTGTTCTGAACGCGGTCCCACCATTCGTTGGGCGTGTCGACAATCGGGTAGACCTCGGCCCCGATCCCGGCATTGTTGACCGCGATGTCGAGCCGTCCATGGGTCTCGACCGCGTGCGCGACCATCCGCTGCACATCTTCGGCTTCGGCAACGTCGGTACGGATGTAACTGGCTTTGCCGCCAATTGTGCCGATGTTGTCCGCAAGAGCAGCGATCTTGTCTTCGCTTCTTGCGGCGCAAACGACCGAAGCTCCACGCTCGGCGAGTAGTTCGGCAGTCGCCTTGCCGATCCCGCTGCCTGCCCCGGTGACAATGGCGACCTTGCCGGTGAGGTCGAAGGCGGAAGGGCCGCTCAATTCGAAACATCCGCTGCGATTATCCAGCGGCCTCCAACCTTGCGCCACAGCAGCGAAGCGTAGCCGCCGAACAGTCGTTCGCCCGCTTCGTCGAAAACGTCGTATTTCTGGATCTCAACAAAGGCGTCGGGGCCGAGCCGCTCGATCCGCAGCACTTCGAGCGTTGCGTCATGCGCTGGGCTAGCGGCAACATTGATCCAGAATTCGCGGATCGAAGCGGGGTCCGACAGCAGCGTCTCGCTGTCCGCCGCATAGAGCGATCCGGGGCCGAAAAGCGCCATAATTTCCGACACATCGCCTGAACGAATTCCGTCGATGATCACACGCGTGCGGTTGGCGAGGATTGGAGTAAGGTCTATTTCCGGCGGATCAGTTCCGTCCAGCTTAACCAGCGCATCGCCAAGCCCCGAGATATAGACTGTCCCATTGGGCGCTAGGATCACACCGGTCAACAGACCCGGCATCGGCCCCCACATCTCCGGTGTAAGCAGGGGCAGGATGGGCTCGCCAGCACTCTGCCGACGCCTCGTCTCGGTGATGATCCGTTCACTGGCCTCGGGTGCGGGCGCAAAGACGGCCCGCCACGCTCCCGAGTCTGGATTTAGCGTGTAGACAGCATTGGCAAAGGGACTGACGACCCACAGCTGACCGTTATCGTCCAGTTCGATATTGTCCGGGGTCGGGAGCGTCGCAAGCACGCGGCGATTCGAGAGCGCGCCAGTTGCTTGGTCTACCGCGAAACTCAGGATGCGGTTGGCCACAATCTCGTTGACATAGAGTCGCCCGCGCGCCGGGTCGAATACAATGCCATTGGCGAAATCGAGGCCGTCGACGACCTTCACGGCCCGAGGTTCTGCCTTGCCCACCTCTTCTGCGGCGATGCGCCAGACCGAGCCATCACCCAACGGCTTATCGGCCGCTGCAAACATGCGCGCTTCGGCCCCTTCGCCCGCAGTATTCTCGGTCGATTGAGTGAACCAGATCGCGCCGCTCGGATCGCGCACCACTGCATTCACGCCGAAAGGGTGATCGTAGATCCGTGCGACCGCCTCGGTCTTGGTATCGACGCGGTATATATGTCCGCCCGTGATATCGGCGACGAGGACGTGCCGCCCGTCCGGCTCCCACGACACGCCGTTCGGGCTGTTCCACAGCGGATCGGGCCTGGTTCTGAATCCCGCAGCGGCGAAATCGCCGAAGGGCTCCTTCTTGCCATCGCCATCCAGCGTGACCAGCCCGTGATCCCAATCGCCCACCAACAGGCGACCATCAGATAGCACGACCCCGTCTTCGGCATGGGTCAATGATCGGTCGGCGGGAAAGAAGCTGAAGGGTTGGGAGGGCGGCGCAGATGCGGTTGCCAGTTGTCGCGCGTATTCGTCCTCGTTGAACCTGCCAAGCGAATCTGCGATTAAACCGTTAGCTCCAATTAGCCAAGCCTCTGCACCACTGATCTCTACTCGGGCACCCGTGCCACCCGGCCCCGTATTGGTGCCTGTCAACGTCCAACGGAAGATTATTCGCTGACCATCGCGATCAAGCCCGTCGAAGCTCACCCTCATGTCCGGCAGGTCAGTCATGAATCGGCGTGCGACCGAAGCAATGCCGTCGTGTCCGATTACCGGATCGGCGTCATTAACTGCAAGCCGACCATCGGCCTCGTAGTGAGCTGCGACCTCTTCAGGCTTTCCACTCGACCAGGCGCGAGCATAGTCGCGCGCAAACTGCTCAATCGGGGAATCTTGTGCCGCGATCAGCCTCTCGCAATCGTCATGGCGCGTGGTCCAAGTCAGATTGAACACACGCCAGACGCTATCGCGCCGGACCAGATCGAAATGGTCGGTGCCGCAATGCGAAAGCTGGCCATCGATAGTGAAGGTATAGTCGGACCACACCATAGCGATGTCGCCATCGACCCGGACCATTGGATTGACGAGCGCCTCCACAGCGCCATCCGGTATTGCTGTAGGCAAAGCCCTTACCAGTTCTTCAAATGTGTAAGTGAAGAAAATGCGCGACCCGTCGGCCTTGATTTCGGTCCCCGTGCCGCGCCCTTGCGGGATGGTTATGGCCGCATAGGCCTCGGCATCCTTGGTGCTTAGGGTGGCGAGAAAAGCGTTGGCTGCTTCCAGGGCGGCAGCCTCCCCGGCTGCGTCTTCGGCATGGGTCGGCGAGCGGCCGGCGGGAGACAGCGAAGACTGCATCACGCCCGCTGACCGGCCAATACCTTCCTTGATCTCGACCCGGATCAGACGGACTTCGACATCATCGCTCAGATTGACGGGAGAGTGTGGTGCTTCCGGCCCCTTCCACATAGTGAGCGGAAACTGCATCGGCGGCACTTCGCGTGAATCGAAAATCACATTCCCTTCAGCGTCGCGGTCGATCCAATCTCCCGCCTGCTGGATGTAGAGGACGCTGGGCCAGCGGTGGAAATGCAACGGCTCTTCTTCACCGGGAGCCAGTGTGACTTCGAGAACGCGCACCTGATCGGTTTCAAGCAATATCCTATGATTGTCCGGCGCCGCGACGGTCGCCTCCAGCTCCGGCGGCCAATCGGCGGGGTCGCCTGTGAGGTAGTTGACTTCGCTCTCAACGACGCTGTCCTGTGCAGCTGCGGGCACAGACAGAGCCAGCCCTGCCACCAGCACGGTGCTTATGAGTGTGCGCGTAGTCATCGTACGTCCTCCCGCTCGATATGTCTGTCCAGTGGTGTGGGATCGAACGAAGCTAGGCGGCCGTTCTCCAGCCAGTCGGCTAGGTCCGGCGTTGTCTCTGCCGCGAGAAGCGTCCGGTAATCGGCGAGGTCGGCGTCGGTCAGCACACCGCGCCAGCGTTCGTTCGTGCCCTTGTTCACGAAGCGCCGCGGGCCCCCTTCGAAGGCCTCGGCAAGGTTCGGGAGCATCGCTTCGCTCCCCGCTTTCATCGCAGCGAAGCCTGCTGCCTCGACCATATCGGACCACAGCGGCTCGTCGATCGTGATCCCGACAAACTCGGCGATGCGGCGCATCTCGCCGTCGCGGTCGGCCTTCAGGTCGTTGTAATGCACCATCAGCACATTGGAGCGGCGCCGTTCCTCCCAGAAGCTGCGCTCAAGCTCAAACATTTCGCACGCTGTGTAATCGTCGAAGGGAGCATATTCAGGATCGCGGAGCCAGCGGCGAAAGAACGCGCGCGCATCGCCCGGCGCCCGCGGATAGGGCGCACCGAGTTTTTCGATCCGCGCCCCGCGTTCGTCGAGCTCGCCAAGGGTCTTGGAAGTGTAGGCGGTGGTGTGGTCATGGAATGACATGCACGCATCCTTCGGATCGCGCGCGACATTGATGTAGAGAACGTCGTCGTGCAGCGGCAGCGCCGTGAGCGGGGCATGCGACTTCAGCGAACGCGGCTCCTCGCTCGCCTCCAGCACCGGCAGGACGATATCCTTGGGTACGAAATAGGCGTCGAGCCACGGCTGCGTCATGGTGAACTCGCGCTGCGCAGCCGAGCTGTTGAGCAGCATGTCGAGAATTCGCTGGACCCATGTGGTGCCGCATTTTGGCGGGGTCACCACCACAATGTCGCCCGCGCGCAGTTCGAACTCGGCCCAGCAAGACGTGTCGCTGTGCCAGTTGCGGATCACCTGTTCGGGCGGCCTTATGAGCATCGAAATTCCCCTGTTCTTTCAGTTATCGAAGCATGAAAAAGGCGATGCTGAGCCCGGTTACGACGCAATCATCTCCAGCGCGCCGCGGATCGGAGAGACGTCACCTGCTGGATCGGGTTGAAGCAGCTCCCGCTCGTCTCCGCCCCCGCGCAGCCGCTCCAACCAGTCATCGGGATCGAATTCGACACCGACCGGATTGTCGCCAATCTGCGACCCAGTAAAATAGTCACTGCATTCTCCCTTAGTGGCGAAGCAGTCGACCGAGAATTCCATCTGGTTGCCATCCGGATCGGCGTAATAGAGCGAAGCGCTCATTCCGTGATTGACGCACCAATAGGGCGCTATGCCCCCGGCCTTGAGCCGCTCGTAAGCCTCGAGAAGCGCGATCATGGACGGGCAATCGTAAGCGACATGATCGACGCCGACCGTACCACGGTCGTCGGCATCGCCGCCCGGAGCGATCACGTCGAGATCGGCGAAGGCAAACCGGTGATGCTCTTCGTCATAGGCAAGGAATGCGAGCGCCGGGTTGCGATAGACGATCTTCGCGCCGAACACCGCGGCATACCAGTCGAGCATCTCAGAGAAACGCCGCGTGCGATAAACGACGTGGGCTGGCTTCGGTGTGGGGACGGTCATGCCGCATCTTCCACTGGCTCGTTCACGCTCCAGCTGTCGATGGCGAGCAGCCACCTGCCGTCGGGTTCCCGGCGATAGACGCAGGTGCCTTTTCCCGCTTCGTCGAAGGTTTTCGCATCCTCGCGTGAACGGATCCGCGCGGTGTAGGTGTAGCGGCTGATTGCGAGATCGCCCGATTGCTCAAAGGATTGCTCGTGCTTGTCCCAATGGGCTTCGAATGCCTCGAAGAAGCTCGATGCCCATTCAGCCACCGCCTCCTTGCCAATCAGTTCGGGTTCGCCGGGGGTCTGGAAGACGACATCGTCGCTCAGGCGCTCTCCGATCAATGCCGCATCGTTCGAGTTAATCGCGGCAACGTAGAGGTGATGCAGATCCGCGCCTGCCAACATGGTATCAGTCATTTCGCACTCCCCAAAAATCTGTCCCGGCAAAGCTCCGCCAGGTCCGAAAAGCAGGGCTTTTCAGGACTAGGGCAGGTTCACTCTTGGCGTGTTTGCTAAAGAGATTTTTCGCTGAGGAGGCGGCCTTGCGTCAATCCGGCCGACCGTCAAAAAAGCGTCAATTCGTGCGTGGATCGTGCGGAATGAGATCTGGCCAGCCGTACTTTTCCCACGCGGCCACCAATCCGATCCGCTCGGCGAAATCCATGAAACCGGGGTGCCCACGCACCGCATTGATCGGGTCTGCATCGGTCCACATGCTCATCAGCCCAAACATGTTCGCAGGGTGAATCTGTCCCGAATAGAGCTTCATGACGAGTTCGGCATGTCCCATCCAGATCGCCGGAAACGCAATCGAAGGGTCAAATGGATCGGGCATGGTTGCATGAAGCCCGTCCAGCATTCGGCAGTAGATTTCGCGATCCTCGGCCCTGCCGCTGCAGCATCCATTTGCTGCAATCCGCCAATAGACGTCGCGCGCCTCATCGGCCATGGGTTCGGTCCCGGCGGGGGGCAGAATGACCGTGTTCATCAGCAGTCTGGAGCGGTAATATAAGTCAACGGCCTCTTCGCGCCTCCCGGCGATTGAAAGGGCATTGGCAAGCCACATTCCAGGCATACCCAGATCGACCATCCTTCGTCCGGCAGATATGGCCGCGTTGATGTCGCCGAGATTGAGCTGGGCCACGCTCAGCATCGCATAGTTTCGACCAAACACGGGGTCCTGCTCGATAGCCGCTTCGATATAGGGAAGCGCTTCCGCGCTGCGTCCGATATAAAGCAGGAACGAGCCGAGCCGCATGCCGACATCCGCAACATTGGACGAAAGGCGGTAGGCCTCGAAAGCGTGATCGAGCGCGCGCACAGGCGAAAACTCCGTCCATGCGTGAATCCCGAGCATGGCGTGCGCATGCCCCTGCGAGGGATCGAGAGCGATGGCTCGCTTTGCGCAGTCGGCTCCTCTTTGCGAGGCCTCGACCCGTTCAAGGCAAGGTGTGTAGACGGCGGTGAAGACGTGCGCCTCGGCGAGCGCAGTCCAACATTCAGCGAATTCGCGATCAATCTCCAGAGCTTGTTCGAGAAGCTCGACTGCCTTTGGCAAAACCCCGTCGCCAATCGCGCGGTAGGTCAAAGCGCGACCCTGTAAATACAGCGAATAGGCCTCCCGGCTGGCGGTCATCCTGCGGCGCGGCATGGCTCGGGCGTCCAGTCCCAGGTTCTTGCATATTCCAGCAATCAGATTGGCCCCGATCAGCTGACGCGATCCCAGAATCTCCTCGATCGTTCCATCGAAATGGCTCGACCATATCTCGGTCCCCTTTTCCCCTTCGACCAGTCGTAGCGAAACGCGTATCGAGTTCGCCATGCGGTGAACCGAACCCTCGATTACATGGGTCACGCCCAGTAGCTCGGCAATTACGGGGATGGTCGAGCCACGCTCTGTTACGGCTGCGACCGAAGTGCGACCGGCCAAACGGATACCCGAGATGCGGGCCAGGTTGGCCGAAAGCTCATCCGTCACCCCTTCGGCAAGGAAAAAATCGCCGCCGATCTCATCCCTTTGTTCGAAAGGTAGGACCGCCAGGCTGCAGGTTGTGCTTGTGTCGCGAGGAGGGGGCCTTTGCCGAACCTGCCACGCTTTTTCGAGGCGTGCGGCCTCCTCGTGCTCGCCCGCGGATTTGAGTCCTGCAACAGCGCGACCCACTTCGATTTCGAGCCGGTTCTCGATTGAAGTGAGCCTTTCGGACAACCATGCGGCAAACGTCTTGCCAAATGCCATTCCTTCGAGAAGCCGTCGGTTGCCCACCTGTTCGAGGAGTGCTGCGGCATCAGCGTTGCGCCTTTCCGAGAGCGCATCGAACAAATCGAAGAGGTCTGAATCAATGAGCGCGCGATCAAGCCTGATCGTGGTGCGCGATGTGACAATCGGACTTTGTTCGCCCGACAAAACCGACTTTGACAGGGCTAGGAGGCACTGACGCAAGCTGGCTTTAGCCTGTGCGGGAAAACGCCCTGGCCAGAGCATCCTGCTCACCTGCTCGCGGTCTAATGGCTCGCCATTTTCCACGCAAAGCATCGCGATCAGCGCGCGAGCCCTCTGGTTCGAAAGCTCGATTTCCTCGCCGGAACCATGGGTAAGCATAGGTCTTCCGAAAACGGAAATGCGCATGCGCGAACTGCCTACGACGGCGGACTTTCGCTCAAGTGTATCCATCCCCATCTCCCGTCAAGCACCGTAGCTATGTGGTGCGAGAATGAAAGGTCGATCATCGGCTAATCACCCGCCGCGAGAAGCCGTGAGAGGTTTCTTGGTCGGGAAAGGTGCAGAGCTGCGAGAAGCATCCAATTCTTGTCCGGATGTTCAATCCGATCCGAGGTAACATGCAATCGTGAACTGTCGCTCATCGAGAGAAACGTCTACTTGATGGCTTATCCTTGCAGAAAACAGACATTCCGCAAACGGCCCAAAAGTTGACGCTACGATTGCGATCTTTGCCTATCGATCAGCTCGAACGGCTTGCCATCCGATAGCTCGCCCGTTTCTATCGGTATGCTGAAAGATTCCGAGTTGTCGACTTCGACACCCATTTCGAGTTCAAGGAAGTGACGATATCTGGCTCTATGATAATCATTCATGATCCAGAACAGGTCGTTCGGGTCTGAAAAAGGGGCCTACGACACAGCTTCCGTCATTTCCCGGTGATAGTCGAAGCTCATCTGAGCATCTTTTCTATCAGTGTTTGGACCTGCCGGCTGGGCGCATATCAAGCGGCTCGTCTCACCTGTTGCGACATAAGCGTCAGGAGATGTTCTCCAATGGCTTTCCCGAGCAGGGGAGGCACTGCATTTCCTACTTGAATATACTGTTCTGTTTTCGAACCGAAAAACTCGAAATAGTCCGGGAATGACTGCAGACGAGCCGCTTCGCGAACGGTTATCGCACGATCCTCTTCCGGATGGATGTAAGCGCCCCAGTGAATGTCGCATTTGGTCAGGATCGTGCACGCTAGGCCGTCCCAGCGCATCCGACCGTAACGCTTGGTGTGATCGGAACGCTTTGCTCTTTTCATGCCCGCAGGCAGAAGTTCATGCGGAATGTCGCGCCAGCTCCCGCCTTGCGGGATGTGCGGAAGGCGATCCATATTCACCTTGCCGAGGCGTGGTGCGGCGTGCTGCGTCACGTGGGTTGCATTGCCACGCAGCAGACGCTGGAAAGCGGACGAAGCCTCTGTGCGATAGGCAGGGGCACCCGGATCTTCACCGTTCTCGATCTCGGGAAGGTCACCGATCGCATCTCGAATTGTCGTGAAGGGATATGCCCGGTCCGGTCCGTGACTGGGATCCGGGTGGGAGATAGGCAGGCCGAGCCGGTTGCCGATAAAGACCACTCTACGGCGCTCCTGCGGAACACCGAAATCTTCGGCCTTGAGCACTGCCTCTTCGACTTCGTACCCCAGAGCCGCAAGTTCGGCTTTGATTGTGCGAACCGCTTCGCCACCGCCAATGGAATATATGCCTTTGACGTTTTCCATCACGATCCATTCGGGTTTCATGCCCTCAACGATCCGAAGGTATTCCCTGAACAGCGTTGCGCGCCTGTCATGCATGCCGCGCTTATGATTGTAGACCGAGTAGGCCTGACAGGGAGGACCGCCGACGAGCACAGTCAATTCGCCTCTATTGAGCCCGGTCACCCTCATGAGCCGCTCGACCGACACATCCTCGATCGGCCCGAGCATGAACTGCGCGTTCGGATGGGTTGCCGAAAACGTTTTGCCCGCCGCCTCGAAACAATCATTACCGGCCAGGACGCCAAAGCCCGCCATCTCCAGTCCGGCAGAGAGGCCTCCAGCACCACAAAACAAGTCAATCGCGGTTTTTGTCATTGAGACAGCCCTCGGTTTGTTCTCTTTTTGTCCTGATATATATATCGCTGCCTCATAGCAAGCGACCCATTCCCGCTTTCGCCTTAATCCGGGCTTCGAAGTCGCCTTGAGCAACCGGAATTCCGCCGGTCAATCCGAGCGTAGCGCTTTCGAGAGTGGTATAAATCTCATCCACGATCTTGAGCTGATAACGGCCCGACGCCGGATCTTCGACAAAATCTGCGATAAACCACGCGATATCGGCGTTGGAAATATGCTTTGTCTGCTCCATCTGGCCCATCGAGTGGTAGAAAGCCCAATCGACTACGATGGCCATCTTTTTGCCCCAGCGCCTGAGCGTAGGAATTTTGGTCAGGAGCTGAGGCATGAGCCGCTTCACGCCGCTGCTGCGGTAGTCAGGACGCCTGCCCACGACCGGCATTGCCAATTTCCCCTGACGGTTGGCGATATCGTCAAATTCGACTGCCATCCTCTTGCCAGAAAAATAAACTGCCTGAACCTCCACAGCCACCCAATCCAGCAAGGACTGGTCATCCTTGTCCAACTTGAGCAAGACCATGTCTATCCGGCCGACGTCTTTGCCCTCTTCGCTGTCCAGGCTGCCGGTAGATTCGAGAAACCCAACCTCACCGACCTCGATCGGGTCCGAGGTTCCCAGAAGACTCTTGCCGATTTCTGCAAATGCGACGTGACCCTGATGGAACCGCCATGGGCAAAGCGATCTAATCTTCCCCTGATCGCCTTTCACAGGTTCGATTTGATTGCCGCTGTCTTCATAAAGGCGGATTGAACACACCCCGCCTTTCTTGGTGCAAACGGGGTGGTCTCGTCCAGCCTTGAACGGGCAAGGCAGCTCGTCTTCATTTTGCTGTGAAAGCTTCTCACGAAGTACATCGAGGCGTCTCGCTTCGCGCGCCGTCAGAGATGTTTCGGCTAGCTTTTGCTCGAGTACGGCTAGGCGGTCGAGCTCGTCTTTCTTCATTGCGGAACCACCCACGATATGCGCGGCGCGTACAACACGTGCGGTATCCGCGAGTTCGTGAAACGGATCACCATACCATTCTGCGATATGGAATTTTCTGTCGGCCATGGATGTCCCGTTTAAAGATGGTCGGCCCTATGTGCAGGTTTAAAAGTGGTCCGACAATTCGTGGTCAATTGTATTCCCCGCCAATTCCTTTCTGACCGAGCCTTGCTTAGCAACTTCCGGGAAGCTCCGTTCAGCGTGAAGATCGCTTATAGCAGGGCCCATGTAGAGCAAAGTCGTCAGCACCATCATCTTTGGTAAGCCTCGCTCAAGCGACGTTTCCTCTCAATGCCACGCTAATCTACGATTTGCGCAATTCCTTGTTGCCCGACAGTGATTTGATGTCTTTTTGATCTGCCTCGCGAATGCAGCCGGTGGTCGGTTGCCGCATCCGAGGCAGTCCATGAGCGTCATCCCTCTCCGGTCCGAAATCTCATCGCGCGGCGCGCGCATGCTGCGCACTGCGCTTGGTGGCGACATCACCCGCTGGCTCGACGAGCCCGATGTCATCGAAGTCATGCTCAACCCCGATGGGCGTGTCTGGGTCGACCGATTGGGCGAGGGTCTCGCGGCGAGCGAATGTCTGATGAGCCCAGCCGATGGCGAGCGAATTATCCGGCTGGTCGCCCATCATGTCGGCGCCGAGGTTCATGCAGGCGCACCGCGTGTGTCCGCCGAACTGCCGGAAGGCGGCGAGCGCTTCGAAGGTCTGCTGCCCCCGGTGGTTGCCGCCCCGAGCTTCGCCATCCGCAAACCAGCTATCGCGGTGTTCGCGCTGGCCGATTACGTGAGGACCGGGATCATGAGCAAATGGCAGGCGGAAGCGCTTGCCGGTGCGGTCGCTGCGAAGAAGAACATTCTGGTCGTCGGTGGCACCTCGACCGGCAAGACGACGCTCACCAATGCCTTGCTCGCCGAGGTCGCATCCACGTCCGACCGTGTCGTTCTGATCGAGGATACGCTGGAGCTGCAATGCGCAGCGCCCAATCTGGTGTCGCTGCGGACCAAGGACGGCGTTGCGACCTTGTCCGATCTCGTCCGGTCGGCGCTGCGACTGCGGCCCGACCGCATTCCCATCGGCGAGGTGCGCGGTGCAGAAGCACTTGATCTGCTGAAAGCCTGGGGCACCGGTCATCCAGGCGGGGTCGGCACGCTTCACGCCGGCTCGGCGCTTGGCACGCTGCGGCGGCTTGAACAGCTTATCCAGGAAAGCGTGGTCACCGTGCCGCGCGCGCTGATCGCCGAGACCATCGATATCATCGCCGTGCTCGTACGCGACGGCACCGGCCGGCGCCTTGCCGAACTCGCCGAGGTGCGCGGACTCGATGCCGCGGGCGAATACGTCCTCGCACCCCTTCCATCCACAGCAGGAGACCACTCGTGACCCATATCTTGTCGCGGGCGCGCCCGCGCCTGTCCGCTTTGATCCTTGCCAGCCTCTTTGCGTTGGCATTTGCGGCGCCCGCCCATGCCGCTGGCTCTTCAATGCCGTGGGAAGCGCCGCTCCAGGCGATCCTCGAATCCATCCAGGGCCCGGTCGCCAAGATCGTCGCGGTGATCATCATCATCGCCACCGGGCTGGCGCTCGCTTTCGGGGATACATCGGGAGGCTTCAGGCGCCTGATCCAGATCGTCTTCGGGCTTTCGATCGCCTTTGCCGCGTCCTCCTTCTTCCTTTCGTTCTTCTCCTTCGGCGGCGGAGCGCTGGTCTGATGGATAGCAGCGAAGCTTCTCTGCCGAACGGCTTTGCGGTCCCTGTTCACCGGGCGCTGACCGAGCATATCCTGCTCGGCGGAGCGCCGCGCGGACTTGCCATCGCCAATGCGACGCTGGCGGGCGCGATTGGACTAGGTCTGCAGCTGTGGATCGCAGGCGTCGCGTTTTTCGCGCTCGGCCACATGGTCGCGGTCTGGGCCGCCCGGCACGATCCGCAATTCGTCGATGTCGCACGGCGGCATCTGCGGCTCCCCGCGCATCTGCAGGTCTGAGTCATGCTGAGCTTGCGCGAATATCGAAACAAGGCCGACCGGCTTGCGGACTTCCTCCCGTGGGCGGCGCTCGTCGCACTCGGCGTCGTGCTTAACAAGGACGGCAGCTTCCAGCGGACGGCCCGCTTTCGCGGGCCGGATCTCGACAGCGCGACCCCTGCCGAACTGGTTGCAACGACGGCGCGGTTGAACAGCGCGCTGCGTCGCCTTGGCTCGGGCTGGGCTATCTTCGTCGAGGCGGTGCGCCGTCCCGCACTGGACTATCCCGATTGCGCCTTTCCCGAGCCGGCATCGGCGCTGGTCGAAAGAGAACGCGCCGCGCAGTTCGCAGAGGAGGGCGCGCATTTCGAGAGCCGCTATTATCTGACCCTCCTATGGATGCCGCCTGCCGAGGATGCCGCGCGGGCTGAAAGCTGGCTCTACGAAGGAAAGGCCGAGAAAGGCGTGGATCCGCGCGAGCTTCTCGACGGCTTCGCCGATCGGACCGACCGGCTGCTGCGCCTGTTCGAAGGGCTCTTCCCCGAGGTCCAATGGCTCGATGATGGCGAGACGCTGAGTTATCTTCACAGCTGCATCTCGACGCGGGTGCACGACGTACGCGTTCCCGAAACCCCGATGCATCTCGATGCGCTGCTTGCCGACGAGCCGCTGACCGGCGGTCTCGAACCGCGCCTGGGTGCGGCGCATCTGCGGACGCTGACCGTGATCGGCTTTCCCAGCGCGACCTTTCCCGGCTTGCTCGATGAACTCAATGCGCAGGGCTTTGCCTATCGCTGGTCGACGCGGGCGATCATGCTCGACAAATCCGACGCGACGAAGCTGCTCTCGAAAATCCGCCGCCAGTGGTTCGCCAAGCGCAAATCGGTCGCCGCGATCCTCAAGGAAGTGATGACCAACGAGGCCTCCGTGCTGGTTGACAGCGATGCGGCCAACAAGGCCGAGGATGCCGATGCCGCGCTACAGGAGCTGGGCGCCGACCATGTCGGGCTCGCGCTGGTCACCGCGACCGTTACGGTGTGGGACGAGGATCCGGCGCTTGCCGCCGAGAAACTGCGGCTCGTCGAGAAGGTCATCCAGGGACGCGATTTTACCTGCGTGACCGAAGGCATGAACGCGATCGAGGCCTGGCTCGGATCGCTGCCGGGCCATGTCTATGCCAATGTTCGCCAGCCTCCGGTCTCGACCCTGAACCTCGCGCATATGATGCCGCTTTCTGCAGTCTGGGCCGGACCGGAACGCGATGCGCATTTCGACGCGCCGCCGCTGTTTTACGCCAAGACCGAAGGCTCGACCCCATTCCGATTTTCGCTCCATGTCGGCGACGTCGGACATAGCCTCGTCGTCGGCCCAACCGGGGCGGGCAAGTCGGTGTTGCTGGCAATGATGGCGATGCAGTTTCACCGCTATGACGGGTCGCAGATTTTCGCTTTCGATTTCGGTGGCTCGATCCGGGCGGCCGCGCTCGCCTGCGGCGGCGATTGGCAGGATTTGGGATCGAGTCTGTCCGAGGACAGCGACGAGGCGGTCCTGCTGCAACCGCTGGCGCGGATCGATGAACCGGCACAGCGCAACTGGGCCTCGGAATGGCTCCAGGCGATCCTCGCTGCGGAGGGCGTCGCAATCGATCCGGAGATCAAGGATCATCTATGGTCGGCGCTGAGCTCGCTGGCGAGCGCGCCGGTTGCCGAACGCACGCTCACCGGGCTCGCTGTTCTTCTGCAATCACAGGCTTTGAAGCAGGCGCTTGCGCCCTACTGCGTCGGTGGGCCGTTCGGACGGCTGCTCGATGCCGAAAGCGAACGGCTGGGCGAAGAGAGTTTCCAGGCGTTCGAGACCGAAGGGCTGACCGGATCGGCAGCTGCGCCTGCCGTGCTGTCCTATCTGTTTCACCGGATCGAAGGCCGCCTCGACGGCTCGCCGACGCTCATCATTATCGATGAAGGCTGGCTGGTGCTCGACAGTCCGGCCTTCGCCGCGCAATTGCGCGAATGGCTAAAGACCCTGCGCAAGAAGAATGCGAGTGTCGTGTTCGCCACCCAGAGCCTTGCCGATATCGAGACCTCGGCAATCGCGCCCGCGATTATCGAAAGCTGCCCGACCCGCATTTTCCTGCCCAACGACCGAGCAGTCGAACCGCAGATTTTGGGTATTTATCGCCGCTTCGGATTGAACGACCGCCAGATTGAAATCCTCAGCCGGGCAACGGCCAAGCGCGATTATTACTGTCAGTCCTCTCGCGGTAATCGCCTGTTCGAACTGGGCCTTGGCGAAGTGGCGCTCGCCTTTACCGCCGCCTCTTGCAAGAACGACCAGCTCGCCATGTCCCGCATCGTCGAAGAGCATGGCCGGAGCGACTTTGCCGCCCACTGGCTGAGGCAACGCGGCCTCCACTGGGCCGCCGAATTGCTCGGCGACATTGTGCACTCTTCCACCCCCCCAAACCGACCAGAAGGAGACCTCAAATGACCTCTCGAAAAATCGTCCGGAGCATGGCCATGGGCACCGCACTCGCTTTGGCGAGTACGAGTGCCTTGGTATCGACGCCTGCGCATGCGCAGTTCGGCGGGATCGTCTACGATCCGTCCAATTACGCGCAGAACGTGCTGACTGCCGCGCGTACGCTCGAGCAGATCAACAACCAGATCCGCATGCTGCAGAACCAGGCGGACTCGCTGATCAACGAAGCGAGGAACCTCCAGAGCCTGCCGCTGACGATCGTGCAGCCCTTGCAGGACCAGATCCGGCAGACCCAGCAGCTGCTGAATGAAGCCCAGCGCATCGCCTACGATGTCCGCACCATCGAGGGCGCTTTCGACCAGCATTACAAGAACGTTCCGCTCGGTGCCTCGCAGCAGGCGATGGTCGACGGTGCCGAGGCGCGCTGGCAAAACAGTGTGGCGGCCTTCGAAGATGCCCTCAAGGTTCAGGCGGGCACGGTTGCCAATATCGAAGGGTCGCGCGAAGCGCTCGGCAGCCTTGTTTCGGCGAGCCAGTCCGCCACCGGTGCCTTGCAGGCAGCGCAGGCTGGCAATCAACTGCTGGCATTGCAGGCCCGCCAGCTGGCCGACCTGACCGCCACGATCGCTGCCACTGGCAGGGCGCAGGCGCTCGATGCCGCCGAGCGCGCGGCGGCCAAGGCACAGGCGCGCGAACAACTGAGACGGTTTCTCGCCATTCGTCCGCGCTATCTGCCGGGCGGATCGGACTGATCCGCGATGGACACCAAGCTCCTTGCGCGCATCGGTGCCGCTGTATTCGTCGGTCTCGCCATCGCGATGACGATCGTACAGCTGCGTGAGGAGCCCGCGCCGGTGCAGCAAGCTGACCGGCGCATATGGGTGCCCGACAGTGATCCGCTGCCGGCACAGCTGAGGGCTTGCGCTCAAATGGGCGAACTGGCGTTGTCCTCGCCCGATTGCCGCGCCGCCTGGGCCGAGAAGCGCCGCCGTTTTTTCGGCGTTGATCACCCCGAGGCTTATTCCGGGATCGGCGACAGGGCGCTGCCTGATTCCTTTTCCGGCGAAACGCGAGGGGAGGACTGACATGGGCGGCACCGGCGTCGTCGATCGTTTCCTCGCGATCTTCTCGCAATATATCGATAGCGGCTTCGGGCTGCTTTCGGGCGAGGTGGCGTTCATCGCGACCACGCTGATCGTGATCGATGTCACGCTCGCCGCTCTGTTCTGGAGCTGGGGCGCGAACGACGACATCATCGCCCGGCTCGTCAAGAAGACGCTCTTCGTCGGGATCTTTGCCTACATCATCGGTAACTGGAGCGCGCTCGCCAATATCGTGTTCAACAGCTTTGCCGGGCTAGGCCTGAAGGCGAGCGGTTCGGGGCTCGGCGCGAGCGATCTGTTGCAGCCGGGAAGGGTGGCGCAGGTCGGCATCGATGCCGCCTGGCCGCTCCTCGAATCGATTGCCGATCTGATGGGCTATGTCGGCTTCTTCGAGAATTTTCTGCAGATCATCATCCTGCTGGTCGCCTGGGCGATTGTCATCATCGCCTTCTTCATTCTCTCTATCCAGCTGTTCGTCACCCTGATCGAGTTCAAGTTGACGACCTTGGCGGGTTTCGTGCTCATTCCCTTTGGCCTGTTCGGCAAGACCGCTTTCCTCGCCGAACGCGTGCTCGGCAATGTGGTCTCGTCGGGGATCAAGGTGCTCGTTCTCGCCGTCATCATCGGCATCGGTTCGACGCTCTTCGCCGAGTTCACCGGCGCCATCCCCGGCGAGCCCACCATCGAGGATGCGCTGGCCATCGTGCTCGCCAGCCTCACCCTGCTTGGTCTGGGCATTTTCGGGCCGGGGATCGCCAATGGCATTGTCGCGGGCGGTCCGCAGCTCGGTGCAGGCGCTGCTGCGGGCACCGCGCTTCTTGCAGGCGGTGCTGCGGTTGGCGGCGTGGCCGGTGCCAAACTTGCGGGCGGCGCGGTCGCCAGTGCTGCCTCTTCCGTCGCGCGAGGCACCTCGCGCGCCGCCGGAGGTGCGACCATGGCCTATGCCACCGGTTCGGCGGGCAAGAGCGGCGGCGCCGCGCTTGCAGGCGGCATAGCGGGTGTCGGCCGCGCAGCAGGGGGAGCGGCGATGTCGCCGCTACGCAAAGCGGCAGACAGCGCCAGGAGCAATTTCCGCGACGGGGCGCGTGCGTCGGTCGGGAACATGGGTGGCCGCATCGTGCCCGCTCACGGTGCTTCGTCACCGGATCCGGAACAGACGAACGGCCCGCCGGCCTGGGCGCGGTCCATGAAGCACAGGCAGAGCCTTGGCCACTCGGCCTCGCTTGCCGCGCACACCGTGCGTGCCGGCGACGGCTCCGGCGCAGGCGCTTCCATCGACACCAAAGAGAAGGATTAACCTCCAATGTTCAAACGGCCTTCGATCCGCTACGCAAAAACGCCTCAAGCAGAGACGCCCTACCAACGGGCGGCACAGGTCTGGGACGAGCGCATCGGTTCCGCGCGCGTCCAGGCAAAAAGCTGGCGCTATGCCTTCTTCGGCGCGCTAGGCCTGTCCGCCGTGCTGACCGGCGGGCTCGTGTGGCAGAATGCGCGCGGCACCATCGTGCCCTGGGTGGTCGAGGTCGACAGGCTGGGCGAGGCCCGCACCGTCGCTCCCGCCGCTGCGGATTACGAGCCGACCGATCCGCAGATCGCCTTTCACCTCGCCCGATTTATCGAGCATGTCCGCGCTATCCCCGACGATCCAATTGTGGTGCGCGAGAACTGGCTCAGAGCCTACCAATTCGCCAGCGACAAGGGGGCCTTGGCGCTCAACGATTATGCGCGGGCCAACGACCCGTTCGCGGCAATCGGCCGCGAACAGGTGGCGGTCGATGTCACCAGCGTGATCCGGGCCTCCCCGCGCAGCTTTCGCGTGGCCTGGGTCGAGCGGCGCTACCGTGACGGCGCGCTCGCCGAAACCACTCGCTGGACCGCTATCCTCGGCGTTGCCGTCCAGCCTCCCAGAACGCCCGACGCGCTCACCAGCAATCCGCTCGGGATCTTCGTCACCTCGATCAACTGGTCAAAGGAGCTTGGCTGATGACCCACCTACTTGCATTCTCCCGTCCAGCGCTGCTCGCAGCCGGCGTTCTACTCCTTGCCGGATCGCCCGCGTCAGCGACGCCTGCGCCGCAGGCCCGGGCCGCATCGCGGGCGATCACCGCCTTCGACCTCGCCGATGCATCCCGCCTTGTTCAGGCCATTGCATATGCCAACACCCCCTCGCGGCAGGCCTCCCCCACTGCCGCGCGCCGCTCCCCTGCCTCTGACCCCGCCCCTGATCCTCAGAGCCATGTGGGAGCGGCGAATGAGGCCGCCAGGATCGAACCGGACAATGCCGGATTCGACAATGCCATCCAGCGCTATGCCTATCGCGAAGGTGCATTGTTCCAGGTCTACGCCAAACCCGGGCAGGTAACCGACATCGCCTTGCAGGAAGGCGAAACACTGGTCGGCCCCGGGCCGGTCGCGGCGGGTGATACCGTGCGCTGGATGATCGGGGACACCCTGAGCGGCTCGGGAGCGACGCAGCGGGTTCATATCCTCATCAAACCGACGCGGCCCGATATCGCAACCAATCTGGTCATCAATACCGACCGCCGCACCTATCATATCGAACTGCGCGCCAACCCGAACATCTATATGGCCTCGGTCAGCTGGTCCTATCCGGCCGACGAACTGATCGCGCTGCGCCGCGAAGAAGAGCGAGCGGCGCGAGCCACACCAGTCGCCCACGGGTTCACGCTTGAGGCGCTCAATTTCGAGTACCGCATCTCGGGTGACAAGCCTGACTGGCGCCCGCTACGGGTCTTCGACGACGGACAGCGGACCCTGGTCGAGTTTCCACCCGATATCGCCCAGGGCGAAATGCCGCCGTTCTTCGTGATTGGCGCAGATGGCGCAGCCGAGCTGGTCAATTACCGGGTCTCAGGGCGCTATCTCATCGTCGACCGCCTCTTCCACAAGGCCGAACTGCGCCTCGGTGCCGGTCGCAGGCAGGTCCGGGTGAAGTTTGAAAATCGCAAGCGGGACCGGTCGTGAACGAGGAAAGCAAAACCGAGCGCCCCTCCGATGCTGAAAGTATCGTTCGATTGCGCGGGGAGGGACCGCGCGTGGTCAGGCTGTCGCGCAAGGCTATCGGCATCGCCAGCGCCGCGGGTCTGACCGTGCTTGGCGGTATATTGCTCTACGCCCTGCAGCCGGCTTCGCAGGACGGCGGCGAAGAGCTGGTCAACACCGACGGGATCGCTGTGGCAGACGGACTTGCCACGGCTCCGGCAGACTATTCCCAGGTTCCGAGGTTGGGGCGACCGCTGCCGGGCGATCTCGGTCAACCGATCCTCGAGGCGCAGGATCGTGGAGCGATTGCCGCGCTGCCCCCTGTCGGCGCGCCGCCTCCGGTCCCGCCCCAGCGGGCGGCGCCGAGCCCCGAAGATATGGCGCGCGAACGCCTTGAACAGGAACGCGAGGCGGCGCGCGGCAGTCGCCTGTTTTTCGGCGGCGGGACACAAGCTGTCAGTTCCGGCACGGCGGCTCCTGGCGCCCGACAGCAAGCGGGTGTTCCGATTCCAGCCTCCGTCCCAACGGCGCAAGCAGGCTTTTTCGAACGGCCCGCCGACATCCAGACGGCTTCCGTGCAGCGGCTTGAGGCGGTGCCATCGGGGACGCTGCTTCAGGCCGGGTCGATCATTCCGGCAGCGCTGATCACCGGTATCCGGTCGGACCAGCCCGGCCTCGTGACTGCGCAGGTGACCCAGAATGTCTATGACAGCCTGACCGGGCGGCACCTTCTGATCCCGCAAGGAGCGCGCCTGATCGGTGAGTACGAGTCCGATGTCGGGTTCGGCCAACGCCGGGTGCTGCTGGCCTGGACCAGGCTCATCCTGCCTGATGGGCGCTCGATTGTGCTCGATCGTCAGCCGGCTGCAGACCCGTCGGGCTATGCCGGACTGGAGGACGGCGTCGATTACCATTGGGGCGGTGTCGTCAAAGCCGCGCTCGTTTCCACTTTGCTCGGGATTGGCGGCGAACTCGGCGCAGGCGAAGATGATGACCTGCTGCGCGCTGTTCGCCGCGGAAGCCAGGACAGCATCAATCGCGCGGGCGAGCAGGTCGTTGCACGCGAGCTTGATATCCGCCCGACGCTGACGATCCGTCCCGGCTTTCCCGTACGCGTTCTGGTGACGCGCGATATTGTGCTGGAGGGTGGAGCATGACCCGGCTCAAGCTCTCCGACATTACCGATGGCAAGCCCGTCAAGCTGACGATAGAGATCCCTGCGCGGCTCCATCGCCGGCTGGTCGAATATGGGGTCGTGCTCAATGGCGGCGTTTCAGAGGGTGCACCCGAGCCCGCAGCTCTGATCCCACCAATGATCGAGCGCTTCGTCGCCAGTGACCGGGATTTCGCCAAGGCACGCAGAAGAACGCATGCATCATCAAGTCGATAAGTTTTGAGACTGTCCGGACTTTTTCTGGTTTCTCTTAACCAGTATTAGATAAGAAATGTGCCAATAGGTAGAATTGCTCTGTATTCCTGTACATGATCGGCTCTACTGTCGGATCGGGAATTCAGGTTCCTCGCGACCGGGTGGCGATGCTCATGTCCAGGCTCCTCGCTAAAACCATCGATGCACTTGCCAACGAGTGCTTCCATCACCCGGTCGCACCTCATTTGTCGGACTATCTGTTTATAATTCCATTATAAGTTGGCCCCATCTGGCCATGCTCTTCATGCTCTGACCGCGACGATTGGAGTCGCGATCAAAGCAGAGGAGTGATCAATGAAGGAACTCGACACAATCCAGAGAGAGATCATCGATCTCGGCAGCGCATCCGAGGAGACCAAGGGCGACGCCCTGTTCGACATCGATGTGAGCGGCGGTCGTTTGTCCTATGCCACCGGCATGGCTGACGACTGAACCTCGCGAGGGGCGCGTGCCGGACCTGGCCGCGCCCCTTCTCCTCGTACAAACTTCATGGTCAATCCGGATCCCGAGGCTCTCGCGTGGTGCAAGGTGAGCGAACGCTTCATCTTTCTCGACATCGCGCGGGACCGCTATTTTGCGTTGGCGGACGGAGCGCAGCACGTGTTTCTCGAAAGGCTCGGCATCGAAGCCACGGTGTCCTGGCATCAGCCGCCACCACTGCCGCGCCCTGCGGATTGGCTCGTCCCGCAGCGTGTTTCCCATGATATTGGTGAAGGACCTTTCCGGCTGGCCGATGTGGCCGCAGCTGTCTGGTCGCAGCGCCGGATCGAACATCGCCTTGCGCGGACATCATTCCAGACGGTTCTCGTTGAACTTCGCCACCTGGCCGAGCAACGCCCGCAGGACCATTCCACCAAATCCCGGTCCGGTCCCACGGTACGGGCTTTCGAGCACGCCCGCCTGCTGCGTTCGGCCGCAGACCGCTGTCTCCCGCGCTCGATTGCGTTGAAATTACGGCTCGCCAAGCTGAGACACCACACGCATCTTGTTATTGGCGTGAAGGACCGACCGTTCGGTGCCCATGCCTGGGTCCAGCACGGCGAAATTGTGCTGAATGACAGCCTGGAAGAAGTTCGGCGCTACACGCCGATACTGATAATTTGAAACAGGGCCGCTTCGTGCTTGCCGTCCCGCGTCGGCGTGGCGTCCCGCCGGTCGTTCGCAGAAGCGCAAGTCCTGACGATGTTTGCGGTGACAATGCTTCATTCTGGACCAGCGATGACACTCCCGAAGCCAGTCTGGGAACGCACGGGTACCTGATCGGGTGCGTCTTCTCTGCACAAACCGCCCGAACGGTCGACGCTGTCCCGCTACCTGAATCCGAGTCCGTCCAGGCCGCCGCCATGCGGCTTGTTCGGAATTATTGGGGTGCCTACGTCGCGATCCTGCCTGATCCGGGGCGCCGCACGCTTGCGTTGCTGGTCGATCCCTCTGGCCTGTTTCCGGTCTACCGAGGAATGAGCCAGACGCATGTGGTCTTCTCTTCCGATGCCTGTCTGGTCGGAGAAGCTGTCGGAGATCGCCTCAAGGTCGACTGGGGCGCGCTCGCGTTGTTCCTTCGTTATCCGGAATTGCGGCAGAAGCAAGCGTGCCTCGCGGGCGTGGAGGAGCTCACCCCGGGTACGCTCATGGTGACCGCCGGCGATCAGGAATCCGAGCTGCCCGTCTGGTGCGCTGCCGATTATCTTCCGCGAGGAACCGAACCTTCAATCAGCGATGCTGCCGCAGAACTGAGAGAGCTGGCAATCCGGACTTGCGCAGCATGGACAGACCGGTTCGGACCCGTGGCTGTCGCAACCTCTGGCGGGGTCGACTCTTCCTTTCTGTGCGCCGCGCTAGCCGCCGGGCACAGTGATTTTGGATGCATCACGCTGGCGACCTCTGACAGCAGCGGCGACGAAAGCGATTATGCTCGGCTGCTTGCCGAACATCTGGGTGCGGATTTCACGCGGCGGGTTTATGATACGGCCTGTTACCGTCCCACCGTCTGTGCCTCCGCCGGTCTTCCACGGCCCGGTCGCAAAGGGTTTCTGACGGCGGTCGACGCGTTGCTTGCCGACGGTTCTGCCGAGCTGGAAAAATCCATCGTCCTCGACGGCAATGGCGGTGATAATCTCTTTTGTTTTCTCCATTCTGCGGCACCGATTGTCGACCGGCTGCTGAGTGAGGGGCCAGGGGTGGCACTTTTCGAAACTCTGCCAGACATGTGCCGTGTCACCGGTTGCGATGTGCCGACTTTGCTGCGCGCGACCGGCAAGCGCTTGATGGGGCGGCGTTCGAAAAAGGAATGGGCGCCAGACAGCCGATTGCTTGCCGATGGGCCTGGCCTGAAGGTTTTGCCCGAACCGTTGACGCCGTGGCATCGCCTGGCGACCTGGCGCCACCCAGGCAAGCGCGATCACCTTGCGCTGATCATGCGCGCCCAGCATCATGCACACGGGTTAGGTCCCGGGCCAGCGCGCTTCTCCCCGCTGATGAGCCAGCCCCTGCTGGAATTCTGCCTCGGCGTCCCCACCTGGACCTGGGTGACAGGCGGTCAGAACCGTGCGCTGGCCCGCGTCGCCTTCGCGGACCTGCTTCCTCGCAGCGTTCTCGATCGCACGTCCAAGGCGGGACCCGACAGTTTCATTCGAAGCGCCTTCGATCGTCATCGAGCCGTGCTCCATGACCTGCTTCTCGATGGCCTACTGGCGGAACAGGGAGTGATCGATCGCGCAGCTGTCGAGCAGGCTTTCAAGCTCGAAACATCACGGCGCGGATCGCTGGTCTACCGCCTGCTGGACCTCGTCGAGGCCGAAAATTGGTCGCGCTCATGGGAATGAGCTGCGACCATCCGAGCATCGAAGGTCCTCCCGGGCCGGCGCGCCATCCATCGCCAGCCACCGTGCATATTGCCGGGCCTTTGCCGGGTCGCAGTCGATCCGCTGCATCAACCAGAATTCGAACCATTCCACCGATCGCCGGTAGATTGCCTGACGGTGTGCGGGCTGCCACTTGATGTGGGTCTCGTCTTCAAGGACGTAGAGCTCGATCGGTCGTCCCTGGTGCGAGTAGGTCTCGAAAACATCGAGGCCCGCTTCATATTCGCTGTCGCCGGTCTGAATCAGGATCGGCACATCGACATCATCGACATTGAGGATGAGCGACATCGGTTTCCAGAACTCTTCGGTACCAGGCTCGAAATGGCGGTATCCCATCGCGCGTACGAAATCTGTAAAGCGCGGACCCGCGGCGAGTGGGTAAGAATACATGTCTTCGCAGCATGAGCCCATCGAGGCGACCCGGAAGAGGTCCGAATTGATCAGTGCCCACTGGACGGTCGACCCGCCATCGCTGAAGCCGCTGATGCCCATCCGTGCAGAATCGACCGAACCAGTATCGACGGCGAGCGCGATCGCAGTCTCGAGCGAGGATTGGACTCTGCGACGGTCGATCCAGTCTGCGCGGTTGGCGCGGGTCAGTTCTTCTTCGGTGGTCGCGCCAAGCGCTGCGGCAGAGAAGTCCGGACGATCGAAACTGAGCACGGCGAAACCGCGGTTGGCCAGCGGATGGATGGGGACCTCGTCCCCGGTACCGCCGCGCAGGAATCCTACACTTGTATATTGCACGACGACCAAGGGATGACGTTGCCCGGCCTGGTGATCCGGTGGCAGGACAAGATCGACATAGCTTTCGGCCCCGAAAGCGTTGCGGAACCTGAGGCGCTCAACGGTCCCGAAGGTGCTATCCTCAAGCTGCGGATTGGGATCGTGCACGAGGCGCTCTGCACCGGTGACGACATCAATTGCAACCAGACGGCGAGGCTGACCGAACCCTTCGCGGCCGCACAGCAATTCGCCGCCGGCCACTGTGCATCCGACCAGCGCATCTTCGGTAAGCAGGATCTGGCGCGGCTGCGCCTCGCCAAGCTCCCATCGCAGAATGGCCGTCTGACTGTTGGCCCAACCAGTAGCTTGAAGGGCGAGCAGCGAAGCTCCATCGCTAGCCCACCACAGCTCGCGAATCCCTTCGCAGGCCATTTGTTCGCAGACTATGCGATTACCATCAGGCCACGCGACGACAAGCCTGGTGGGGCTGATCAGCCGATCAGGCTCGCTCGGCTCGAGCCACGCCGCAATCCCCGCGTCATTACCCGCATAGGCGCGGGCTCTATCCGGCAGGCCCTCTGGCGGTTCGCCCGAGAGCAGGCGCGTTTCTTGCGAACTCGCGACCCGCACTTCGCCATCCGCCAGCGACACGTAGCTATAGTGCGTTTCAAGCTGACCGGTCGGGATTGGCCGATCGGCGAATTGCGGCGAGAAACGCTCGTCGAACAAAAATCCTTCGGCCGCTTCGCGTGCGATAGCCTCTGACTGGATGCGTATGCCGGGACGCGTCGCGACTATCAGTGCAGTTCCGTCGTTCGTCCATGCGAAACTATCGACATTATCGGGAAGGGCGGTTGCCTGTCGCGGTGGTACCGTTCGGTCAGGATCGACCAGCCATACCTGGGTCGAACCGTTCAACCTCTTGAGATAGCCGATCCGGGAGCCGTCCGAAGACCAGCGGGGCGGGTTGGGCCTGTCCCATCCGGCCATAATCGCGGGAAAGTCGCGCAATCGGAAATCATCGCGGATGAATTCGCCGCCCCGGTCGACCTCGACGGCGGCACCGCTTCCGTCCATCGCCGCAATCATAAGCCTCTGGCAGTAGACGTTGGCTTCCGGATTTGCGCGTTTTACGACGAAAGCGATGTGCTCGCCGTCGGGCGCTACGCCGATGGCCCGCGCAGCGCCGACCGGATTGGCGCGTCCGATGTCCGCCATCCTGACCTGGTCATCGAGCGTAAAGGCCCGCTGGCCAATGCCCGATAGATCCTCCGCCTCTTCGAAACCTGCACACGCATCCTCTTGCGGCGGCGGCAGGTCCACGTGCGGAACGATGGATTGGGACAGCGCTGCAGCGAGGGCCAGCGACATCACCAGTGCCTCCGGATTCCGAATGCGACAAACCGTCCGATCGGGGAGTAGTTCGTCGAATCAAAAGGCGTATCGGTCGGGCCCGTCTGTCCAATGATCTCGGGTTCGTCATCGAACACGTTTTGCACGGTCAGCGACAGTGTGAGTCCGGGGTTGCGTCCTTCGCCACCGATCACATCGTAGCTCACGCCAAGATCGAGTGTGGCGCTTGGCGACAGACGTTCCGCCACGCCGAAACGCGGATCTTCCAGTGCTCCTATATAATTGACTGCCGCATTGGCCTTGAAAGTGCCGGCTTCGAAGCGGGCCACGCCGCGTGCGCGGTATTGCGGCGGATTAAAAATCGTCCCGGCGAGCTGAACCTGCGGTAGGTCGGAATTCAGGCGCTGGTTGCTGTCGAGCCAGCTGCCAGCGACTTCCAGACCCAGTCTGCGCTGATTGCCGAGGTCGTGGTCCCACGAAATCCGCGCATCGATCCCTTCGACTGCCCAGACGGCGACATTGCGATTGCGGTTGTCGATGAAGGCTACGACATTGGCCGGATCATAAGGCGAGCCGGAAAAATTTTCGAGGCCGAACAAAGAATTGTCGATCAGCCCGGAAAAGATTGCGGGATCGGGCGAGAAATCGATCAGGCTTGCATAACCCGGATCGCGAAAACCGGCGACAACCGATCCCGCAATCGGGCGAACCACCCGGTCGCGATAGCGAATGTCATACCAGGTGGCCGATACGAGCAAACCCGGCACTGACGGCGGACGATATTCGAAACCGGCTGTCCAGCTGTGCGCGCGTTCCGAGGTGACATCCGGGTTGCCGCCGCTTGTTATAAAGACGGTTTCCGGAGCCGTACCCGCGCCGAAGATCGACGCTGGCAGCACGATGGTCTGGTACGGAATGAACCTCTGGTAAAGCGTTGGAGCCTTGAACGATCTCGCCCAGCTTCCCCGCAGGGTCAAGCCGGGGACGGGTGCGTAGACCAAGCCCATGCGCGGCGTGGTCTGGCTGTCGAGACCGGGATAGCTTTCGTGCCGTGCGGCCAGCGAGAGGCTTAGCTCGTCGATACCTCCAATCGCATTGCGCGACGACACCAACGGGAGGAACAGCTCCCCATAGGCAAAGCGGGCCCGCTGCGTTTCGTCGAAAGCGATAACGAGATTGCCGCCTTCCGAGCGGGAGAAATCGAGCGAATTATCGCGCAAGCCAGCACCAATTGCGAGGCGCGCATCGCCTCCCGGCAACGAAAAGAGTGGCCCTTCCGCACCTGCTTCGAGCGATAGCACCTCGTTGCAGAAGCAGCCTTCGGTCACGCTTGTCGGGGCGGACGGCCGTGTAAACGTAGTGCGGTAGCGCGTCCTGTCGCGTCCAAAAACGCCGAGCACAGACAGCTGCCACGAAGCTCCGATATCGACCCTGAGCGACGGTGCGAGCGTATAGGATTCGACCACTGGATCCGCGGTCTGACGGAGCGTGGAAGACCCGGTGATGCGAACCGAACTGCGCCGCGAATAAAGTGCATCGACGCTTGCCTCGATACCGGGTGATATTTCGTGATGTCCGGAAAGCGTGACGGCATGCCGTTCCTGCGACGGAAACAGCGTGGCCTCGGGATCGAGCGCGGCCGCATAAGATCGCTGGCCCGCCTCGATATCGGAGTTGTTGGTGAAATCGTAGGCGAGGAAAAATCCGCCGCCATCCCACCGGCTTCCACCGACGATATCAGCCTGCTGGCGAAAATATCCGCCATCGGTGCTCGCGCCGATCTGCGCCGATGTTTCCACGCCTTCGAAATCACGGCGCAGGATTACATTGACCACGCCGGCGACAGCGTCGGACCCGTATAGCGCCGACGCGCCGTCCGGGACGACCTCGATCCGGTCTACCGCCGCGAGCGGGATTGCCGAAATATCGACCCCTGCGAAGGCGGAATCGTACGGAAGGCGATGGCCATTGAGGAGCGTAAGCGTCGCATCGGGGCCCAGACCGCGCAGGTTCGGAGTGGCCGCAGAGTTCACGTTGCTGTTGATGAGCCCGGCACCCGAACCCACTCCGGGGTTCTGACCGCCCGAGAAATTCTGGGGTAGGCTGCGGATCGCTTCACCCAGATCCACCTGGCCAGCCTCGACGATCGTCTCGCGATCAAGCTCGATGACTTCACCGACAACCCGTGCGCCTCGGATTCGCGTTCCCGTGACAACGATCGCAGAACTTTCGTCGTCCAAAGCCGTATCGCCAACCTCGGCAGCGTCATCTTGTGCCTGTTCGCCTGGACTGTCTTGGGCGAAAAGAGGAGGAGCGGCACTTGCGAATGCTGTCCCGGTTAGAAGGACGAAAAGTGTGCGATTTCTCAATGACATTGGGGTCTCCCTGTTCTGGCGCGGTCGGGCCGCTACAGGGAATGACGCTCACTTTTCCGAACACCTTAGTTTCATTTGAAATTAAAGTTTGGGGGGTCTTTTTGTGCAGGGTGGTTGCAGTCACCAACTGTGACCCAGCGCTTGGCGCAAATGCGCTAGAGCTTTCATCATATGATAGTCGACCGTGGGCAGCGCGATGCCTAGCTCGAGATGTATCTGACGGTAGGATTTCTTCTCGATGCGATTCATCGCGAAGATACGCGCGGTCTTTTGCGGGAGCTCCGCGAGCGCGATTTCCAGCACGTGCCGGGCTTCACGAACGTGCAGGGCATCTTCCTGCGCGGCGCGGCTTGGCGCATCTACGTTCTCCAGAAGTGGCTGGGTCCTGACGCGGCACTTTTGCCGCCGCGCCTCGTCCACCAGCAAGTTGAATGCAATCCGCCTCAGAAAGCCAGCAGGATTAACGAGTTCCGTTAGCTGCTTGCTGGTCGCTGCACGCAGAAACACGTCCTGTGCCAGGTCGCGGGCGCGTTCGGAGCCCACGCGGCGCGCAAGATAGGCGATCAGTCCAGCCCGTTCCTCGCGGTAGAGGGCGTCGAGTGTACGGCGGCGGTCGACCGTTCGGCTTACTTTTGCAGAGCAATATGCGGGACCCACGCACTGAGGAGCTTGGTGCCGGATTTCGGCGACAGCTTGAGTCATGCTTCGAACTTGGAGGCGACCGCCACCTGAGTTCGCCATGGCGAACTGGTGCGGGTTCCAGGTCTGTGCCGCCGTCCGGGGCCTGATTTACGCCCCTTGATCGGTTCGGCCGCCGGGCCTGCGACGGACCGGCGTGCATGATGTCCGGCGGAAATATCCACGCGGACGGTGCCAGAATATCAATCCGCGCGCAGTCAATCTGCCCAACATAGGAGTGGCTGGCAAGAGGTAAGTAGAGCCATTTTGCACCCGCTTTTGGCGGCCAGCATCATCTTCCAAAAGAATGCTCCGGTCTCGGGGAGCGCCTGATCAAATATGCCCAATATTGGGGAAGCGGATACCTTGGTCTTGGAATGTCGGCGCGGTGCTGGCGCCACTAGCCCAATCGGCGAGAAAGGAGGTGCTTCATGGCTCGACCATTCGACAGCAACGACCGGACCGCCGGATACGACTTTTCGGATTTCGCGCAGGAATTCTTGCGCCGCAATTCCGCTTACCGGCAACAATACGCCCGGATCGCCGTCGCAAGCGGCTTCGACGCGCAATCCCCAGCTTGCCGCCGAATGGCGCGTTCATGGGGCCTTGAATTTCCCGATTGATCCCGACCTTTCGGCCCGCAGCGATCCGGCGATCTGGCGAGCCCAGGAAAACCCCAATGTTGTAATTCTTAGCGGTAGCGGCGCAGTCAAGGCGGCGCGCGCAGCGTGCGACCTGATCGCCAAACGAACGAGCAATGCGGGAGATCATCTGGTCCTCGCTGATAGTGGCGCTCGTCACCGGCTACTCGTTATGGCCTCAGCCCGGCCGGGTGGAGACAATTATCTGATCCCTCAAGACCAGTCGGTTCCGATCAGGCTAGCGGCGCTCGATGCGTTTCACCGCTGCGTCACTAGTTCCGCTGTGCCCGCCAAGCGACACCAGCTACGGCCCACCGCCTATCAGTCCCACCGTCTCCGCTTGCTGCTCGCCATACTCGATACTCAGGGCCGAGCGCCTGAGGGTGCCACCCTCCGAGAGATTGCGGGAACCCTCGTCTATCGCGGATTGTCTGCGAAACGCGCCATAGACTGGAAATCGTCATCGCAACGCCGACAGACCCAGCGTCTCGTTTCCGAAGCACGGAGGATGGCATCGCACGGCTATCTCGGCCTGCTTCGTCAAAGCCGGCTCCGACCTTTTCAAACGCACTGAATGCACTATGGTTTTTTCTGGGCAAGCCGCTGAATTTTGTGGCGCGCCCGGATTGGAACCAGACCTTCAGGGTCGCAACTGCAACTGCTGGAACAGGTGGAATGGAACCGTCTGATCAGGCACCGAGCAGGCGGTCGGGTGGCGGCGTGTTGGATTGCGTGCTGCCGATCGAACGGCAGGTCTATGTACGCATATCTCGCGGAGGAATTTGCAACTGAACTTATCAATGTCCGTTCGGACACTGAACTCGATGGCGCCCTTAAACAGGTTTCCCGGCGCCTTGGCTTCGACCACTTCGCGCTTAGCCTGGAGATGCGTTCGACATCGTGCGAGGCACCGGGCTTGCTATTGCACGACTATCCCGACGAATGGGCGAAAGTCTATATCGCCTTCGACCTCGCAGGGCAGGATCCGGTGCGAAGAGCCTGCGACAAGACCATCATCGGTTTCGCCTGGGACTGGATTGACGAACTCGTCCCTCTCACGCGCGGCGACCGTCAGATGCTCAATGTTGGCCGGGAATGCGGAATTGGCAATGGCTATACCGTTCCGCGGCACTTACCCGGGATAGGGCGCGGTACCTGCACCTTTGCTGTTCGACCCGATCGAGAACTGCCCCGACGGCGTTTCGCCGTCGCGGAAGTGATCGGGACGCTGGCTTTGAGCTGTGCACTGGGACTGAGCTCAGAAAGACTCGATGAGAAGGTTCCCTCCCTGACCGATCGGCAGCGGGAGTGTCTGCTCTGGGTTGCAAGAGGGAAGACTGCAGCTGAAACGGCCATGATTCTCGAAATCAGCACCGAAACCGTCATTCAGCATCTCAAGATGGCCCGCGAACGCTACCAGGTCCATTGTAAGCAGTCCCTCGTCGTCGCGGCGCTGTTCGACGGGTTGATCGGGTTTGCCGACATCATCCGTTGGCGCGACGTCGGATAGATGCACCAGATGCGTCGAAACGTTTCAGTTAATCGACCTCAGCTTCGTCGATTAAACTCGAGCATGCAGTGTCACGGTGCAGGCATCTCTCTGCGTCGCCAGATCAGAATATGCCGAATTCCTTATTCAACCGCTTCTTCAACACAATCACACCATCGAGCCAAGGTCCGATCCCACGCTAGGGTAGGCCGAAACCATTTTCTTGAGATCGCTTGTTGTCAGTCCAAGTCGGACGGCCAAACCGAAGAAATTGATGATCTCGCCATACTCCGGTCCGAGCAAATGAGCGCCCAGGATAGTGTCGCATTCGTTATCGATTATGACCTTGGTTGCAGCGCAGCTTTCGCCAACGCGAAGGTTAGAATACCAGTCGCCGGTGTCATTTTCGACGACGCGGATATCATGTCCGGCCTCTCGTGCTTCCTCTTCGAGCATGCCAACACGGCTGAGCTCTGGTACCGTAAATACAGCGCTCGGTACGCCTGCATAATCCGGCTTTGTACGATTGCCCTTGAGCATATTGGATGCAGCTACCTTGCCCTCGAAAACCGCGACAGGCGTAAGCGGCGCGCCTTGCGTGTCGGCCGCGTCGCCGGCAGCGTAGATCTTGGGGTTGGACGTGCTTTGCAGGTAGGCGTTGACCTCAACGCCCTTGTCACCTGCCTCGACATTGGCTGCGGCCAGGTCAAGCCGGTCAATTGCCGGGACGCGGCCCGCGCCGTGGACGACGAGATCGGCCCGCAAATCTCTCGTTTTGTTGTCAGTTTCTACCGTGACAAGAAAACCCGTCCCGTCCTTTTCGATCGCTTTGAGTGACGTGCGCCGTCGCAGTTGGACGCCGACTTCCTCGCCCCGCGCAACGAGTCTTTCGACAAGATCGGCATCGAAACCCTTGAGCGGTCTCTCGCCACGGTCGATGATGCACACCTTGCTGCCCGCGCGTGCTGCGATATGGCCAAACTCGAACGAGATGAAGCCGCCGCCGATGAACAGGATGCGTTCGGGCAGCGCATCGAGCCGCATGAACTCGGTGCTGTCGGTAAGGTGTTCGGAGCCGGGAACCTCTATCGTCCGCGGCTTGGCACCCGTTGCGATCAGGAAATGGTTTGCCTGAAACTGCCCCTCGCCGTCGATTTTGATGGTGTCTTCGCCAACAAAGCGCGCCGTGCCGTGAAGGGTGGTGACGCCGTTGCTCTCCAGACCGTTTTCGATCCGACCGGGCATCTTGTCGGTGAACGTCTGCGTGAAGGCGACCAGATCGGGCCAGTTGATGGCGATGTCGTGCGGGTCGATGCCCTTGCCGTGCATGAGCCGCGCTGCGTCGATGATTTCCGCCCCGCGGCGGAGCATTTTCTTCGGATCGCAGCCGCGCAGGGCGCAGGTGCCGCCATAAGGCAGTTCGTCGACTACCGCGACCGACCAACCGGCTGAGGCGCATTTGTTGGCGGCATTTACGGCTGCCATGCCAACACCCAGCACTATAAGATCGAAGTTTCGCGTATTCATCTCACCGCCCTCCGCAACATGTGGCGCCCTTGCGATCGGCACGCGTTTCCTGGATCGGCGGGCAGGGGATGGTGCCGAATGAGCAGAAGACACAGCAATCGCCCGCATTGGGCCGGAGTTTCACACCGCATCCTTTGCAATCGTAGAAAAACCAGCAAGCCTCCGTCGGCATATTTTCGAGCTTTTTGAGCCCGCAGGTAGGGCATGTGATCTCGGACTTCAGTTCGATCATAGCGCGCTCTCTCTAACGATCGCCGGATATCCGGCCTCGGTCGACGCCGCTGCGATCGCGCTTGTGGTCGTTCGCTCAGGATCGAACTGCGCAGTCGCCGTCCTGGTCTCGTAATCGACAGTCACACCTTTCACGCCTGCCACGCCTTCCATCGCGCGCCGCACGGTGATCGGGCAGGTCGCGCAGGTCATATTCTCGACCGCAAAGCTTGCCGTTTGCAGATGCGCGGGATTTTGTTGAACCTGTTCGTGGGAGTTTTGCGGCAACAGGCTCGCTGCCCCGATACCCGCTCCGGCCAGCCCAACTGCCGCAACTGCAACGATCACCGTCTTCTTCATCTTTCGAACTCCTAGTAGAATAGCGGCGCCCACCAATCGACCGTGGCCGAGGCAGCGATCAAAGCGGTTGCCAGCCATAGGGCGCTTTTGACGATCAGGTTTGCTTCGGGCCGCGCGCAATAGGTTCCGTCGTCACAAGGTTCGGCTTGCAGAAAATAGGAATGCCGGAATCCAAGGCCCAGAAAGAGGACCGCGATGGCGATGAACACCCATTTATAGGGCTCGAGCGCGGTCAGATTGCCGATCCATGCGCCGCCGATGCCAAGGCTCAGCAACAGCAGCGGAGCAATACAGCAGGACGAGGCGAGTATCGCGCCGAGCGCGCCTCCGCTTGCCCATATCTGCTGCGCATTCTTTTGCGTTTGATCGGTCATGGAAACCAATGTACTCCCTGTAGTAACTACAGGTTCAAGCGCTAATTGGCATATGACTCATGACATCATCGCAAATGATCAAGCGGGGCGAACTGGCCAAGCGGTCGGGCTGCAACCTTGAGACAATCCGTTACTACGAGAACATCGGTCTGCTTCAGCCTCCCGAGCGTACGGCAAGCGGGCACAGGCTCTATCCACCCGGCGACCAGGCGCGGCTCGGCTTTATCTTGCGCGGCCGCGATCTGGGTTTTTCGATCGAGGAGCTCAAAAGCCTGCTCAGCCTCGTTGATTCGCACCCCTACAGCTGCGGCGAGGTTCGGGATCTGACCAATAACCATCTGGCCAGCGTGCGAGCTAAAATTGCTGATTTGACTAGGTTGGAGCGCACGCTAGCCGATGTATCAGCCCGCTGCGAAGGCGGTGATGTTCCGGAATGCCCCATCATAGATACGCTCTTTGGTCGTGGTCCTGGCGCCCGATAGTGAAGCTATGCCGTCGGAACGGGTGCGCGTCTTGAAGCTATTTCGATCGAAGCCGGATGCGACGAGGCGAGGGAACGAATATGCGCCCTGTCCGTCCCCTCACTACAGAGCCTCGTCATTTAACTTTTGATAGCTTTCCATGCCGACCACCATTCTGATTGTCGAAGACGAATTCCTCATAGCTGTCGAAATGGAGGCGGTGGTTCACGATCTCGGTCATGAATCCGCAGGCATAGCCGACGACATGCAATCGGCATTGGCAAAGGCTTCAGACGCGATCGATGTGGCGCTCGTCGATGTCAATCTGGCCGATGGAGCCACTGGTCCGAGGATTGGCGAGAAGCTTGCTGCGGATTTCGGGATCGAGGTTATTTTCGTAACCGCCAATCCCGCACAACTCGGCGAAGGGGTGAGCGGAACACTGGGCGCGCTGGAAAAACCGGTCGATCT
>NZ_BTGP01000014.1:0-55744 GCF_042854385.1 Erythrobacter sp. MTPC3
TCGAATAGCACAAGGGCTGGAGTCTCAAACGCGGGATGATGCATGAAGTGCCGGACCGCCACTGCCTGCGCGGTCCGGCGCATTCTGAGGCATGGTTCAGGCCGCGAGATCAAACCCGCTGGCAAGCTCCTGTTGCAACCGATTAGAATAGGTCCGCAACTCGTTACTTAACGAGTGGTCTGGGCGGCGTCGCAGGAACCCTTCAATCAATGCGATGATGGCCGGCTCTAACCGCAGGCTCTCGGTGCCTTGTGCGACCAGCCAGCCGAGTTTGGCGACCGACAGCAGCAAACAGTCGAGCTCAACGTGGTCCCGTAGATCTTGCCATGCGCCGGCGCTGACTGGCCGCCGCACGCCCGGCTTCGCCGCGACTAGGTTGAACGGCACGCCCATTCGCAGGAGCACTTGCGAAAGATGACTCCAGGTCTTGCCCCCCCCTTTGATTTGCAACCCGAGGTCCAGATGGGGGCGCGGCCCCCGTCTTCCTGGCCGATCAGCTAGCTGCGGCGGGAGCCGGAGGCCATTCGCAATGCTGCACAGTAGAAGCACGGGTATATCGGTTCCGAGTCCTCCAAAGGTAACAATGGGTTTATCTTCGTGCGCCCGCAGATAGTCGAAAAGCTGGGTGACTACTGCTTCCTCGCTGCCCCAATCGTATTCGTTCCAGCTGGCCACCTCGCCGGTCGAAAGCCTGCCTTCTTCGTCGATCGAAAATTGGAACGCAGCTGCTGCCATGACCTTCTTGACCGCGACCGCTCTGCGTTTCGATTTGTGATCCATCGCAAGATGGGCCTTGTGAAGCTCCTGGTCCCAGTGAAATTCGCAGTCGAGCGCGATGTAGCTTTGCTTCGCCATTTGCCTTTTCCTTTCATTGTTTATCGGCACCATCACGCTTCATCAGAAGGGAAGCGGGCGAGCGTTTTCGATCGCCCGCCAGGCTTGGTAGGCCGAGCCCAGCGAGATCCGATCGTTCTCGCGGCAGCAGGTCGCAAGGAAGGTCAACCAGAGCACCTGTGCCTCGTCGGCAGCGCGGCGAGCTTGCGCGCTGATCGACGAGCCCGGGCCCGCGCGCTGGATCGCGTAGAACGCTGCGGTTTCGTCGAGCGCAGCGTCGCGGCACGCGAGCGGCATGATCGCGAGGTCACTCCGTTGCCTCCGGAGGAGCTGCAGGTCTGAGGGCGAGAATGGCATCCCTTCCTGCATTGCCATGCGCCATTCGCGCATCTCGGAAGGCTGCGCCTTCGCAATCAAAGTGGCATTATCCGGAATGCTTCTGGCGATTCCGCCGATGATATCCGAACGCTTCGTTTCACGGTCGAAGGCGTAATGTTCGACGGCAAAACGAGCACAGTATTCGTTGCACTTGGTGACGGTGAACATCGCGATGCACCGGATGGTTGAGCGGTAGCTCATCGGCCGGTCGCGCACGATTTCCAGTGCTGTCAGCACGCGCGGATGGTGCCTGGGAGAGAAGTTCATGTGGGGTTTCCTGTTCCTGAAAAGAAACAGGCGGCGCCTCCCGAGGAAGACACCGCCTGGATGATCGTAGGTTTGTGAGGATCAGGCTGAGAAAGGCGCTGCGGTCCTGATATTGCCAGAGCTATCGACGAAGAGGTCACCCGGGCTGGGCCCGCCCGTGCAGAAGGGCGCGAGGGTTTCGGCGGTCGCGGCAATCCTCTTGGCAGCGTTGCGGTGCGAACGTGCTCGTCGAGCCACAGCTTCAACTGGCACTGCAATGAGGCGACCACATTCGCCTACAGCGAATTGCTGCCTTCGATCCTCGGCCATCAGCACAAGCGGTTCATCATCGCCGATCGCTGCCGGAATGACCTTGGTTAAAACTACGCCCTCTGCATGCGGCATCAATGCTAGATACCAATGCGGTGCGGCTGCCCCCTCATCCGCATAGATTGCAATCACACAGGCCCAACCAGTCTCAGCAACCTTGCGTGCCGCAACATCGAGAATGCCCATATCGATGCCAGTCACAGAGGCAAATTTGACTGCTGCTGGGACGGCTCCCCCGACGGGGAGGCCGAGCTCCAGGTGGAGGGCATAGGCGTTGGCCCGGCGGGCATCGTGCCCGCCGGTGGTGAAAATGTTCATATCGTATTCCTTGTTATTGAATGACGGCCTTCTGGCCGGAACCGAGCTTTTTCCTTTCAGGCTACCGGTTCACCATCCTTCGTTTCGTGAGATAGGGATTGTCCGGCCCGCGCCGCCGCGCGGGCCATTCCTGCACTCGACTTACCGAATGTGGCGGTTGTGCCAGTCTAGCGGCACACAGGTGACGCGGACGCGCGGGAAATGCCGCTCAAGCCAGCTGCGCTCATAATCCGCCTGGAACTGGCTGGTCTCGATCCACCAGACCTTTGTGGTCCAGTCGAAGCGATATCCGCGGCGCTTGACCTCGCCCTTGTCCTTGGGCGGCACGTCCTTCGCCTCGACGCGGACGGTCTGCGAGCGGGCATTGTCCAGCACCTCGCCTACGACTGTCCTGCCATTGGGCAACGCGCTGGCGAGCAGGTTGACCAGCGCGGTAACGTCGTCGCCTGCGCTGTGAGCCTTGGGCACGAACATTCCCTGCTGCATTATCAAATGGCCCAATTTGGCGCCGTCATAGCCATGCTCGATCCAGTCGACGTCCTTGTGGCTGCATACCCAGGGCAGACGCTCGATCCCCGGCAACAAGCGGCGACAAAAGCCGGAGTCGAAGGAAGCGTTGTGCGCCACCACTGCCTCGGCGCGCGCAATCACCTGCGTGACCTTGGGGATATCGATCGCCTTGCCGGCCAGCTTCTCATCCGTGAGACCGGTGATCTTCATGATCGCGGCGGCAAGCGGCCTACCGGGATCCTGCAGTCCATAAGCCTTGTCGACGATGGTAACGATGCGGCCCTCGGCATCGACACGCACCAGCGCGACCGCGATCTCGAGCACCTGGCAATCATCTGGATCGAGGCCTTCGGTCTCAACGTCCAGGACTGCGATCAGCGTCGTCGGCTCGCTTTGCCTCGCAATGACCGGCCAGTCATCCAGCCTGGTGATCCGGCGCAAGATGCGGGTATCGGCAGCTGCGCATGCGCTGTCGCCTGCCTCCTGCGAGACAGGTGTGTCTTGGGTATTCATGCAATATCCTCGCTATAGGTTCACGAGGACGGCTTTGCCGGTCCGGGCCTTTTCCCTTCCCTCAACCGTCCCCGGCTGCCCGTCAGCCGACAGGATATCCTGCATGGCCGGCCCCGCGGTCCGGCTTTTTTCAATGCGGCGGCATGGGTGCGGCATCTGGATACTCACCGCAATCCATGGCGGACGTTTGTCTCTCGCGGTCAGCCAATACCCTTATGCTGCTCGCCGATTTGCTGCGCGGCTGCCGCGAGAGCCCTTCGGCGCTGTTTCGTCGCTTGGTCGATGGCACGCCAGTCGATACCCCGCTCGCTCATCTGGCCTGTGCGGCTCGCGGCAGTCTTGCCCTGCCGCAGCTCGCGATCGACCCGTCCAAGTGCAAGGTGCAAAAGCTCCGAGCGGCGGTAGATCTTGAGCGTTTCGGCTGCCTCGCGCGACAGGCGATCGGCGAGTTTGCGTTGCGGATTGGCCAGCTCCTCCTTGCTGGCACCGATGAATTTGAGTTCCGTCTCGAGCCGCTTGAAACGCAATTCCTGTTCGACATAGAGCGGCATGAGTTCGCGCTTGGCGATCCTGCTGGCAAAGTCCGCCTTGCTCAAGCCCCAGCTCGACGCGATCGCGACCATGGGATGCACGCTGTTATCGTCCCACAGGCACAGTCCGGAAGGCCGGCGCCGCATCGCATCGGCAAAGGCGGCCACGTCGGCTGCACAAGCCAATGTAGGCTCGGTTGCATCAGGCGGAAGCGTCGCGGCGCTGTGATCGGGCGTGCCCGGGTGGGCCTTCGCGTCCCTGTCGGAGCGTAAGGCCATCATTGTCGCAAGCCGCTCCGCAAATGCGCGAATGGTTTCAACCGAGGTTGAATCGAAGATCTTCGGCACGACCGGCGCGACGGGCCGGAGAGTAATGGCGGAGCCAGCATTCCTGTCCTTGGATTGCACCGGAACCGGCCTAATCGCGGGCATTCCTGGCGCGGGCGACACGCCACAGATCACGGGATCATCCCCAGGCCGCGAGAGTTCGACCCGGCTACAAACCGGCCCACGTTCCAGCGACCGGGCGGCGGCAACGCGGCGCAGCAAAACTCGCGCATCGCTCTGCCCGCCGACCATGGCAAGCGGCGTAGATACGACCTTCTCTGCGGCAACCGTTCTTGGCGCCATCGGCCCAGCAGCGACTGAGCGCAGGGCCGGCCACTCGCGTTCGGTGAGCGCCGCAACCTGTTTTATGACGGGCGTGCGAACTGGGGTTGTCGTGTCGCCGCGGAGCGTCGGCGGGTTAGGGCTTGGCGGCCAGTTCAGGGACACTTTTGCGAGGCGCGGAATGGTCATCTCCGGGCTTGCCACAGCAACTGGTCGAAGCGTCACGGAGAGGCTGGATGCCGGTGCCACCGGTCGCAGCGATGCGGCAATGGGTTGCCGGGATTCGACCCGCCGGAGGTCGACGGCCGGTGCAGACCCGGTCGATACCGGTCGCAGTTCCGGCGCAGCTGCCAGCGTCTGAGGCACTGCCTTCGGTGTGATTGGATGGATCGAAACGGAGCCCGGCGATGGCAAGGGCCCAACTGAATGGATCGCAGCGGCGGCGCGAGTGAATGGCGATGACGAAACCGTTCGAATGTTCTTTGCCGACACTGAAATGGCTCCGGCAGAGTCCGGCCGGATCGGTCGCACATGCTGCGCATTTCCAGGCAGCGGCGCGACTATGCGCTGGCTCACGATAACGGCGAAGGGCGATGCTTCCGCAGTGGCAACCTTGGCAATGGTAGGCGAGCGATCGCGCGGGCGTTGGACTGTCGTGACGGATCGTTTCGCACCGGGCGAATATGCATCGACCGATCCGATCGATGCCGCATCAAGGCTCCGTGCGGCGGGCGCAACGGGGCGCAGATCGACCGGCTGCTTGACCGCAATTTCGACGCGCGCGAAGGCTGCCAGAGCGCGTCTGCGGGCCCGCTCGCGGCGCTGCTTGCGCTTCGTTTCGATCGCATTTTCCAGCGCGATATTGGCCGCCATCGTCCTGCGATTGGCCTCGACATCGGCCACGAACTCGCCCTCGCGTGCGGTGCGCGTCTTGCGCTTGTCGAGCTTCTTCTGCGGTTTATGCACTAATCCCCGCTCGGCATTCGAGAGATGGGTGTAGTGCCGCTCGGTGCCACTTCGCTCGAGCGTCGATGTCATGATCTCGGCCACCCGGCGGCGCGCATGGCGCCAGTATTCGGCGCCATCGAGGTCGCTGCGATAGTCTTCGGCGATGTCCCATTGATACGGCGCGACGCGCGTCATCGGGCGCCAGCCGCCGCAGATATGAGCGTGGTAATTGCGCTGATCGCCGTCCGGATCGGGCCGGTGGAGCGCAGCCGCATAGGGCAATCCGTGGCGTCCAAAAAGTTCGCATGCCACGGCTTTCATGATCGCCACGCGCACCTCCTGCGACACGTCGTGCGGTAGCTGAATGATGAGATTGACGTTGCTCTTAGCATCCGCCCGGCTCTCGCGCTGAGCGAGTTCGACGAGGTCCGCGCCCATCAAGATCTCGTCGAGGTCGGCACCCATATTGCTAGTGAAGATTGGCCTTCCGAACGCGTCGAGTTCGCAATGTTCGGGATCGGAAATATAGATTACCCGGCGCCCGAAAATGCCGAAGGAATGCTTCTTCGCGCCGTCATACTCAACCGTCATCACGAGACCGCGACGCCCCTGCCGGTCTAGTATCGGACCTTTATAGGCGGGCAACGGAACGACGGATCTGGACGCGATCTTGCGCTGTTTTCGCCGGTATCGGCGGCGGTGTTGCAGCTCGACCCGGACACGGACTTTCTTGGGCGGAGCGCGCCTTTCGACCTTATCCAACTGCCGCTGGATGGCCTTGTTGATGCGCGCCTGAAGCTTGTCGTCGCGCAGGATCGACGCCATCCTGCGACGCTCGCGGCGGCTTGCCGAACTCGCATCGCGGCGGTGGATCGTTATCTGCTTTAGCGCCGCGCTGGTGAGCGAAAGGACCGTCCCGTCGAGCGTGTAGGAATAGGTGCGGGCAAGACCGTCGCGCTCGGCGGCTGTGGGTGGTGTGGGGGTCTTTTTCGTTTGGCGCATGCTAAACAATTTCTCTCGCTAAGACCCCCACACCTCCTTTCTGCCACTTCGCCCTTACCGCTTCACGCGACCCAAAAATGTTGTGCGCACTCTTCGCGCCCATTGCGGTCGCGTAGTTTCCGGTACGCGTATGCGAGCTTCCATTGCAGGCGGGGCCGCGGCGGGCGCGTGCGGCAAACAGCGGTGGGGCAAACCACAGGCCGGTCGATTGCTGCTGATGCGTGAGTTGGCCATAAACTAATTAGGGGCTGCCTGCAGCATCTATCCGATAGGTTCTTTAGCGTTATACCGTTGAATGCATGCGACGCACCGGCGGCTCTCTGCGCCCCAATCTCGGCCGTTCGACGCGGAGGTGGCCTAACCCGAAAGCTGACATTCCGCAAACGGCCCAATTTCGGCATTCGCTTCCAAAAGAGAGCCTCCTACTCGGCTGCCCTGGCCTTCAAGAATGCCACCACTTTCGGCCAACTGTCGGTGCGTGCGGTAGCGTTGCCCTCGACGCTTCCGCCGAATGTATCCAGCCTGTCATAAAACGCATCGCCCGGTGTCATGGGCGGCCCGAACACGAAATGTCCGGCGTCCTGATAGGCCAAAACGGTAATGGAGGGACCTGATCGCTCGGCACTGCGCTCTGCAATCATTCTCGACATAGGACATGCGGGCCACATCGTTTCGGCTTCTCCGCACACCAGCATAATCCTCGCGCTGGATCGCTCGATCGGAATCGCGGCGCGAGCTGCATTTGTGCTCTGCGTGGGATTCTCGACAGCCCGATAGACGCTAATGATACCATCCGACGCGTTCCAGTCAGAGAACGGCATCGTTGGCACGTCCTCTCCTGAAGCCGTCCATGATGAATAGGGGCTTTGCCCATTGCTCGCCCAGTTGATCCCATTCCATGCGACGCTTGTCGGCATTCCGGCGACCACCGCCGAGAGATCGGACCGTCGCGATGCGACCAGCAAGGCAGCCTCTGCCCCCTTGGATGCACCGATGACGGCCAACCTTTCTTGATCGACCCCGGGCTGCTCTTTCAACCATTCAATAGCCCGATCAAACAATTCGAGTGGTATGCGCTCAAGCGAAGCAGGCTGCTCTAGTGCCCCGAAGTAAGCCAGATGAAGAACGGCAAACCCCTCTTCCTGCAGCGAGAGCGCCATTCGCTTGGCACCGCCGCCGAGCCCGCCTTCAGAGCCGCCGAGGAGAAGCACGGCGGGACGAGGTGCGCCCTGAAGGGTGATTACGTTTCCGGCTGCGGGGTAATAGTTGCCGAACAACTCATCTTGGTCGATGCGCTGGCCAGTCGGCCCGGGATCGAGCACCTCGATTTCAGGCAGCCCGTAGCGGTCCGGCGCTGCCTGTTGAAACAGGGCAGCTCCCGCCAGTAAGGCGGCAATCCCGATGACCGGCAAAATTGTTCTGGCTGCATGCATTTCGCTCTCCTTGATCGGGAGAGCAGTATGCCTACTAGGTCGGCCTAGGCAGTGCGGGCTGTCAGACCGCAGACCTGACAAACGTCACGAATATGGAAACGCTTCAGAGCCACCCATGATCACGGGCAATGCGGCCGGCTTCGATGCGGCTCGACGCATGCAGCTTGCTTGAGGCTTCTGAAAGGTAGTTCCGAACTGTCCCGGGCGAGAGATCAAGCTGCCGGGCGATTTCCTTGTTCGAGCGTCCTTCGTCGGCCAGTCGCAGCACGTCCCGCTCGCGCTCGGTTAGGGGATTGGCGGGCGCGTCCCATGCAAGTTCCGCGAGTTCCGGCGCGATTGCCCTTCCCCCGGCTGCAATCTTTCGCACCGCTGCGGCCAGAGCGTCAGATGGTGTGTCTTTGAGCAGATAGCCACGCACCCCTGCATCCATAGCCCTACGCAGATAACCGGCGCGCCCGAATGTCGTTACAATCAGGACTCTCGTTTTTAACCTTTCACCCGTGATTGCTTCGGCGACATCAAGACCCGAAAGACCAGGCATCTCGATATCGGAAAGAAGTATATCGGGCTTCAGCTGCCTCACATATTCGAGCGCAGAGGTTCCGTCCTCCGCGCGAGCGACAATTTCGATATCGTCCTCAAGCGCCAGCACAGTCGCCAGCGCTCCGAGAACCAGTGCCTGATCCTCCGCGATCACGAGCCTGATCATGCTGCAGCTCCTTGCGGCAGACGTGCAACCAGTTGCGTTCCCTCAGCTGTCCCACGAACGACGAGATCTCCTCCAGCTGCTCCGAGACGGGATCGAAGGCCCGATATTCCCCCTCCCGCTCGCACAGCCTCACCATGGCCGTTGTCGCTAACGGTCATTTCGAGTCCGCAGGGATGTTGCCTGAGGAGGATTTCGCACGAAGATGCTCCCGAATGGCGAATGACATTCGTGATCGCTTCCCGCAGCGCCATGGCCAGCACCGCACTGCTGCCAGGGTCTATCCGGTCCGCATCGCCTTCGATTTTGCATCGGATCCCCGCAACAGCAAGCGCCGCTTGCGAGCTTGCAAGCTCACGACTGAGCGTTGCCCCGGTCATGCCGCTGACTGCCGACCGAACATCGGCGAGCCCTTGTCGCGCAGCCGCAGCAATATCGCGCATTTCTTTCCTCGCCTCATCGCTGTCCCTCTCGGCCAGTTTGGCCGAGAGATCAGCCTTGATGGCTATGAGCGTGAGTGTTCGACCCAAGAGGTCATGCAGATCGCGCCCGATACGCTCGCGCTCGGCTGCAGCGGCGAGCTGGCGCACCTCGTCGCGAGATTCTGCAAGGGCTTGATTCTTGTCTTCGAGCGCCGCACGCGAGATGTTGGCAGCACCGACCATGATAGTCAGAAACACACCGAATACCCAGAAGATCACCGGTTGTCTGGTAACAAAAGCGAGGACGCAGGTGGCGACTGCGAAGCCCCCTACCAACATGGCGGCGCGGCGCGGTGGTCGGAGGTTGCCAACCATCGCGGCGGCGTAGATGGTGATCACCGTCCAGTTGCTGCCAGTGAAGGCCAGCGCAAAAGAGATCAGCAGTGTGGCTATCGCCAGCATTGTGAGGCGTCTGCCGGTTGCCTTGAACGCTGCGAAATAGAGAGCGAGAAAGAGGACGAGCCCTGCCGTCGCGGCGATCATCTGGGTAAGGCTTGGTCGCTCAATGAACCATGGAATGAAGAACAAGGGAAGATAGGCGAGCCAGATGCCGGGATGATCGAGCTTGGACCAAGGGATGGCTTTGAACGACTGCCCATTTCCGGCATCAGGCTCGCCCATCGGGTTTACTGATGGCTGTGGGTGCGCCGGCGTCCCGCCAATCTCCATCGTTTCGTTCTGCTTCACCGTGATTGCTGCCTTTCCCCAGTCCAAGCGTAGATAGCTGCTGCAAGTGTGATGAGCAGCAAGGGCCCCGCGTGCAATAGAAGAAAGCTGTCATTCCTTTGACCTGCAGCCATCAACGCTATTTCCCCCAGATGATAGGAGGGCAACACCCAGGCGGTGCTCTGCATCACTTGAGGCATAGCCGTAATCGGAAACCACAAGCCTCCCATCACTGCCAATGAAAGAAATACGATGTTGGCGATGGCCACAGCAGCGCCCTGTCCGAACCGGTAACCTATTCCAATTCCCATCAGCGAAAACGGAATGATGGAAAGGAAGTGGACGAGGATCATCGCGGTCCATTGCGCCGCAGCAAGCGCAACACCTGCAACGATACCGAGCGAATACAGCATCACCAATGAGACGGCGCAATATACTGTGGTGGCGGCGATCTTGGCAGTGATCTGCGCGCCTGCTGGCATCGGCGACAACCGTTTCAATTCAAGCTGGCCGGTTTCGCGTTCGGCAGCGATATTGACGCCGAAACCGAACAGCGCCGGCCCCATCACCGCAAACACTCCGAAGGTGGCCAGCGTTTGCGTTGCAGCTGCTTCGCTGCCTTGCCCGAGAGCGAGCGCGAAGAGCGCATAGAATGCAGGAGGCAGCGCGATGGTAGGAATGATGAATTGCGGCATGCGCGCCGATTTTATGATCTCGGCCTTGCTTTCGAGCCAGTAGATGCGCGGTGCTGCGGGGAGAAGTTCAGACATCACGCGGCTTCCTTTTCGCTGTGAACCATGATGAGGTTCTCAAGCGCGTCTTCGAGTGATGCTCCCACAACCTCGAAGTGCTGAAGGGTGGGATCGATTTGGAAGATCGCTTCCAGCGTGGGCCGGGGGGTCGATGTCAGAATTGTGAGATCTGCCCCGCGCTCTTCGACTTTCACAATGTCGGGCAGGTCGCGGAACCGTGCAGCAGGCAGCCGGGTCCGCAACCTGAGAACCGAGCCTGCCACTTGCGACTTGATCTTGGAAGGCGGCCCGTCTGCGACAATACCGCCGTTCGTAATGACAACGATGCGATCTGCCAGTGCGTCTGCTTCATCCATATGGTGCGTTGCCAGCAACACGGCTGTCCCCTCTTCGGCTTTCGCGCGGACAAGCTGCCACATGGCCCGACGTGCCTCGGAATCGAAACCGGTCGTCGGCTCATCCAGAACGAGGAGGTCAGGCGCACCGGAAATGGCGAGAGCGAACTGAACCCGGCGCTGCTCTCCCCCAGAAAGCTTGCTACATCGACGGTCCGCGAGATCGAGCAGCCCGGCCTGCTTAATCACCTCACCGGTTGCAATATGGCGGGCATAATGGCTCGCGTGTAGATCGATCAGCTCCTTCACGGTCAGCGTCTCTGGCAAGCCAGCGGATTGAAGCATTATGCCCATTCGGGCTCGCGCCCGACGATCGCGCGGGTCGAGGCCAAAGAGGCTGACCCTGCCGGTATCGGCTGTAAGCCGTCCGGTCAAAAGCCCCGCAACGGTAGACTTGCCTGCCCCATTGGGACCAAGCAGCGCCGTTACGCACCCGGGCTCGAGCTCAAAGCTGAATTCCTCCAGCACGCGCTGGCCACCATATGATTTGGAAACGCCTTCCAATCTGGCGACATAGAGGCTTGGGTCTGTCTGCATCTCATTCTCCTCGTCATCGGCCCTTGGACTAGAACCAATAACGCTGGGAAAGCAGTGCGAGGTGTAAGACGCGCAACATGACAGATGTCACGATCGGACGACAAGGCAACGCAATCGCAATTGCTTCTCGCAAAGAGCCGACTCAGCTACATTCGCTTCGAGTCAATGCGGAGAAGCGGCCGCTTGCCCCAGTCGAAGACTCGAGCGAGGACAGTCGGCCCTAAATCATGTGATCCCTAAAAAGCGGACTGACGGCCAGCGGCCCAGTTTGAGCCATCGCTAAACGTCGTATTCTGGGGGTGGAAGCGGAAGGTCGGCTATCGTCGAAGAAGTTCGAATAGCAGACAATCGTGGTGTAAATCTGTGTCACCGTTCCGCGGCTTCTTTCGCTCTTTCGAGCGGGTCCTCAATCCACCCGCGTCCGATGACGACAAAGCTGCTGTTTTCTTGTCTAATAAGCCAAAACTTCTCGTAACCTCCATCGCTTGGAATTTGGACCGCGCAATCCGCAGTTGAAGGATCATCGAGAATGCTTAGGCTCCACACCACATCAATCATTTTTGTCGCGTCGCCACGCTCGACCTGAAAAACGGCAATTCTGCCGCGCGACAGGTCTTCGCCACGCCGGATATACCGCCCCACTACGACCACATCAGCGGTGGCTTCCACCCTTGACTGCGGTATCGGCAAACAAGCCTGAGCAGGTGAAGCTGCGAGTAAACCGATAGAGATCGAAGATAGGAGATAGATCGTTCGCATGCGAGGTCTGCTAGCAGAGCCGATCTTAAAAAGCTCTAATGCCCGCATTTGGGTCGTTGGGGGATTGGCTGCTTGTGATCCTCGAGCGGCCAAAAGCAGACGGTCTCCTTCCGGCCCAAATGCGGCCGCTTCCGAATGCCTTCCAAAACATTTGATCGACCGAGCGGAAGCATAACAAAGCTGCTTATGGGTGGGCCACCAATAGGCGAAGATATCACGCTAGATTTTGGGTCGCGTGAGGGGCCTCTGGCGAATCGGTAATCCGGTCATCGAAAGGAAGTTTCGATGACCAACAACCAACGCCTATACGCCTGTGCCTGTCTTGCTGGGCCGATGGTCGATGGGGGGCTGGGGCCGCAGGATGCCGATGCTCTCAAAGCGCTGCTCAACGGCACGCTTGACGATCTCGCAAATTACGCAGGGGGCCTTCCCCAAACGCATTCGATGTCATTGCTTGAGTTGATCGTAAGCATCATCTCGCGCCATGAAGCCGACCTCACCGCGCTGGCTGCAGCGCTGCAGTGGGAACAGCGCAAAACAGCCTACGAGCGCGACTGCTCGGCGTGGAAAGCGGCCGAGCCGACCTGCGATTCGGCGTGGCGTGATAAGCCCATGACGCGCGGTCAGCGCTTCCTCATCTCCGACACGGCCGCGCTGCTCGAGATCGAGATACCTGAAGACATGGATCGCGGAGCTGCCGCTGACTGGCTCGACGCCAATAACGCCAACGTGGTGCTGCGGCTTGAGGAGGGTAAGGCGTGAAGATTTACGAGATGCACCAGGCAAAGGGCGAGCGGATTACGGTGTCGAACCTCGCCCAGGCAAAACAGATCATGGCCGGTTTCGAGCCGTTCGTTGACAAGTTCCTGGCAGAAATCGATGGAGCTAAATCGGTTGAGGACGAGCCGTTCGCCTTCCTCCAGCGCATAGCTACGCGATGGAACGCCAATTACGAGGTGTGGCAGGCGATGGAAGCCGATGAGGAACTACAGCTCGCCGAAAGAAAGGCTGCCGACATCGAGCGCGCCCGGGCCATCAAGGAAATGGCACGCAAGTGCCGGGATTAGGCTGCACTCCTCCTCAGTGAAGCACGTCGGCGCGCCCTACTCTATCCGGACTGGCCCCCAGGACTGCTATCAGCGCGCCCAGCGTCTTGGGGCCGTCGCCGAATGGCTTCACCTTGTCCTTGGATCGCGATTTGCCGCTCAGGGTCACTCTAAGCATCGCGCGGGTGCGTTCCTGCAGACGTAGCCATACAGGATCGCTGCTGAGCAGTCCGGTGCTCTGGCCAAGGTAGCAAAAAACACGCGCGGCATCGTCGATGCGTTCAAGCTTTCTGACATCATCGGTATATTTCAACAGATGCTCCCGTAACTGCAGGAACATCTTGCCGAGCGGATCGTCGCTGCCTGTTCCCTTGGCCAGATAAGTCCACAGTCGGCTATCGCCTTCCAGATCGTGCCAGCTGGTTTCCCCGAACCCGGTTGCGTGACCGAACTCGCCTTTTGAAGGGAATACGGACGCGGCCAGCTTAGCTTGCCGCCGGATATGCTCGGGGCGGATCCACACTTCCCCTCTCGCTTCGTAACCGGAAGCAAACAGGAGCGCATTGGCGAACTCTGCCAATTGAAACGGTTTTGCGCTACCTGCACAAGTCTCCTCGACGCAAAGCGCACCATGGGCGACCAGATCGGTCGGGAGCAGTCCGTAATAGTTGGCGAGAGGCCCGTATCGCGTTCCGCCTCTGCCGCCTACACGTGTCACATCGATATCACTGGAATCCGGCCACTCATGCGGTGGACTGTCTGCTACCGGCAGGGTTAATTCGAGTTGCCTGGGAAAGTCTTTAAGAGCCTTCTGCGCATAATCGGTATCCGGACCATCCAGACAGCGATACCGGGCCAGAGTCCGTATGTCCGTTTCGGCCTTGCGAAAGTGATAAACGCCTGGCGGATGGTTCGGGTCGACGTGGTGGTCGATATCCATCAGGACGATCTTGTGCAGCGAGAAAGCCGTCACGTTGGTCCGCTTGAGAAGACGCCGCATCTGCGGGTCGCTCCGAGCAACGGGCAGATGATTGCCGCAATGCTTGATCCCGGCAAGGTTGAAGCCGTCATCGGCATTCAGCTTTTGTAGGATGCGGAAAATGCGCCTCGTGATCCGCAACGCGTGGAATAAAGCAGCGATCGAGCACTTGGCGTTGCCGAAATATGCCGCGCGCCATTCGGCAACCTGACCAGGCGCGTTCGGCCATTGCAGTGCCGGCAGCAGCCGGATCGCCTCCTCCACTTCCTCGCTCAACAGGAGAAGGAACAATGCCGGGTGCGATCGCCGGATCGATGCCAGAAAGCCAGCAATCGCGCTGATGCCGACACCCGTGACGGCATTGAGCGCGGTGTTGTATTGAAACGCATTGCCAGTCCACTGGTGCAGGTGTTCTTCGATCTCGCCCGCAGTGCGTGGGAGATGTTGGAGAGGCGGTCGGCAAGATGTCCGTGGCGATGCTTGGGCCAAGTGAAATTGATAGGATGGCGAAAACACCAACGGCGCAAGCTTGCAGCCGGGCGGGATGGTTTCATCGCAGGCCAGTTTCGGCACCCCAATGGTATCGGCGATCCAGCGGCCAAGGGACTTCTCGCTGGAAGTGAGTTCGAGTTCGGAAGGGAACTTGTTTCCGTCTTGGAGGGCGATCAGATCGACGGCACGCTTTACGATATCGCATCGTCCCGCGTTTCTTTCGTTCGCAAGCAGTCTTCGCCAGATATTTATGGCGTTCTCGATCAGGTCCTGTTCGGCGTTCATTCCTGTCACCTCGTGTTCTTCGTCTGAGGTGATTCTAGGATGAGATGCGTCTATCCAGTAGCCGCGCTTTAAACAGCTGAATTCACGACACCTTTTGGGTCGTTGGCGGCCCAGTGTCCATTCGCCGCATATCTCTGGCATGAGCCGGAGTGACCCATCTTCCAACGACAAGTGCCGCGCGAATGACTCATCGCGGGACGGCCTCATTGGGCTTGATGGAAATCACACGACCAATGAAGTAACTGCTCGTCAAACCAAGGCTGCGAGCCTGCTCCCGGAAATCCCGAACGTCGAGGTCTGTGGCCTCCCGATTACCATTCTAAAGGAAGAGGCAGAAATGCTTGATCGACTCCTGGGCAAGGAAATCGCAGCCTTATTCGTCAGCAATTGAGTGCTGTGAGGCGTATATGAAAGACTTTCTGGATAAGAACGTGGCGATCTATGCGCGGGTAAGCACAACCCGCCAAGCCGAGAACGATGTCTCCATCCCAGATCAGACCGCGAGGTGTGAAGCTTTCGCCACCGACAAGGGTGGCACCGTAGTCGAAACTTACATCGAGCCTGGCGCAAGCGCTACGACCACGTCGAGACCTGTATATCAAAAGATGCTAGCGGACGCACGTGCTGGCAATTTCAGCGTGATAGTCGCATTTTCGTTATCTCGACTTTTCAGAAATGCGCTCGACTACATGAAGGCGCGTGCCGAACTGCGATCAGCGGGCGTAAAATTGGTAAGTGTGACACAGGATTTTGCAGACGATCCATCCGGAGAACTCGCGCTCTCGATGGTCGCCCTGTTCGACGAATACCAGTCAGCTGAGAACGCCAAGCACGTCAAACGCGCCATGGTCGCGAATGCCAAGGCAGGTTACTGGAACGGTCAGAAGCCGCCTATCGGCTTCAAGGTAGTCTCGGTGCCGCAGCCCAAGGGCAAGGACCGCAAGAAGCTCGAGATAGATGAGGAGAGGGCTTACCTCCCGCGCTTTATCTTCGAAACCTATGTCTTCGGAACCGCCGACGGCCCGATCGGCATCGCAAAGCTCGCCGACCTCCTCAACAAGCGCGGCGAAACGCTCGATGGCCGCAGGTTCCATGTATCCAACGTGCATGCGATCCTGACCAACACCGCCTATTGCGGCTGCGCATTCTTCAACAAGCGGGACTCGCGCGCGAAAAAGATGCGTCCCGAATCCGAATGGGTTCCGATACCCGTCCCTGCCATCATCGATGAGGACCTGTTCTACCAAGCGCAGGCTCAGATGGCGGCTCGCGATCCTAAAATGGGCGCAAGCGCCGCAAAATCGAACGCAAATCTACTCACCGGCAAACTGACTTGCGGCACCACTAGCGAGGACGGATGTCGCGGAGGCATGACTACCGCCACGGGGAAATCTGGTCAGCACAAATATTACGCCTGCAACACACGTAAGACCGCTGGTGAGACCCAGTGCAAGGGGCGCTGGACGAACATGAAGATGCTGGACGATCTTGTTATCGAGAATGTGATCGAGCATGTGCTGCAACCCCAGAGACTTTCTAGCTTGCTGTCCGCATGGCTGGAACACAGTTCACAAAGCGAAGCGCGCGATCGCGCCGAACTGAAATCGCTACGCTCTCGACTCACTATGCTCGACGGGGAAAGCGCCAACGTCATCGGCTTGGTGCGCAAGGGTCTCATGAGCGCAGACGATCCGCAGATTGAGAAGGAGCTGGGTCAGATCGCCGCACAAAAGCGCGCGGTGGCAGCTGATATCGATATCCACGAACGCAAGCTCGCCGACCCGGCACGCGCGATCACTCCCGACATCCTCGACAGGTTCAGTAACCTCGTTGGCTCGGCCATGCGCGATCGAGCTAGTCCGCTGCGCAAGCAATACGTAGATCTTCTCGTCGATAAGGTCGAGGTCGGCGACACGCTAGTTCGCATCACCGGAAGAAGATCGTGCCTCGCACGCGCGGCGAGTGGCACTGCTCCGCACATGGTGCCCAAAGCTGAACGGGAATGGCGCACCCGAGAGGATTCGAACCTCTGGCCTCTGCCTTCGGAGCCGGTACAGAAGGAGTACGCCAAACTACGAAATTCTACTCTAAGCTACTGTTTTATATAGATTTAGATTGAACTCGGATTTCGCTGGCGTACCCAAATCTACGCCCCGGTTTTCCTCCGAGTGATGACACCACAGTTACTCAAAAACGGGGCTCTGGAAACGGAGATCGCCGTGGTCAAATTAACGAAGCGCACCGTCGAGGCAGCCAAGTCTCAGGTGAAAGACTACATCATTTGGGATGAAGAGCTACCCGGTTTTGGGCTCCGGGTGTACCGGTCAGGCAAGCGCAGCTATGTAATCCAGTATCGCCAAAGAGGGCGGGCTAGACGGCTTACGCTTGGATTGCACGGCGTGTGGACAGCGGAACTGGCCCGCCGCGAAGCGAAGGCTCAGTTGGGACGTGTCGCGGGAGGCGACGATCCGGCAGAGGAGCGCCTTGAAGATCATCGTGCGATCACGATGAAGGGCCTCTGCAAGCGCTACATTCAGGACCTCGATGATGGGCTGATTCTCGGCAAGGGCGGGCGACCGAAGAAGCAATCGACAATCGATACCGATATCGGTCGGATCAAGAGACACATCATTCCCCTGATCGGAACCCGGCGCGTCAAGGATCTGACCAGAGCGGATATGGTCAAGATCATGCGCGACATCATGGCGGGTCGGTCGCGGATCATCGTCAAAACCAAGAAGCTGCGGGGCAAGTCAATCGTGAGGGGCGGTCCTGGCACTGCTACCCGGACCCTTGGCCTCATCGGAGGAATACTCTCGTACGCCATTGATCTGGGGATCATCGAACACAATCCCGCGCACGGCATTAAGAAGCCGAAATACAAGGTTCGCGAGCGGCGTTTGACCGAAACCGAGTACGGCATTCTCGGCAACATGCTCCGGGATGCGCAGGCGCAAGACAAATTTTGGCCGACAAGGGACATCATCCGCCAGATCGCGCTAACAGGATGCAGGCGCGGCGAGATCATCAATCTCAAATGGTGCGACGTGGACCTGGACGGCAGTTGCCTGCGGCTTTCCGAAAGCAAGGAAGGCAGATCGATCCGGCCCATCGGCCTGCCTGTTGTCGAATTTCTGGAGGCACAACGTCAGACTGCCACCGGGAGCTACGTGTTCCCGGGGTATGGCGAAGACAATGCTTTCGGCGGATTTCCAAACCATTGGGACGCGTTGTTTAAGGGCTCTCCATTGGACGGGGTCACAGCCCACGTTCTGCGTCACAGCTTTGCGAGCATCGGCAATGATCTTGGATTTACCGAGATCACCATTGCTGCGCTTTTGGGGCACGCTAAAGGATCGATCACAAGCAGGTATATCCACGTCTTGGACGCTACGCTTATCACTGCTGCCGATATGATTGCGGGGTATGTCAGCGCTTTGCTCAATGGCACGAACTTCCAGCGAGGCAGCTTTGCACTGGACCGCACTGCACGAAAGAGCGCCATGAGCGAATTCATCGCCGAGCGCGCAGCCGGATCATGAAGCAGGTTCCGATGCAAACCTTCCAGCAAACTCCTACTGCAAACGCGATTCAAGCCCCCTCCCCAGAAATGGGGATGGCTAACCCTGTGGATAAAGCTGTGGACCCTTCGGACGATCAGGAACCGAAGATTCGGACTATCGGGAACCGAAACAGCCCTCAAACCCGCAGAAACGCTGGGATAGCGAGCCCCTTAACTATGCTAACAAACAATCCTATCGGATTGTTGCTAACGCGAACCACCAGCGCGCTGCTCCTCAGCGCTTTAGGGTGCGCCGTCGCCGCGCGCCTCGCCAATTGGCAGGTGCAAGCATCTCAAGCGCTTGCTAGAGATTGAGCGATGAAGACCGACCTCGATCATCTGCCCCCGCAAAAACAACGCGAGCTTGAACGCGTAGTGCAGCTGATCTTTGAAGAGTTCGACGACGCCTTTGCGCTTGCCAAGCACGAATGGAAGAAGGCCGGACGGATATTGAAGGTCATTTTGTATGGCAGCTATGCACGCGGAACCTGGGTCGACGAGCCGCATACGGCGAAAGGCTACCAGTCCGATTACGATCTGTTGGTGATCGTCAATGACAGCAGACTGACCGACCGAGTGAAATACTGGGCCAAACTTGATGAGCGGCTGATGCGCGAATACGGCGTGACCAAGACGCTCAACACGCCAGTGAATTTCATCGTTCACACGCTGCAAGAGGTGAACGACGGCCTGGCGCATGGGCGCTACTTCTTCATGGACGTGAAACAGGATGGGGTCGCGCTTTACCAGTCCGACGACACCGAACTCCACACGCCCAAGCCCAAGACGCCCGAACAGGCTCTTTCCATGGCGCAGGAGTACTTCACCGAGTGGCTGACATCAGCCCAGGGCCGGGTGAAACTTGCAAAGTACGCGGTCGACCAAGGCATGAACAAGCACGCGGCGTTCGAATACCACCAAGCAACCGAAGGTTTGTACCATTGCGTGCTCTTAGTCTGCACTTTCTACACACCCCACGTGCACAACCTTGGCTTCCTTCGTACCCAGGCGGAGCGTATCGATGCACGCCTCATTCACGTCTGGCCACGCGAAACAAGACGCGACCGAGCGCGCTTCGAGAAGCTTAAAGAAGCATACACGAAGGCACGATACTCGAAGCACTATCGCATCACGCTGGAGGAGCTCGAATGGCTTGGTGAGCAGGTCGAGGAGCTAGGCAGCATCGTTCACGGGGTATGTTCGGAGCGGCTAGAGAGGCTCAAGAAAGATGCTGCAAAGAGCGTCTGACTGACCTTTGGGCGCGCTATTTGTGCTTCATCGCTGCGGCTGCGCCGCAATTTGGCTGCAAACCCACTGTGACAAATCGATCGACGGAAGGGCGCATTTCGCGGTGAGTGAAAGCGCTCGGCAATGTCAGGCGAGAAAGCGGCGAATTTTGATGGGAGGATAGGAGGGCGAGATAAAAGCACCGCCGTCGGTCGGGTGGTATGTGGCTGGTTTTGCTTAGAAATATGCGACGGCTCCCAATATCGCAAGCTGGCGGTCCCATCAAAATTGCGTTTGATTTCAGCGCAGGATGCGACGGCGGCCCTGCGATCACGCCTTTGGCCCCTTCCTGGGCATTCCGATTAGACTGTCCATGAGCATGCAGGCACGCACCTGACTGTCCGATTAGGCCGACTTTCTGTGACTCCCGTGACGGCATCGCACAAACGGCGGTCCCAGCGTACAAACGTCATGTGGCAAAGCGGGCCCTGATTAATCGATAATCGGGTTCGATGGCGGGCCAGACCTGATCCCCTCCATGTTCCCCAGGTCGGTCCGTCATCACCTGTCAGATGAAAGGACCAACCGCCATGCCGTCAGCTGGCACCCAGCCCCCAGAGGATCGGGATCAGAGCCACATGATCGAGCCGATTTCGATGCGGGTCCCGGAAGCTTGTCGCTACCTCGGGATCGGTCGCAGCACGCTCTATGTGCTGATCTCGAAACGCGAGATCGAGATTATCAAGCTGGGCAGCTCGACGCTGGTGCTTACCGAGAGCCTTCGAAGCTTTGTTGAACGCAAGAGAGAGCCTATTAAAGACCAAGCTAAGCGCATGTAACGATCCGACTCGATCTAATCCGTGCCATCGTTGGGGTCGCGATCATAGAGCTAAAGAGAACTCCATGCTAAAATGCCCCCCTTATCTAAGCAGTTCTTGGATGGATGTGGCGTTGTGGTCAATCCAATAGCTTTGTGGCCTACCGGCAAGCTGGAATTTGCGTTGCGAGGCATCACCCTGCGGAGACTGCAACTAAGGCTTGCAAAAGGAACAAAAGAAGAACATAAATTGAAGGTTCTCTTTGCCTGCAAATTCGCTAATCAAGTGCAAAGGAGGGGCTTTTGACGTCAATTTCGGCACGAAAACTGAACCCGGTCGAACGTGACAATCAATCGCTTTCGCTTGAATCGAAGCGAGGTGAGCTGGCTCGTGCGCGTACAGTCGCGCGCGCTTGGGCACAAACCCTCAATGACCAGTACCGAGCTCGACTTGCTGCCGATTTCTCGCATGTTGCAATGGTTTCATTCGCCGCGAAGGTCGCTCCAAATTTAGATATTGCCGATCACCTGGCGGGTAAGAGCCACTCCCTGGATACGACAACCGAACAGCTCGCTCGGTCAATCGGGATCGAAGCCGCATCGCTTCCATTGCTCGAAGGATGCCACTTCCTGACGAGCCTCTACACCACGCTCCTTCCGTCCAAGCAAAGGAGCGATCTCGGAGCCTTCTACACACCAGCATCGCTGAACAAGCGGCTACTCGATCTTGCAGAGGAGGGCAGCGTCGATTGGGCGACTGCGCGTGTGCTCGATCCGGCGAGCGGCGGTGGAGCTTTCCTGCTCGAAGCTGCTTCGCGGATGCGCAGCGCGCTTGATGGCAGCGAACCGGCATTTGTCTTGGCGCAGCTTGGCGCACGCCTCTCCGGTATGGAGATTGACGCTCATGCGGCAGCACTTTCGCAGGTTGCGCTTGAGATATTTCTTTCCGATCTGATCGATGCAAGCGGTCGTCCAGCACCAAGGTTTGTCGAAGTCTGCGATACACTCGATGTAACGCCATCGCCCAAATTCGATTTGGTGGTCGGCAATCCGCCCTATGGCCGCGTGCGCCTCTCGGCGGAGCAGCGCGAGCGCTTCACGCGAAGCCTCTACGGCCACGCAAATCTCTATGGACTGTTTACCGATGTTGCGCTGCGTTGGACGAAACCCGGAGGTGTCATTGCCTACCTTACTCCAACCAGCGTCCTTGGAGGACAATACTACACAGCTCTGCGCCGATTGCTCGCCAGCGAAGCCCCGCCAGAAGCCATCGACTTTGTCCATGCGCGGCGTGGTGTCTTCGAAGATGTGATGCAGGAGACCCTGCTTGCCCTCTATCGCAAAGGCGGTGAACAAAGGCCTTTCCAAGTCCACTACTTGAACGTCGACAATGAGCGGGAAGCTCGATTGACGAAGAACGGAAAAGTCACATTACCCGATGACTCCTCCGCGCCCTGGCTGGCGCCGAGACAACCTGAGCATGTTGGCATAATCAAAGCCGCAACGAAGATGCCCGCTCGTCTATCGGATTGGGGCTATCGCGTTTCGACTGGTCCGCTGGTTTGGAACAGGTTCAAGCCGCAGTTGCGTGAGCGGGCTGTCCGAGGAGCGTTGCCGCTAGTTTGGGCCGAGGCGGTAACGGCAGATGGCCGGTTTCTCTTCCGCGCGGAGAAGAAGAACCACGCTCCCTATTTCAAGGTCGAGGCCGGGGATGATTGGCTAGTTGTCGATCAACCCTCTGTTCTTGTTCAGCGAACCACGGCGAAGGAGCAGCCGCGACGTTTGATCGCTGCTGAACTTCCTCAGGAGTTCGTCGATAAACACGGCGGCGTGATCGTCGAAAATCACTTGAACATGGTTCGTCCAACCCCATCAGCAAAAGTCAGCGCCGCCGCAGTGGCCGCGGTACTCAACAGTGACGTGGTCGATCAACTTTTTCGCTGCATCAGCGGAAGTGTGGCAGTTTCCGCGTTCGAGCTGGAGGCCATTCCCTTGCCTTCCGCTTTGGATATGAAGAACATCGAGCGACTGGTCTCAAAAGGCGCAACTCGCGACACGCTGGAAAAAGCACTACGACAGATTTATGGCCTCTAATCATGAGCCTACCAACACTTACTCCCTGGGATGAAATTCACCGCCGACTTCCACTGATTTTTCCTGAGGGTTCGCCGAACCGCGAGCATTCGATTTGGGAGATCGCGGCAAAGACCATATTTGTCATGCTCTACGCGGGTGCCGTTGAAGGCGCGGGTCGCTGGGTTCGCCCCGACCAGGTCACGAGGATGACCGACGCACAGGCTTTGCTGACCGGTCAAGGGGAGCGCGAGCAGTGGGTCAAGGACTCGATGAAGCCCAACAAGGCCGATGTGCCTGGACGCTGGTATGCGGGTAATACACGTGAATCCATTCGGGACGACACGATCAGGTATGCGCTCATTGAGAATGGGGCGGTCGTGGAACGTCAGGGCCTGGCCACGACATCGCCAGCTCCACGGTACGCGTTGCAGGCTGACTTTGCGGACTTGTTCGGCCCCGTGCGAACCGAAGCAGTTCTCCAAACCCAAGTGGAAGCTTGGCACAAGAAGCATCTTAACGCCGGCGCGCTAGCACGAATTGCGATTGTGCGGCGCGGCGCGGCGGGAGGAGGAGATCACCAGCTGGTCACCTTTCCGAATGGCGAAACGCGACGAATGTCGACCGGACCAAGTTCCGATATTTCCAAAGCCGTCATTGAGGTGTTTGCCCCCACATTCCTAGAAAAACCGGGGGTCATCACGCTCAGCGAAAGCGGCAATAAAGTTGTCGCGCGGGATGACGAATTGGCGAAGGCAATCGGATTGACCATCCCCGCAGACAAAAGCTTGCCGGATATCGTCCTGGTCGATCTCGGCCCAGCTCACCCCCTACTGGTTTTCGTCGAGGTGGTTCACACTGATGGCCCGGTCAATGACGCGCGCAAGGCCGCATTGCTAAAGCTCGCTGACAAGGCAGGTTTTACATCTCAAAATGTGGCGTTCGTAACGGCGTTTCTGGATCGCGGGTCGGCAACTTTTCGAAAGACCGTTGGAACGTTGGCTTGGGGCAGCTACGCATGGTTTGCATCTGAGCCGCAGCGACTGATAGAATTTAGCCAAGGTGCCAAAGGCATTCGCGGCAGCGGCGAGTAGGGTCGCCTCAGGCGTTATCTGAAACAGAGTCTCAATTTTCCTTTTGGTATTATGCGCTTTCCCAGTCCATGACGGTTGCTCCACCGTAAAAAGAGTTTTGCCAATATCGGGCGAATTCACAATCAGGAATGTTTTTGGGAAATAACGCATGAGCATCTGGGACTATTGGAACGAAACGGATGCAAACCGCACTAACCTTCGGCTCTACACACCCGGTCGAGGGTGGCTCGCGTATTCTGACAAGCTCGATGATGAGGGCAGCGTAGAAGAGCGAGGGAGTCGAGAGCAAATTGATAGCGCACTAATAAACGCATTGTCCGCATCGAATTTCTCGACCTTGACGGGGGCAGGAGCTTCGCTCTGTGCGACTAACGAGGATGGCGGTGCCCAAGCGCCATCGATGTCAGATTTGTGGAACGCCGTCAGAGAAGAAGTCGGCGATGCGGAATTCGCCGCGATACGAGCTCGTTTCCCGAATGCGCAGTCGGGAGAGAATATCGAGCGACTTCTTACCCTTTGTAAAATCTATTTGGACTTGAACGACGGGGCGAAGGACGACGATGAAGATGTTGCTGGGGTCCGAGCCTTCGTGGCAAACGCAGAAAGCACAATTCTTAGACTGGTTGATTTTGTTGGTCTTGGAACTGACCTTGATTCCCACCAACGCTTTATCAGGAAAATTGGGCGAAGAGGGTTCAGGAAAGCAAGGGCAAAGCTATTCACAACGAATTATGATTTGGCTTTTGAAGAGGCTTCGCGTCGCCTGCGGTTCATGGTGATTGACGGCTTCTCGCATTCACTTGATCAGGTATATGATCGGCAGCATTTTGAATTCGATGTTGTCCGGCGGGAGGCGAACAAAGAAGCACCAGACTACATTCCCAACGCATTTCAGCTCTATAAACTTCATGGTTCAGCTGATTGGCGCCGCCTCGGCTCTGATGTGGTTCGTTCGCGCCAGAATACCGACGAATATCGTCCAGTGCTGATCTATCCGCGATCTAGCAAGTACCAGGAAGCTTTCGATCCACCATATCTCGATATGATGGGTGCATTCCAGATTGCGCTACGGGAACCGGATACTGCTTTGATTGTCGCCGGGTTTGGTTTTAATGACGATCATATTAGCAGCCCCATCCTCTCTGCAATCGAATCTAACCTTACGCTTCGGTTGGTCATTTGCGATCCGAGTTTCATCACGTCTGAGAACGACCTGCGTGGCGTCGATCCGGATCCGCCTGCCCACACGATTTTACAGCAGCAACCGCATTCGAACCGTTTCCTCGCACGCATCTCGTCGTTGGCCGCGGCCGGTGACCCCCGCATTCATCTCATCAATGGACGGTTTGAAGACTTGGTAGATGCGATGCCCGACCTCATTGGGGAAACTGACAGGGAACGACATGTCGAAAGGGTACGTGTATTGCGTGATAACTCAGCGGGTCAGGCATGACGACAATTAGTCCTGTCGATCCTGACAAATACGTCGGCACCGTGACTCAGGTTAATGCTGCGCAGGTTCACGCGAACCTTCCATATGCAAGCGCGCAGCCGGAACGCCGCGCTCTCTCCAAGGGCGGAGTCGGGGATTTCGTTTTTGTTGATTGCGAACGAACCAAAATTCTTGGCAGGATCACGGAAGTGAAGATTCCGGACGGCGAACGTCTGTCGGTTGAACCTCAACTCGGGAACAAGTCAGAGCCAAATCCGATAGGTCGCATTCAATTGCTTGCGACAGTCACGGATAGCGACTCCAAGTTGACCCGTGGTGTGAACATCTACCCAAAGATTGGTGACGGCGTTTATCTAGCTGGTGCGGAAATCCTCGGCCAAATGATAGGTAAGAGTGCTACAAAGGCAGGTGAAATCAACCTCATCATTGGTGCTATTGAAGCCGGTGACCAAAGTGTGTCGGTTGAACTTCCACCCGAAAAGATTTTTGGTCGCCATTGCGGGATTTTTGGGGCCACAGGGGGTGGGAAAAGCTGGACCATCGCCGGTCTTATCGAGAAGATAAAAGAACTCCGAGGCAAGGCAATTATTTTCGATCCGACCGGAGAATTCTGCGAGACTGCCGGTATCGATACCATATTTGCGTTTGAGGCAAACGTTCCGAACGCTCGCCATGTGCATTTCCCATATACGGAGATCACGGAGGACGATCTGTTTTCGCTCTTTAGGCCATCCGGACAGAGTCAGGGGCCAAAATTGAGGGACGCAATTAAGAGCCTTAAACTCGTCCTAGCGCTAGATAATGCCGTCCCCCAAGGGCTCCAAATTCAGAACGGCGTAGTTACGAAAGCAAACCAGCCGCGGGCTCCTTATTTCGATGCACTGCGAGCCAATGGAGCTGCCGTGCACTCTCCCAAATGTGACTTTGAAATCGCCAGCCTGTCTGAGCAAATCAAGGCGGAGTGCGTTTGGGCCACGTCGCAGAACAATTCCAATTATTTCGGCGGCCCGGACAACAACGGGGCTAGCTATTGCGAGTCGTTGGTTTCCAGAATTGCTACCCTGATCAACTCTCCAGAACTCAGTTGCCTGTTCCGAACTGGGGGAGACTCCCTGGTCGATGAAATTGACCAATTCCTTGCGGACGACAATCAAGACGTTGCTCTAATCTCCTTCAAAGAGGTCCGGTTTGAACACTCGACGCGCGAGCTCCTGCTCGACATCATAGGTCGATATCTCTTGGGTGTCGCGCGTGTCGGTCGTTTCAGAGAAAGACCAATCGTAACGTTTCTTGATGAGGCCCATCAGTTCTTGGGGCGAACGATCGGTGACGAGTACGGAAGCGTACGCTTGGATTCCTTCGGGCTTATCGCGAAGGAAGGGCGCAAATACGGACTCACCTGTGTCTTGGCAACACAACGTCCGCGCGACATTCCGCAAGATGTCTTGAGCCAGTTGGGCACGCTCATTGTGCACCGCCTTATCAATGAACAGGATCGGAATACTATTGAACATGCATGCGGTGATCTGGATCGCGCGGCCACCCAGTTCATACCCATGCTCGCTCCAGGTGAAGCGATAATCATAGGGCCTGATTTGCCAGCTCCCTTGCCACTCAGAATGCGACGGCCAAAGTGGCCGCCTGACTCCAGAGGCCCACAATTCCAGGCATATTGGGCAGGGCGCCAATAGCGACTTGTTGGCTCGGTTATTGAGGCCAGACCGGGTAGACTCGGATGTAACGGGCGGGGCGATATTGGGCACCTCTGCGATGCGCAATGGGACCATATGTTTGGCGTTGTTTGGAGCGGCATGCGGCCCGCTCTTTCAGTGGCCGAAGCGATTGCAGGACTGGCAAACTGTTGCCGTGTATGTGTTGGCCATTTGGTCCCCATTCCGAAACAAAGAGCGAAATTCAGGGTCTATTCGTAACAAGAGTTTTCTCTAAAATTCGGCGCTCGGTTGTCGCGCGCCGCCGCCTTTCCCAATTGAAATAGAACAATTTTCTGCGGGTTTCTTTCAGGCAAATTTCCTGGTCACTGACGCGCACTTGAGAATGGGCTTAACCCAGCACACCGAACGCGGCAGAGCCGCAGATTATGGGAAAAAGTGCAATAGAAACAGTGCGCGCATTCAATAATGCGCTTGTCAGATCGGTAGCCGAGGATGGCTATTTGTGCCCCGCAAACGACCGGAATTGCGCGACTTTTGGCAGCAGTTCGGGTATGTCCGATGGCCATATGGTCCCCAAGCTGCGCAAACGAGGTCGCAGGGCCTTTCTCGACGGCAATTTTGCGCGTCGAAATTTGCCGTTGAAAACGAATGAATACTGTATCTGGGACACCGAGCTTGCAGGTTTCGGGCTGCGCGTGCGCCCCAGCGGAAATTACTTCTGGTTCGTGCGGTTGCGGCATCGCGGGAAGCATCGCCGTATCACGCTCGGGAAGACTACCGACTTGGATGCGGTTTTGGCGCGCTCGCAGGCGCGCCGTCTGCTGGCAGAAGCGGCGCTCGACGGGCTGCCCAAGCGCGTCGTGGTCAAATCGACGCCGACGATGAATGATTTCGCTGCAACATATTTCGACGACCTGTCGCGCGTGTGGAAGCCATCGACCGCGAGGCGCAACGCCAATGCCTGGCGTCTCGATCTGGCCGAGCATTTCGGTGATATTCTCGTCGCCGATGTTTGCAAGGCCGACGTGGTTCGCTGGCGCGATGCCTGTGCAGGCGAGAGGGAAGCGCGCTTCAATCGGGCCATTCCGGTGCTCGCCGCGCTACTTAAATACGCTGAAGCGCTCAAGATGCGGCGCAAGGGTTCGAACCCGTGTCGCGGCATGCCGCGCTACAAGCGGCTCGCAATGGAGCGCTATCTCACTCCGGCGGAATATACTCGCGTGGGAAGGGAGCTGCGTACGCAGGAAGCTGAGTTCCCGCAGCAGGTCGCGATCATCCGGCTGCTGCTCTATACCGGCGCGCGCCGGGGTGAGATCGAGCAGCTGCACTGGGACTGGGTGAAGCCGCGGCGTCTCGTACTGCCCGATAGCAAGACCGGGCCGAAGATCATCTGGCTGGGCAGTCAGGCGCTTACCGTACTGGAAGGGATTGAGCGACTGGAAGACTGCCCCTTCGTGTTCCCCGACTACACCGGCACCAAGCCGATCAACATCGGCATGTGGTGGACGAAGTTTCGCCGCCGCTGCGCGTTGCCCGATGTGCGCGTTCACGATCTGCGCCATAGTTTCGCATCGACCGCGATCATGGACGATGTGCCGCTGGCGACGATCGGCAAGCTGCTCGGGCACGTGCTCCCCGAAACCACTGCCAAATACGCGCACTTGGCCGACGAGGTCGTGGCCGAGGCAGCCCAGCGCGTGTCGGGTTCGCTTGCTGCTGCGATCGGTCTGCGGACATGACCGCGCTTTCGCTCCAGAAGGTCGTCGAGGAGGCTCTCGCCAGGGTCGGCGCAGATGTCAGCTTTGTCCGCATTCCCAGAGGTGAGCCGCGCACCACGACTTGGCTGTCGATCGAGCATGGGTTCGGGATCCGCCATTATGCGACCGGCAAAAACGTCTACATCGTCCAGACGCGGATGGCAGGCAAGCTGCGCACAGTGACGCTGGGGCCTGCCTCGGTACTGACCCGCTACCAGGCCACACAGGTGGCGCGAATGGTGCTGGCCCACGCACGAGTGGGCGCGGATCCGGCTAGCGATAGGAAGCGCATACGCTCGGCTCCGCGCTACACCGATTTTCTCGACGAGTTCTGGGAGAAGTGGGCGACCCGCTGGTCGGCCAAGACCTGGGATATCAATGGCGGGTATCGCCGTCTCTATCTCCAGGATGCGTTCGCGGACCTGTGTATCGACGAGCTCAACGAGGAGCACGTCACCAGGTGGTTTGCCGAGGTCAACCGGCAAACCGGACCCGGCGCGGCAAACATGGCGCTCGGCCTGCTCAATCTGATGCTCAACAAGGCGGAAGACTGGGGCTACCGGCTCGAAAACACCAATCCCTGCCGGGTGGTGCGCATGAACCGTCGCCGAGCCTGTGAGCGTTTTCTGACTCATGAAGAGCTGGCGCGACTTGGAGCCGTTCTGGCGAAGGAGCGCGAGAGCGATCATGCGATGCGCTCGCTCGCCGCGAAGGCGGCGACCCTGTTTATTCTTACCGGATGCAGGCGCGGTGAAATCCTAGGCCTGCACTGGAAGGACATCCAAGGCGCGCGGATCAAGCTGCGCCATGGCAAGACCGGACCCCGCATGGTGTGGCTGGGTGACGAGGCGCGTACAGTGCTCGACACGATCCCGCGTCATGACAAGATCCCGTGGGTGTTCTGGAATATACCTTACCGCCGCCCGATGCGGTCGATCGATGCCTACTGGCGAAAGTTCCGAGACGAGGCTGGACTTCCCGGCCTTCGCGTCCACGATCTGCGCCACACCTTCGCAAGCCACGCCGCGATGAGCAAGGAAACTCTGCCGATGATCGGTCGCTTGCTTGGTCATGCCACCGTGCAATCAACCGCGCGCTACGCGCATCTCGATGACGGGCATGTGTTGGAGGCGGCGGAGCAGATAGGGGCGGCGGTTGAGAGGATGATCGGCCTCGCCAAGGATTTCTCAGAAGTTGGCGACATGCATGGGGAGTAACCCCTCCGGCTTCAGTCGGATGCTGCTTCAGCTTAGCTCTCGTCGCCGGTAAAATACTGGGGATAGTAGAATTGTCACCGGAGCCTGTGTTTGGCTGATGCGGGCAACCCATATTGATCTCATCATCCTTCGCAGTAAAAGCACTGCGGGGTCGGAATATTTCATGAGCGATTCGGAACACAACCCATCGGCGGTTCCCGCCGACGCGGCGCTGGCGAGCTTCGTGCTTCTCGCTCAGTTCCTTGGCGTGCCTGCCGAACCTGCGCAGATCCATCACGATCGCGGGCAGGGCGACCGGCCTTACGATTTCGACGATCTGATCCGCGTCGCCAAAAAACTTGGCCTGATGGCGCGGCGCAAACGCGCCGCGGTGCACGAGCTGGCCAAGCTGCCGCTGCCTGCGCTGGTTCGGCTCGCCGACGGCGGAACCGCGGTCCTGCTCAAGATCGACGACACCGGCGATACCGGCAACCGGCATATGGTGCTCAAGCCCGACAGCCAGCGGCCCGAAATCTGGTCCGAAGAGCAGGTCGAGGACGGCTTCGAGCTGACGGGCGGCGAAGCCGACCTGCTGCTGATGACGAGCCGCGAGCATATCGCAGGCCAGAAGCGGGCCTTCGACATCAGCTGGTTCATTCCCGCGCTGGTCAAGTATCGCAAGCCTCTGCGCGACGTGCTGATCGGCAGCTTCTTTCTCCAGCTGGTCGGTCTCGCCACGCCGATCTTCTTCCAGCTGGTGATCGACAAGGTGCTGGTGCACCAGTCGATGACCACGCTCGACGTGCTGGCGATCGGTCTGACCGCAATCCTGATCTTCGAGACCATGCTGTCAGGGCTGCGCAATTGGCTCTTCGCGCATACCTCGAACCGGGTCGATGCCGAGCTCTCGGCCAGTCTGTTCCGGCACCTGGTCGCGCTGCCGCTCTCCTATTTCGAGGCGCGGCGCGTGGGCGACAGCGTGGCGCGCGTGCGCGAGCTGGAGAACATCCGCAACTTCCTCACCTCCAACGCGGTGACGGTGGTGATCGACCTGTTCTTCACCATCGTCTTCTTCGCGGTGATGTATATCTATTCGCCATTTCTGACATTGATCGTCGCGCTGACCATACCGGTCTACGTTCTGATCTCGGTGTTCGTGACGCCGCCGCTGCGCGCCCGGCTCGACGAGAAATTCAAGCGCGGGGCGGAGAACCAAGCCTTCCTGGTCGAGACCGTCACCGGCATCGGCACGCTGAAGTCGATGGCGGTCGAGCCGCGTATGCGCGACCGGTGGGAGAAGCAGTTCGCCGGCTACATTCAGACCGGATGGGACGTGACCGTGCTCTCGACCTGGGGCAGCCATCTGATCCAGCTCGTCAGCAAGCTGACCACGGTGGCGATCCTGTTTTTTGGCGCCAAGGCGGTGATCAATGGAGAGCTTTCGGTCGGCGCGCTGGTTGCGTTCAACATGCTCGCGGGCCGTGTCGCGCAGCCGATCCTGCGCCTCTCGCAGCTATGGCAGGATTTCCAGCAGGTGCGCATCTCGGTCGACCGGTTAGGCGATATCCTCAATTCGCCCGCCGAACCGGAGCACAATCCCAACCGGGCGAGCCTGCCGCCGATCAAGGGCCGGGTCGAGTTCGACAAAGTGCGTTTCAAATACCGCCCCGATGCGCCCGAGGCGCTGCGCGGGGTCAGCCTCGACATCGCGCCGGGCGAGATGCTCGGCATCGTGGGGCCTTCGGGATCGGGCAAATCGACGCTGACCAAGCTGGTCCAGCGGCTCTACGTGCCCGAACAGGGCCGTGTGCTGGTCGACGGCACCGATCTGGCGCTGGTCGATCCGGCCTGGCTACGCCGACAGGTCGGGGTGGTGCTGCAGGAGAACATCCTGTTCAACCGCTCTGTGCGCGAGAATATCGCGCTCTCCAATCCCACCATTGCGATGGACAAGGTGATTGCTGCGGCAGAACTGGCCGGGGCGCACGAATTCATCCTCTCGCTATCACATGGCTATGACACGGTGATCGAGGAACGCGGCGCCAATCTTTCCGGCGGCCAGCGCCAGCGGCTTGCCATCGCCCGCGCGCTGATCACTGATCCGCGCATTCTCATCCTCGACGAGGCGACCAGCGCCTTGGATGCCGAGAGCGAGGAAATCATCCAGGATAATCTGGGCCGCATCGCAGAAGGGCGCACGGTGATGATCATCGCGCACCGCCTCTCCGCCGTGCGTCCCTGCAACCGCATCATCACCGTGGAAGCCGGTGAAATCACCGAGATGGGCAGCCATGAGGAGCTGGTGCGCGCCGGTGGACGCTATGCGCAGCTCCATGCCAAGCAGACCGGGCTGGCGAATGGCGCGTCTCACGATGGCGGGGGCGAAGGCCGGGAGCTCGAACCGGCATGAACGCGATCGCGACCAGGTTCCCGACCTTGGCCAAGCACTGGCAGGTGCTGCGCGAAGCATGGCGTGGTCAAACGCAAGCCGACAAGGCCTTCAAGCCGAAGGACGAGCACGAGTTTCTGCCTGCCGCGCTCGAGATCATGGAGAAGCCTCCCAGCCCCGGAATGCGCTGGCTTCTGCTCCTGACCTGCACTCTGTTCGTACTGGCGCTCGTCTGGGCGATTTTTGGCAAAATCGATGTGGTCGCGACCGCTGCGGGCAAGACCGTGCCCGGCGGAAGCGCGAAGGTCATTCAGCCGATCGAGATCGGCGCGGTGCGCGCGATCCATGTGACCAATGGCCAGTTTGTAAAACAGGGCGACCTGCTGATCGAGCTCGATCCCACGCTCAGCGAAGCGGACGAGGCGCAAAGCGTCCAGTCGCTGCAATCGGCCCGGATCATCGAGGCGCGCAACGATGCACTGCTCGCGCATCTCAATGGCGGTTCGACCCGGTTCGCTGCGCCGGAAGACACGCCGCCCGATATCGCGCGCACCCAGCAGGCGTTTATCGACAGTGCGATCGCCCAATATGAGGCACAGGCTTCGGCGCTTCGGCAGCAGCGCGCCGAGAACCAGGCGCAGCTTGCCGGAGCCAGTGCCGAGATCGCCAAACTCGAAGAGGCTCTGCCCTACATCGATCAGCAGCTGAACGCCCGCGCCGAGCTGGCCGAGAAGGGCTTCTACTCCAAGTTACAGCTCCTGGAATACGAACAGCTGCGCGCCGAGCACCTGCGCAACATCGAAGTGCAGCAAGCCAATCAGATGCGCGCTCAGGCCTCCATCGGCCGCATTGACGCCGAGCTTAGGAACCTGCGTGCCAGTTTTGGCAAAACTGCATTTACTGACCTTGCCGAGGCCAATGATCGTGTGGGGCTAGCGCAAGAGGAACTGCGCAAATCGGAGCGGCGGCGGCAATATCAGGAGATGCGCAGTCCCGTCGATGGCGTGGTCCAGCAGCTCGCGGTCAGCACGGTGGGCGGCGTGGTTCAACCGGCTCAGCCGTTAATGGTAATCGTGCCGTGCTCCAGCGGCGACGCGACCAGCGCGATGAGTTGTAATAGCGGAATTACTATTGAAGCTTTCGTCCAGAACAAAGACATTGGTTTTATTAGTGTCGGTCAGCGCGTTGCCGTAAAACTCGAAGCGTTCAACTTTACCGACTTCGGCCTGATCGAAGGCGAGGTCACCAACATCAGCCGCGATGCCATCGATCAAAGCCAGCGGCCAGCAGGCACTGCGCGCGATTCCAACGGCCGCCCGGTCCAACCAGGTCTGGTCTATGCGGCGCGGATAGAGCTTGCATGCGGACCGGACGATCCCACGCGCCACCCACTGTGCAACCGGGTGCAGCCGGGGATGTCCGTCCAGGCCGAAATCAAGACCGGCAAGCGCCGGATCATCCAGTATCTGCTGTCGCCCATCAACCAGGCCATGAGCGAGGCTGGTCGCGAGCGATAGTGGAAAAGTATTCGCGAATGTCGCTCAAATACAATTGCTTTTCGGAAGGTCGGGGCTAGTCTTCGAATCAAATTGGGGTCGGGATAGGGTCAGGGTCGTAATCTGAGTCCAGATCGATGTTCTTGGGGGGTCGTGCAATGCGCGCTGTGTCGTGGTGCTCGACGACCATTTTTGAGTAGGGCGAGCAATAAGTGGTAAAGGCCGAGGACTCGCTGCAAAAGCAACCGCGCGGTGCTTTATTTTTACCCAATTTTTTGGCTTTCTTTGTACTTTCTTGCGCACCAGGATCCATTTCTGAGTCAAATCTGACCTGTGAGGAAACCAGGGGGATCCTCAGTGATCGCGACTACATTATCAATGCACTGTCGCTTCATTTCGATGCCGACGAACGCTTGTTGCGTGAGTTTCCCGAAGGAACTGAGCCGGCTCGCTATTCTGGATACAGCGACCGCGAGATTTCCTTAGAGGTCGGCAAGGAAGAGGCAGGGGGCCCGGAAAACGAAGCGAAGCCCCCTTTTGTGCCTGCCCATTTTCGGTCCTTTAAGGCGCGCGCGAAGAGCGAAGATCCTGATGCTACCAAAGAACAGGTCGTTTCAGCTTATCTGGATAAGTATCCAAAGTGTTGCCGCGCCCTGAGTCCACGCTGGCTTCGAGAAGGTGGCTGGTCCGAAAACATTCACTACGCTCCAGCGAGCCAATCAGGAATTCCCGGCCGCTGGGTCAAAGACGTTTGGGTCATCGATGACGACATCGAAAACGCGGACCGGATCTGGTTGGACGAAAGCAACTACACAACCAGCCATCTACAGCGTGATCAGGCCCTCAAACGCTTTCTGTTCACCGAGATTTTCCAAAAAGGCGACTCCGCATCAACGCAGTGCGGCAAAGCCTACTATGTCATTCGCTGAAATCAGTAAGGGGTCACAATAGATGTCAAATGCGACAAGTCGGGCGTTTGCAGACGACGTAATCTCGCAATTCCTTTACGGAGCTCAAAGGCCCTCTGATCTGACGGATGAAGCGTTGCTTCGACCTGATGGTGCGACCACAAAGATAAGCGTCAACCTAACCGACTACTTCTCCGACACTGGGCCAGGACGTTTCGCTAGGCCCGCTTTTTTCGAGCTGATCCAAAAATTCTTCGAGGCCACAGGTGCGGTGATCGACGGCATCGTGCAGCGAGGTGTCGCCTCGGGAGGTGTTACCGCGGTCGGCCCCAGTGGCTCGGGCGGTACGTTGTACAGAATCGATCGCGAGTTTCTTATCGCAGAACTTGGCATCTCCTCAGGTCGCCTTGCGTTTAGCCAGAGCCAGTTTGACGACGGCAAAGATGACTATGCGCGAAGGACATTCATCTGGTCGTCCAATCAGTTTCAGATTTCCTTGGACTCAGACTTTATTGTCTCCTCCGACGACAATTTCCGTGCCGAGGGGCGGATCGTAAAAGACCTATCGATTATACCCGACAACGGCGATGGAGTTAGAGACAACCGCACAGGTATTGGAAATAGAGACAACTTTGACTTCGAAGGTGGCGGCATCGCTACCGCTCTCAACGTGTTCGTTGAGCCGAGCATCGATCCTTCTTCAATCGGCCGAAAAGTCCAGCTTGAATTCGACAGCGGATCTGCGCCGGTTTACGATTATGACTTCGCCAGATGGCGAGACGATGTTGACAACGCACCGCGGTCCGTGGGTGGATTTTTGTTCACCTCTGGAACGACGAACGGTACTTTGCTCACAACAGCTGTTTTACTCGCTGATGGCGCAGCGGCGACAGCGCGCCTTGGGGTGTCTGGCCCGCCCTTTATTCAGGATCTCTATAGCCGCGGAATTATCGACTATCGGCAGGATGGTCGGGACATATTCTATGGGTCGCTGGATGACGATGCCATACAAATCTCTCTCGCCCGTGATTTTCAATTGTATCAGGCGATTGCAGAAGGCGTAGCTACAGGCGGCATTGCAGTTGGCGGGCCGGGCGCAGACAGTTTCACAGGTAGCATTCTCGATGATCGCTTCATTATCGATCGCGATGACACGTTCGTGAATGGCGGTTTTGGTTTTGACACCGTCGAATACTCTACTTCCAATGCAAACAATCAGAATCAGGAATCAATCAACTTCATCGTTCGTGAGGACGATCAGATTCTCATTCCCGGCGTGCCTGTACTCGGCGATATCACTGGCAAGAAGATCCTTAGCGTTGCAGCAGCCATTGGTGACAACACCACGGTCTTCGTGGGAATTGAAAGGCTTGCTGGTACCGAACGGGCAGACACCTTAACGGTGAATTCGCTCGCTCCCATAGATAACACCGACCTTGTAATCGACCTCAAAGGCAATTCGCTCCAACCGGGTGGTCCGGATGGTTCCAGGACAACCGATACTCTGAATTTGGAGGGCTATAGTACTTCGAGCGTTGTGATCAGCGATCTCCGTAATGAGTTACAGACCGTGACCGATAGTGAGGGCGGCAAAGGGCTTCGCTTTAAGGGAGTTGAGGCTGTCCGTGGTTCCTCAGGCGAGGACAGGATTTTTGCGTCAAATTCAGGGGATGATATACGTGGGGGATTTGGCGAAGACGAAGTTACGGGCGGGTCGCGAGGCGATAGGATCGTCGGGGCGCTCGAAACAGGTGTTGGAAGCCAGTTCGACGATCTTGCTATTGACTTGCTTACTGGCGGAGGCGGGGCAGATCAGTTTTATGCCGGCGACGGAGATGTAATCACTGACCCGGAAAGCGGCGATGAAATTTACCTCCGCGGCCAACTCCTCACCGGAGGCGAAGAAACCGAGGAAGGTTCGCGGGTCTACGAAGATGGCAAAGGCGGGACCTACGCACTTGCCAGCAACGGCTCACTCACCTTCTCGATCAACCCCACCCTCAACATTCAGAACTTTGTCAACGGCAGGGCCGGTATCCGCCTTATCGACAAGGAGCCCGATACCGACGACGCCGAAGAGCAGCGCGATCCGCTGATCATCGATCTCGATGGCGACCGCAATGTTGTCGCCGCGCTCGACAGCAGCACCGCCTACTTCGATCTCGACAATGATGGTTTTGCAGAGCGAGTCGCCTGGGCCAATGCGAGCGATGGGTTCTTGGTCCGCGATCTCAATGGCAATGGCTCGATCGACAACGGCACCGAACTGTTCGGAACCGGGCGGGTCGATCTCGACGAAGGCCGAGAACAGCGGTTTGGCGAGGAAGGTTTCATCGAACTTGCGCTGCTCGACAGCAATGGCGACGGCGTAATCAGCGCTGCCGATGTCGAATTCGAGACCCTGCGAGTCTGGGTGGATGCCAACTCCGATGCCCGCACCGACGAAGGCGAGCTTCGGACGCTGACCGAACTGGGCATCGTCTCGATCAACCTGATCACACGGCCTTCCGATCATTTCCGGTTCACGGACGACAGTTCGATCGTGCTTCGCTCATCCAGCGTCGCTTTCGACGATGGGTCTTCGCAGCGCATTTACGACGTCTATCTCTCGATCGATCAGTATGATGCACGCGAGAATGTCGATCCGGACCTCGACTTCAGCCGCGTCGCGGACCTGCCCAATATCCTTGGCACAGGTACGGTATCGGACTTGCACGTGGCGATGGCACGCGATCCAGGGCTAGAAGAACTGGTCCGCGAACTGGCGGACCTCGATGTTGCGCAGGCCGGAGAGATTCACGAACGAGTGCAGGCGATCATCCTCCGCTGGACAGGGGCGGATGCCGTCGACCCTGAAAGCCGGGGCTCGACGATCAACGGCAAGTGGCTGCATGTGATCGAACAAATCACGGGCAAGCCGTTCTCGCAGGCTCTGATCGGCCCGAACCCGCGCTGGGATGCAGCTTCTTTGCTGATCGAGGAGTGGTCGAAATTCGTGGACCGCACGACTGCGAAGCTGGTCGGCTCGACGGCGCTGGGTGAGCAGTTGCTTCCGGGCACCGCGTTTTTTGCGGGAGCCTTCTTCGAGGTCGAGGACGGCACGACGATCGATCAGGTGTTGACGAGTGCAGCGAGCGCGGCGCCCGCATCGCCTAGCGACAAACTTGGCTACTGGAAGGCAGTGACCGGAACGCTGCGCCAGTATCGCACCGCCTTCGGGCTAAGCGAGCCTGCATTCGAAGCTGCGATCGACGGGGTCTTGGCAAGTGATGGAGTTCCGCTGACTGCCGAAGAGTTACGCAATGCAATAATTGCAGGCGATGCTAGCGGCCTGGGAGTCGGTTCGGCCAAGTCGACGATCAACGGCATTACGTATCCCGGCGACCGGGTGCTGATCGCGGATGGCGAGAATGTGGTTCTTTCTCCATCCGCGCGCGACGATCGCATGATTGTGACTGGCGCGGTGCAGTCGCTCACATTCGCAGGATATGACTCTGGATCCGACCGCATCGAACTGCTCGATTGGTCTCCGGAATCGCTGAGCGTCACCTCGGAAGTCTTGTCGACTGACGCTTCGGTTGAAGAAGGCAGGCTCAGCGCCACGCTGTCGGTCGTTCTCGAAAGCGAAGGCCGCACGATCGAATTCGTTGCCGGCTTTTCGAATGGAGAATTCAGATCGCCCATCGATGCCATCCAGTTTTCTGACGGCAGCGCAAGCGAACTTCTCGATCTAGTTGAGGACACCGCGGCACTCGTGTTCGGCAATCGCGGAGCGGAGTTCGAGTTTGCAGCCGAAGCTGGCGATCAGTTCCTGTTCGGGCGGGCAGGCTCGGACACTTATTCGGTCACGTCGGATTCCGGCGTCGATCTGATCGTGGAGGAAAAGGATACTCGGTCCTCCTCCGACACGCTGCTGATCGATGCAACGATTGACCAGGCCGACATCTCGGTAACCGGTCCGCTGGGGAGGAATCTGACGATCAACATCGCCGGAGGCGGCTCGATCACGATTGGCGGCCAGTTCGGTGATATCGCGAGCAGCATCGAAACTTTCCAATTCAGCGACGGGCTTGTCCTGTCGGCAGAGGAGATCAAACAGCGCATCACCACCGGCACCGCACAGGGTGAAGAGCTGGTCGGAACCAATCTCGACGATGTGATCGATGGCGCTGGCGGGGGCGATGTCCTCAATGGCAGGGGCGGTGATGACCGTTACGTTGTCCGCGAGGGATATGGCGAGTCTGTTATTCAAGACAATCGAGGCCTTTCGACCATCGTATTCGATTATGTCGTTACGAAGGACGATCTGGATTTCACGTTCGATTCCGGTCGGCTTCTCATCATTGATGCCGCTAATGGCACGTCAGTTTCAATCGACCGAAACCAGATAAAGGCCACCCTGGTTGAACTGGGCGGCGAGGCGATCGATCTCGGTTCCATCTTGCTCCAGGATGCGCTGCTGGCAGGCACGACAACTGGCAACACAATTTATGGCACGGCAGCTAGCGATTCGATCAACGGCACGGACGAAGCCGATCTGATCATCGGCAATGGCGGGAATGACTTCTTGAGCGGCGGGGGTGGAAACGACACTTACCGCGTCACCGCAGGCAACATCTCCATTTCCGATCAAGATTTCGGGTTCGATACGATCGAAGTCGACAGCCAGTTCACGCTCGAAGACCTGGCAATTGTAGAGAATAACAATTCGCGGCGCATGCGGCTGCGGATTGGAGACAACCTCTACATTTCTCTTCAGAACGATGCCGACTTCCAGACCGGTGCTGCCATTGTGGGAGCTAGGGATGTCGAGCAAATTGTCTTTGCCGACGGTCGTTCGCTCGACCTCGCCACCGGCCAAACGGTCAACGGCACCGACGGTGACGATATTCTGTTTAGCTATGCTGAAGGGGCGCAGACGTTCACGCCCGGGGCGGGCAACGATCGCATCTACAGCTTGAACGGCCGCCACGAAGTGGTGCTCACCGCAGGCTTTGGCCACGACGAATATTATGACGAGTGGATCAACAACAACGATTTCGAATTCAGCGGAATGGAATTCAATGGCGGTGTCCAGTTCAGCCGTGAAGGATTTGATCTCGTCATCTCAGTAACCCCGGATGACAGCCTGACCTTGAAGGATGTTTTCCGACCGCTGGCACCCGATTTCCGCAACAGTTTCCTGCGGTTCTCCAACACCTCGCTGAACCTGTCGAGTGTTGTCGGGCAAATCGCCCAGGCCACCGATGGCGATGATCTGCTGTTCGGACGTACCGATCTCGACGGCGGAGCCGGCAACGACATTCTGATCGGGACAGGGGCGCTCAACAATTACACCTTCGGCCGCGGCAGCGGCCATGATGTGATCAAGGAACAGGACGGCCAGTTTGGTGATGCAACCGCGATCGATACGCTGACGTTGGAAGGCTTAAACCGTGAGGATGTCAGCTTTTCGCGCAGCCCGGCTGACCCGCTGTCGATTGTCATTACGATCAACGATACGGGCGAAACGCTGACGCTTGACGGGACGCCCTTCGACGACGCTTTTGCTGATCTCGCGAACGCGCCCGAAGACGTCTTCGTACCCTTTGATCGTGCCGGAGCGCATTGGATCGAGCGCATCATTTTCGCCGATGGCAGCGAGATCGCACAGCGCGAAGTCGAACAGCTGATCCTCGATTCCGAGCGGACCGATGGCGCAGATACTTTGTACAATTTTGGCTCGCCGACGAGCTTCACTCTGCCTAATGGCGCGGTGCTGGATGGCGGTACCGGTGACGACACCTACATCAACCCGTACCGCGAGATCTTCGTGCGTATGTCGGCGGGGCAGGGCAGTGATCGCGTTCTGAATAATCTCGACAGCCGCGTGACTGTGCATGTTCAGCTTGATGGCATCGCGCTAAGCGACCTCGCCGCCTTCAAGGAAACGCGGGATGGGAAAGACGTTACTGTCTTGAAGGCTACGACCGGTGAAGAGCTGGTCATCGATGGCCATGTCGACTTCTATGACAGCAATGCCTTGCGGCTAATCGTTACCGACGAAGCGGGAACGATCTCAATCGTTTCGCTCGAAGGCGCCTTGACGGAGGACAATGCCTCAAGCGACGAATCGGATTTCCAAAATGGTCGGCTTGATATTCAAGGCGGCGAAATCATCGAACCGCCCACGGTCTTCGATGACGACTTCGCACCTGGCGCTGGCGACGATGTCGTATTCGGCCGCGGCGGCCGCGACACCGTGCTGATGGAAGTCGGCGATGGGCGCGACACTTTGATAGTCGATCCGGGCTTGTCGTCCGATTTCGGTCCCGGTTCGCCGTCCGATCCTGGATCCAGCGACTCATCCTATATCGTCCGACTTGGCGAGGGCTTCGACGTTGCGGATTTCTCTTTCACCTGGCTGAGCGACGGCAGCGACCGTGTCAGCCTCTCGTTCAATGCCTTCGGTGATGGCGTGATCGTCGATGCCGGCGTGATCGAAAGCGTGATCTATTCAGACGGAACGACGCTCGAATTCTTCACCGATGCTGCAAGCGATGTGATTATCTTGCCGCCCTCGACCACCAGCGTCCTCAATGGATTCACCGATGACACCTTCATCGCCAGCAATGGCGGGGTTCGCCTTCGGCTGCGCGACGACAGCGGCAACGACGTGTTCATCGATGACTTCCTGTCGGATGGCGTGGCAGAAACCGACCCGCAGGAGCGGGGCTGGACCTCCAATCGGATTGATCTTTGGGATGGAACTTCGCTTGGTGATTTCGAATTCGTCCAAGACACGTCTTCGCCAACAGACCTTATTGTCCGCAACATTGTCACCGGGTCCAGCATCCGGATTGTCGGCCAAATACAAGAGCCACCGCAGGGCGAGGACCTGTGGACGGACGTCGGTCTCGGTCCTGACGGTGCGCCTGACTGGAGCGGATTCGATCTTGCGTTTTACGACACCGACAGTGACGGGACGGTCAATTGGAACGATCCCGACGTCGATGGCGATGGCACAGCAGATTGGAACAGCTTTACCGATGTGACGCTCGACATAGATGGTGACGGCGAGATCGACGTTTTCGCCTATGATGACAATTCTGACGGAATCTATGATTCCTTCGATCTCGTGCTCGACGGGCCTCCTCGTGGTCCAGATGGCGATCCGATCATTCCGATAGGACCTGGTCCGGGCACACCTATCGGTCCCGGGTTTTCGACCATCGCGTCATTCTATGACACCGATGGCGACAACATCGTCGACGCCTACTTCGATCCGGACAATGGGACCGTCGCCCTGCCGACCAATCCGGACGGTTCCGTCGATTGGGCCGCGGTCGATATCAATCAAGACGGCGAATCAGACATCGCATCGGTCGATCTCGATGGGGATGGAAACCCCGATTGGGATAACCCCGACCTTGACGGAGATGGAACAGCCGATTGGCAAGTCGAAACCTATGACGAATTTTTCAACGATGGGGACTTTGTCACGCGTCGGGTCGATACTGGCACTGGTCTATTTGTTTACCAGATCGATGCTGGGTTCGACACGCTATTGGCGCGGGACACCGATGGAGACGATACTCCCGACCAGTTTGCCTACGATACCAATTTCGATGGCGAACCCGACCCTCCAGAAATCCCGGTGGTCGTTGACTCCTTTAGATTGCTGGTGCCGACCGGTCCAGGCACTTTGACTGCAACGACGTTTGAGTGGGACGAGATTCAGGAACTCATCATCCAGCGCGATGAGAGCAACCCGAACGCTCCTATCATCGTCAATCTTGACGAAGGACGACCGGTCGCGACCGAGGGCGACGACATCCTCAAGGTGCGCGTGGGAGATTCCGTAGACGGGCTGGGCGGTAACGATCTTCTGTTGCTGCCCGGAGCCGGCGCCACGGTCGTGTTCGGCGCTGCATCAGGAAATGACGTCGTGATCGGTGATGTCGACGACAATGGTGGCTCGACCAACACGCTCGAACTCGCCGGTATCACTTCGCTAAGCGAAATCGACGTTTTCGAAACGCCAAACGGTCGGGATATGGTCATCCGGATCGCGAGCACCGGCGAAAGCATCCGGATCGAAGATCAGATCGAGTTTGACGGCTTCGTTCCGACGATCGACAAATTCCGCCTGGCCGATGGCACGATGTTCTCGTGGCAGATCATCCTCGGCCTTGTCAGCGGCGTGGCCGCCGGAGGAGAAACCACGATTTCGACCGGCCCCGATGGCGGCGTGCTCGACGGCGGATCGGGCAATGATCAGCTGCTCGGCGGAACCGGAGATGATATCTACGATTTCGGCCGCGGTTACGATGAAGACACAATCCGTGATGCAGGCGGCTTCGACACTGTCCGCTTCGGCAATGACATTACGCTCGACAACCTGTTCTTCTCGCGCAGCGGCATCAACGGGGAAGACCTGCTGGTCGAGGTTACCGGACGCGAGCGGCTCGCTTTCACCATTCGCGGACAATTTGGGGTAACGGATTCGCGGGTCGAGAGCTTTGAACTGGCCGATGGCAGCACGTTCGACTGGTTCGACGTGCAGAACTCTGTGCTGGTTCAGGTGCGGACTGCCGGGGACGACGTCATTCGCGGCTTTGCTTCAGCCGACGTCATCAATGGCGGTAGTGGCAATGACGAATTGCGCGGCGATGGCGGCAACGATCTCGTCGATGGCGGGTGGGGCCGTGACACTGCCGTGTTCCGGGGCTCTCAGGATGAGTATGAAATCACGTTCGATGGCGACCGTGTGACTCTGACCGATTTGATCACCGATCGCGATGGAACCGATACGCTCGTCAGTGTCGAAGAGATTTCGTTTCTGGGTGACGGATCGCGCGTGCTGCTCATCCCCGAGAATACGGCACCCACAGCCGGTGACCTTGCATTCGGCACCGATGAGGACACCACGCTGATCATCGACCGCGCTGCGCTGCTTGCGGCGGCTAGCGATGGCGATGCCGACACGATCGAACTGGGCGACCTTACCGAAGCGAGCAATGGCAGCGCCTGGATTGGATCGGATGGCAATATCCGCTTTCGCCCCGATGCCGATTTCGCCGGGGAAGCAGGATTTACCTTCGCCGTAGAGGACGGAAATGGCGGCACCGGAACCGCGCGAGTAAGTGTTTCCGTCGCCTCTGTGAACGATGCGCCGCTCTTTGCCATCGAAACGACCGAGTTTGTCTCGCTCGAAGACGAGCCGCTCGACTGGCGCCTGCCGACCAACTTCGCGAAGGATGTTGATGGCGATACGCTAGCGATCACTGCGCAGCTGCAATCGGGCGATCAGTTGCCGAGCTGGCTCGTGTTCGACGGGGCCGGGTTTACCGGAACGCCGCCTGCCAACTTCAACGGCACGCTCGATATCGAGCTTGTCGCCGACGATGGCACAGCGACCGACAGCATCGCGCTCACCATCGATATTCTGGCAGTCAACGATGCGCCCGAAGTGGTCACCGCAATCGACGATTTGTCGGTCCGACCGGGTGAGAGCTTTGCCTTCACGGTTCCGGAGACGACCTTTATTGATGCCGACGGCGATCCGCTGAACTTTGCCATTATCGCTGGCGATGGAGCCGCGCTCCCCGATTGGATCACCGTTAACGGGCTAGAGATCTCGGGGACGGCTCCTGCCGATATAGAAGAGCCGGTAGAGATCGCAGTGATCGCCGATGACGGACGGGCTGCCAATGCAACGGCATTTTCGATCGTACCGTCCACCAACACCGCACCGGAAGTAGTCGTGCCGCTCGGCACAGTGAGCAGCGACGAGGATACGCCGGTTAGTTACACAATCCCCGATGGCGCGTTCGCCGATGCGGATGGCGATGCGCTGACGCTGTCGGCCACGCTGGCCGACGGCAGCGACCTGCCAGCCTGGCTGTCGTTCGACGGCACCGCGCTGACCGGCACACCACCTGCGGATTTCAACGGTTCGCTGGCCATCCGGATCTTCGCCACCGATGGTCTGGAAAGCGCAAGCAACACGCTCAATCTGACGATCGATCCGGTCAATGACGCGCCGTTGGTTTCCGAAGCCCTCCTTGATCAAACGGTCATTGGCGACACGCTCGTTCAGTTCTCGGTATCGAGCGGCAGCTTTACCGATGTCGATGGCGATACGCTCAGCTACACGGCAACGCTTGCCGATGGTACTGCCTTGCCATCATGGCTGACTTTTGATGCTACCACATTGTTGTTCGGCGGCACCGCGCCCAATGTTGATGGCACGCTCAATATCCGTCTATCTGCGTCGGATGGAGAACTGTCAGGATTCGACGACTTCGCTCTAACGATCGAGGCTCAGAATGCAGGTGGTGGCAGCACGGAAGGCTTTAGCTTTGCCAGCTTGAACAGCTGGTACAATCCGGCTTGGGGCGGCGGTTACAATGTCACCTTCAATTACGAAGTTCAGCCGGAAGCGATAGCCGAAGGAGAGCTGAAGGCGTGGGATATTGTCGCAAGCTACTCCGGACCGGGCACGATCACCGGTGGCTGGGTCAACGGCTTCCCCGGACCTGCGACATTCGAGATCACTCCGGAAGGCGCTGTCTTCTCGACCGACGGCCAGGACTATCAGCCCGAGCTTGCCGAAGGGCAGACGTTCCAGATCACCGTTCAGGTCGATGGTGCGCCTTACACGGCAGGTGATTTCGCGTTCGAGATCTTCGATCGCGATCCCGCTTTCAACCTCGCCGACGATCAGGATACATCGCTGACCATTGCACCTACGAACGACTGGGGCAGCGGGCTTAGCCAGAACGTGTCGTTCGCCAATACAAGCGATACGACCATCGACGATTGGCAGATCGTTCTGGATGTGCCGGACGGTATTGATTTTGCGATCACCAATGTCTGGAATGCGACCGCCACCGTTCTTGCCAACGGTGATATCCTGTTCGAAGCCGTAAGCTCGAATGAGGAGATCGCCCCGGGTGGACAGGCAAGCTTTGGCTTCAACGCCAGCTATTCGGGCGTTGGCAGCCTTACCTTTAGCCAATCTGATTTTAGCTTCACAGATAGCGATGCGCGCCAGTTCGATGTGGTCGTGGAATCGCTGGGCACAGCTGGAGCCGGTGCCAACTGGCTTTATGGCACGGTCGATACCGACGATCTGACCGGCACCAACGGCGTAGCCAACCGTGTCTTCGGAGCAGTCGGCGATGACACGCTGACCGGTGGCACTCTCGGCGACTGGCTGGCCGGCGGCTCGGGCGATGATACGCTGTTCGGCCTCGATGGCGACGACACGCTTTGGGGCGGACACGGCAATGACCTGCTCTACGGCGGCTTGGGATTCGATACCGTCCAGCTGCTTGGTGTCAGAGACAGTTATTCGGTTGTGACCCAAGGCGGCGCCTTCGGTGTCCGCATTAACGACCTGTCGGCCATCGCGCACGGCGATGACGGCATGGACCAACTCTCGTCGATCGAACAGCTGGCCTTCCGTGGCGGTGAGACGCTCAACATCACCTCGCCGATCATTCTCGATCTGGCCGGGGATGGTATCGAGACGGTCAGCGCTGCGGATAGCGATGCACTGTTCGATCTCGATGGTGATGGCCTTGCCGACGACACCAGCTGGATCGGTACGGGCGACGCATTCCTCTATGTCGACCGCGACGGCAATGGCACGATGTCGGGTGTCGAGGAAATCAGCTTCATCGATGATGTCGAGAATGCCGCCACCGACCTCGACGGATTGGCCGCGTTCGACAGCAACGGCGACGGCGTTCTCAACTCCGACGACGAGCGGTTCGCCGAGTTCGGCGTATGGCGCGATGCCGATGGCGATGGTGCCGTCGATGCTGGTGAGACCGCGAGCCTTTCCCAAGTCGACATCGCCTCGATCGATCTGACCGGGACGGCGCTGGATGGTGTCGTGGAATTCGGCGAAGTGGCGATCGCCAACACCGGCACCTACACGCTGACCAATGGCACGACACGAGAGTTCGCCGACGCTGCACTGACCTATTTCTCGGCTTCGGAAAACGTTCCGGAACTGACTGCGACACACTACGACTTCGACCGCAAGTCGAAGAAGTATCGTCTCAGCGTCGCCGACGGCACTGTGACTGTGGCTCCCAAAAGGGCGCGCCGCGGCATGGACCCGCTTGCGGGCCAGCTTGGTGCCAATACAATTCTCACCTTCTCCAACCGGACATATGGCATGTTTGCCCCGGTTGCGCTCGATCTCGACGGCGACGGTATCGAACTGATCAAGCGCAAGAAGTCGAGTGCTATGTTCGACTACAATGGCGATGGTGCAAGCGACGACACCGGATGGCTCAAGGGCGATGATGGCTTCCTTGTGATCGACCGCAACAATGACGGGCTGATCACCGAGGCGTCGGAACTGTCGCTCGCAAGCGAAGATGACGAGGCGCGCAGCGGTCTTCAAGGCCTCGATCGTCTTGACAGCAACCGTGATGGCCAGGTGGACGCAAACGATGCCCGGTTTGGCGAGTTGCGCGTCTGGCAGGATCGCAATGGTAATGGCCGCACCGATGCGGGCGAGCTGCGCACGCTGGAAGAAGCAGGTATCGTCTCGATCCGGCTCGATGCGGTCACTGCGAACCAGAACCGCGTGAAGCTCGGGAAGAACGCGCTCGTCGCGACGACCAGCTTTGTACGTAGCAACGGCATGACCGGCACGGCAGCAGATGTCTCACTCGCCTATCGTCCGGCAACAGCGCCCGCCACTAGTGCTGCATTCGATGTCGGCACGGGCAGCTTCGGGTTCCCGCCCGATGTGTTCCTGCCGCGTGGTGATTTCGGAACTGCGCTTCGCGATGAGATATCGCTTGAGGACGTGTTCGACCGTCTGCGTGACCGCAACGTCGATGCCGCCACCGATCTGTTTGATCGCTTTGGTATGAATGAAAATCAACGCTCAGACCGCATATTGCGTACCTTGACCGTGCCGGTCGTGGAAGAAGCCGCGCCCGAGAGACCGCGCAGCTGGTTCGATCCGGCCTCTGCCTACTTCACGATGTTCTGGCCGCCTGAGATCGCTCCGGTCTTCGACCAGGCCTTTGCTGACAGCTCGCTTGATCTGCGATTGAATGCCGCGTTTGAAGGAATGTCTGACACCTCGTCAGAGACAGAAGAGCCTAAGGGCCAGCACATGCGCGTCATGCCCGACGAAAGAGTGTTGCTGGGCGAGGTGGTGGAAGCGCCGGTTGAAGCCGAAGCGCAATCGGAGGAAGCTGGAGCAGATTCAAATGGGCAATCTGCTCCATCGAACCCGCCACGTCTTGCGATTGAGGATCAAGAAGACTGGGGCGGCCCCTTGCGCGTGGATTTTGCTCAGTTGACGGGTAGCGGTGCAACCCCAGAGCCGCTCGACATCCTCGTCGCAATGCGGCCGGAAGCCGCGAACGACACTGAACAAGGCGGGACCTCTGCTTCAGTTCCAGCCAGCACTGATGCCGAACTGGCAAGAAAGCTGATGATGATCCGGCAGGACATGAGCACGTTCGGGGTGCAGGGTGCTGGCGCGGAGGAACGCCTGCACTACGAGAACCAGGATTACCTGCATTTCTACGCGTAACTGATTGCCCGCAAAGGCGTCTGGCAACACGGGGTAGCGAGGCTGTGGCACAGTTGCAGCCTCCCCGGTTCCTGTTTGCCAAGCGTATCCAGCTTCATTCAGCGATCCACTTAGTCCGGCTAACCGTTTGCAAACTTTTGTCCTCCAGAAAGCCGCGGGCTTTCAAGAGAATATCCCGGAGGACATCGACCGTGTTTCGATCATCGAGTTTGTTGGCAAGCCTCCTGGCTGCCACCGCAATCGCGAGCCCGCAGTTGGCGGCGCAGGATCGCGAGGCTCGGGCCTCCCAATACGATCCGGCGATCCTGCTGCTCGCGAACGTGCGATCTGGATCCACGTCGCATGCCTATCTCAACAACTTGTTGTCTGCGTTCCGAGCGGTCGATGGCGATAGCAACGGGCTCGATCGCGACGATGTCGCCCGGATCGATGCCCGCGTCCGCGAGGAGTCGCTTGCCAAGCTGCAAAGCCGCATCGCGAGGTCCGAGAGCGAGATCGCGGAAATGGATGCGGACGGCGATGGCGGCCTCACCGAAGCCGAGATCCGCGACGCGATCGAATACCAGCGAAGCGGGCGCAAGGTGGCCGAAGGCATCTTCGACATTTACGATTTTGACAAGGATGGCCTGATCGAAATCGCCGATATTGCGAGGGGCAATGGGCGGCAGCTACGAATTCTCAACGAATCCGACCTCAATGGCGATAAGCGCCTGAGCAAGGAGGAGTATCTGGCCGCCTTTGCGAAGCTACGCCCGGCCACCACGGAGGAACCGAACATCCGGTTCGACCAGATGGACCTTGACGGCAATGGCATCGTGACCGCCGCCGAGATGGCGGGCCAGGCAGTCCCATTTGAGCTCAGCACGCGAGAACAGGAACGCCGCAGCCGAATGTTCGAGCGCCTCTTCCAGATAGACCAGGATGGCGACGCCCGGCTGAGCGAGGAGGAGTTGACTGGTGCCTTCCGACGTCAGTTCGCCCGCATCGACAGCGATGGCGACGGGACGGTCTCGCCGGCAGAGTACAGAGCCGGTCGCCGCACGGTGGAATTGGCACGAGATATTGCCAGTCTGCCGCTATGCGCAGTGCCCACCCCTGAAGCCGGGACCGAGTTGCTCGCCATCGCGGCGCGTGGCGGCCAGCTGGGCTCGACGGTCGCGGTAGGCGGACAGGATCGCGAGACGAGCATCGCCGAGGTGATTGTCGAACCCGGCGACGCGCCGCTGTTCGTTCTGCTAATGGCTGAAGAACCGGTGATCTGGGAGTTTTCAGGCGCCACCGAACGCGTCTCGCAGGTCGTGGCGTTGTCCGGAAGACGCGACGATGCGGGGAACGCACTCGCTGGAACCATCGGCGTGTCGCAAGGCAAGGTGCGCTTCGGCGACGACTGCTTTCCTGTGCGCAAGGCGCTCGGCGCTTCGAACTACGGCACTGCGCAGCTCGAGACGGTCATCGCTGCCGTTACCGGCCTCGAAACCCGCGCCGGTGCAGAAAGGATCGGCCGGGTCTTCCTACCTTCGCTGGGCATTGAGCGGTTCAATACCGGAGTTCCCGCGCCCGAAGGCTTCGATCCCGACGTCTGGTGGATGGTGACCGACGAGCGTCCTCGCGGAATCAGAGATCTCGATCCGTCGCGTGTTGTCGCTGCAACATCGGTCGAACGCTACGACATACTGCCTGCCGAATTCGGCCTTGCACGGCTCACCTATCAGGGAACTATCGAACCTACCGAGCACGATAACGAATTCCGCCTGCTCAAACCGCTAGAGAGGTTCCCCGGCGCATTGACAGGTGCGAGTAGCGTCAGTTTCATGCTCGGCGAAGGTCTCGCGCGTCCGCAAGGCGAATTCGGTCGTGGGTGCCTCTATGCCGCCGATGGAGAAACCGTGCTAGAAGGTGATTATTGTAGGCGATACCCTCGCGGCAACGCAGTGCAAATCCGGATCGGGCAAGACGGAAAATCGTGCCTCTACCGCTACGGCGGCGAAAAGGCCGGCTGCTTTCCCGAGGATGGCGGGCCGCTGCGCGCAGTTGAAACTGACGAGGGGATCCAGTTCAAGTCAGTCCCGTTCGAGGAGAGAGGTGACGAGATGCAAACCCAGGTTAGGCCAGCTCCGCCATCGGACTACTTGTCGCCGATAGAGATTATCCCGGCAGGTTTGAGGCACAGGTGGTAAGCCACAAGCCTGCCTTTTTTGAGGCAATGCAGGTTTGCCGAGCAATAAACACGACCGGGGCCAGTACGTAGCTTTCTTTGCGCTTATGCAGATGTACGGAGCAGCCCTCATTATCGACGTGGCGTTCGAGAACGAGGAAGACCGGGAAGCTGAGCTAGGCCTTCGTAGAACCTCTGGCAGCATCGGAAAGCGACGGCGAAAGCTGATTACAGCGGGGTCACGCGAGCCTTCAGACCCGCACCCGATACCCATCCGGCTTTCTTCGCGAACAGTCCTGAACCAGGTCAGCTGAGGAGCCGCAACCCGTTCCTTTCCGGCCGTGTTGGCAGCGTCTCCTTGCGCGATTGCGGTCGCAAAACCGGTTCCCACTTTTGCTGCAATCGCTTGGGCGCTGCCTGGCCGCACCACCCGTCATGAACAGGTTTCCCTTGGAGCTTCGCTCTTGCGGTGCAGCCCTCCCATGCCCTGCTTCTTTCAGATGTTCGCAAGCCGGAGATGATCTCCGGTTTGAGGAACTGAAGGAATCTGCATCATGACCAATATCACTATCATCACCGGGCGCGTCGCCCGCAAGCCGGATGTCCGCACGACCCAAGGCGGTACCAATGTCACCGGGATCACCGTTGTCACCGATCGCCCCGCACGCGATAAGGATGGGAAGACCTACAAGGACGAGAACGGCTACACTGCCAAGGAAAGCGAGTTCCACCGGGTGACCTGCTTCAACGGCCTCGCCAAGACCGTCGGCCAGTATTGCTCGAAGGGCCAGTTGGTCAGCGTCCAGGGCCGCATCCACTATACCCAGCGGGACGATAAGGAAGGCGTGACCCGCTACGGTACGGAGATCCTCGCCGACAAGGTTGACTTTCTGTCGCGCGGCAACGGCTCCGGCGAGAACGAAGACAACAAGGATGCTCCCGAGATCGACTGAGATTTCGCTTCACCACCTTACTTCAAGCGGGGCGCTTCTCGACCGAGCAGTGCCCCATTTTGCACGTCTGCGTTTGTTCGTGGGCGGCAGCACCGTAGGACCAACAATTGCCTCTTGATTTGGCTGAACAGAAACCCTGATAGTTGCCTATGTCTGAGCAGACTAAGTCAGCATCAAGACTCACCGGAATGATCTTTATGATCGCGCCGGGAGTTAGTTCCATAGCCAAAATATTACTCCTCCTTGCGCTTCAATCTCGCACGCCGGAACAACTCTGCCTGTAGCCCAGCTTCTCGCTCTTGAGATCAGGCGCTTGTGATGGCTATTTGGTCCCCATTCCGGAACATTGGCTGAACATCGACGATATTCCTCACTGTTGCTCACGGCCGGAAGGCCCGGCTTTCCAACTGGAAAACCCATAAAATCAACCTTTTGGAACTTGCTGAGTTCCAAAACCGGAATGGTCTGGCAGTCCCTCTTGACAAAGCACACCGTACGCATCGCTGATGCAGAAAGATATTTTTTACCAGTATCTTGCTCGAATTCGATCCTCAAAAGCGAGGAGCAGATTGATGGACCGAAATGGCCATGTGTTACCGCAAAAATCAAGCCCGAATCATGCGCTTTCCGCAGTGCCGCGTGAGCGCCAGGATGAGGGTGAACAGAGCATCCAGCGTGTGAGGCTAAACGGCAATATCGCCCGGCGCAGGCCTGGCAAGCGGATGATTGAATATTGGGATAGCGAGCTGCCCGGCTTCGGTCTGCGCGTGCATCCCTCGGGCCGCCGAACCTGGTTCGTGATGTTTCGCCAGCGCGGCAAACAGCGCCGCACCTCGCTTGGAACGACTGGGCAGAATACGGCGATTGAGGCGCGTCGACTTGCGCGGGAAAAACTGGCGGAAGTGGCCCTCGATGGCCTGCCTTCGCGCAAGACCACGAAGTCTCGCGCGAAGGAAGCTCCCCTAATGCGAGAATACGCTGAGCGTTTCTGGTCTGACTATGCGCACCACTGGAAACCGAGCACGCGCCAGCGGAACCGCACCGGGATCGATCGGGACATCCTCCCAACCTTCGGTGATCGCCGTGTCGACGAAATCACCAAGGCCGATGTTTCGTTCTGGCGCGATGGCTTCGCCGAGCGCACAGGTGCCTTCAACCGGACCATCCCGATCCTTTCGGTGATGATGGGCTATGCCGAACAACTCGGATACCGCAGCCGTGGTTCGAACCCTTGCAGAGGGACGCCGCGCTACAAACGCAAGCGAAAGGAACGCTTCCTATCTGCCCGTGAATACGGCCAACTCTCGACCGCGTTGAACCATTTTGAAGCCGAACACTCGGCTGTCGTCGCTGCGATACGACTTTTGATCTACACGGGCGCGCGCTGCGGAGAGGTCGAGAACTTGCGTTGGGAATGGGTACAAGAACCGCGCCTGATGTTACCGGATAGTAAGAGCGGCGCGAAAATCATCTATCTCAACCGGCAGGCTGTCGAAGTGATTGCATCTATCCCGGATCGCAAGCCGAGGGGGTTGGTTTTTCCATCGGATCGTAACCCAAGCAAGCCAACTAAGTTGAGCATGTACTGGACGGAAATCCGCAATCGGGCTGCTCTGCCCGATGTCCGCTTACACGACCTCAGGCACAGCTTCGCCTCGACCGCTATCCGCGACAACATCTCGCTTATGGTGATCGGCAAGCTGCTCGGCCACGCGTTGGCCGAGACGACTTCGCGCTATGCGCATTTGTCCGATGAGGTCATCGCCGATGCTGCCGAGCGCGTGTCGGGATCGATCGCGAACCTGATCGGAGTAGGCCAATGAACGCGCTAACACTTCAGACCATCGTCACCGAAGAACTCGCCACGGCGCGTATCGGCGTTGTCGGCAAAACCAAAGGCGACAGCAAACTACGCCGAATAGTCTGGTCGAAACGACTGCCGGGTTTCGGGACGCGCTACTACGCGAGTGGACGCACGATCTACATTGTCCAGGCGGCGATGCAGGGACGGACGCGAACCGTAACGATTGGCAACGCCAAGATACTGAGCGAAGCACAGGCGATGGATGTTGCGCGGCGCGTGCTTCTGCGCGCTCAGGTCGGTCAGAACCCAGCGGAGAAGCGGAAGAAACGCCGCAAGGTCCCGCTCTACGCGGACTTTCTCGACACCTACTGGCGCAAAGTCTCGCCAACCTGGAAGACATCAACCCTGCACACGCATGGACTGTATCGGCAGAACTATCTCCAATCGGCGTTTGCGCGGTTGTTCCTCGACGAGATCGAGCAGCCCAGCGTGCAGGAGTGGTTCAACCGCGTAACAGAGATAGGAGGCCCAGGAGCGGCAAACCGGTCGTGTGAGATCCTGCGCGCTATGATGAACAAGGCCGAAGAGTGGGGCATCAAGCCAGAAGGCTCAAACCCGTGCACCTCGATCCGAATGAACAAGCGGCGCAAGTGCGAGCGGTTCCTTTCCGATCAGGAGTTTCGGCACCTTGGCGCGGCGATAGACAAACACCGCAAATCGAGACCGGTTCATTGCGCGGCATTGCAGCTCTTGATCCTGACTGGATGTCGACGATCCGAAATCACCGGCTTGACCTGGAGCGAGGTCAAGGGCCGCCGCTTGCTCTTGACCGACAGCAAAACCGGTCCGCGTACCGTCTGGCTGGGCGAAGCCGCGTGGACCGTGATCAAATGCCTTCCACGTCACAAGCGCCGCCCGGAAGTGTTCTTCAATCCGAAAACGCGAAAGAGCGTTGATCTGACTTGCCTTTGGAGAGACGTTCGCGAAGAGGCGGGTCTGCATGGTGTGCGACTGCACGATCTGCGCCACAGCTTCGCGAGCCACGCCGCCGCCCGCTCGGAAACACTTCCGATGATCGGCAAGTTGTTGGGTCACAGGCACGTGACCACTACCGCGCGCTACGCTCATCTGGATGACGGACCGGTCATTGAGGCCGGGCAGCGCATCGGCGACCTGATCGAAGAAATGATGGGTAGTCCGGAGACGTTCTTTGATTGGGCTAGAGCCTAAACATTGCGGTTCTGGTCGATAAGTATGAGTCAGAAGTCATCAATAAGTATGAAAACGTAGGTCACGGCGTTGTAATTTACGGACCGTTAACCCTACCGGGCCATATCAACCTACATAGCTGCGGATCGAGGAACGATTAAGCAATCCGACCCGGCTGATTTGGTCGCGAATGATAGGGGCAAGAACATGGGAAGCTGTTGTGACCACCTGTTTATGAGCAGGTTGGGTAGAACTCTGCTGATTGTTGTAGTGGCATTACTGACGCCTTCTATTGTGTCGGCGCAGAACTTTACGGTTGTGTCGGTTCCTGATCCATATACTGCAATCTATACTGATGGTTCTGGACGGACGATCACGGTTCGCGGCGAGCCACAAAATACGAGTTGCTTCGCTTTTGATGCCACAGGCGTTGCAGATGTTTTTGCTCGGTCCAGCATCGCGGCATGCGATCGCGCTATTGAGATTCGGTTCGAGACTTCCGGATTCTTGTTCGATAGCGTGGTCTATCCAGATATTGACGATATCGACGGCACCGCGCCTCGTGATAGTTTCGCAGCGAATGTCCCTGGGACTTGGACATCTCCAACAATTGAAGTTCATTCATTTGCTAGCCCGCCGGCCTATGCTGATCAGGCATCGCGGCTGTCTTCGGCGGGTGCAGTTGGTACATTTCTCGCGAATGATGCGGGCGACAACCCGACGAACGAAACTGCAACATTTAGTCTGACCACGCCCAGTTCATCTTTTTCAATCTTTTATGATGACGTTCAGGGGGGGCGAAATGCGCGCGCTTTCTTCAACCTGAATTTTATCATCGTCCAGACTGCGCAGGGCGCAGTTGTTGCCGTCTCGGATAGCGCAAGTGGTATCGATGGGGTTTCTGGCGCTTTGGATGTCGTTAACGCTTATGACGGGGACACTTTGAACGGAGTGGCTGCCGGTCCAACGAACACGACGCTGGCAGTGGCGGCGGGATCGAGCGTTCCGGCGGGCCTAAACTTCGATACATCGACGGGACAAGTGAGCGTAAATGCAGGCACATCCGGTGGCACTTACAGTTTCGATTATGAGATCTGCGAAATCGGCTTTCCGACGAACTGCCAGATCGCAACGGTTACTGTGGATGTTACCCGGCAAACTGATCTCTCCATTACCAAGACGAACACACCAGGGGTTAATGGAGAAGTCGATCAGGCTTCCGACACTGTCGTTTCGGGTTCGACAACCACCTACACGCTTGTTGTCACTAACAACGGCCCGGACACCAGCGTTGGGGCAATTGTCACCGACACTCCTGGGACTGGCCTGTCTTGCCCAGCCGCAAATGCAGTCACGATTACTGGCAGTGGCGTTCCTCCGGGAAGCTTCACTGTGAGTGATCTTACGGGAGTGGGAATCACGCTGGGTTCTTTAGCCAACGGCGAAAGCACAACTCTTTCATTCTCGTGCACGGTGAACTGACATGAAACATTCTGCAATTCACTATAAACGCCTTCTCTTGACCACGACCGGAGCTGTCGCGATCAGCCTGCCCTCTGCCGCTTTGGCACAGGATGCGGTGAATACCGCCACGGTGGCTGTCCCAGCTGGAGCTAATGATTCCACTTCCGGCAACAACAGTGCGACGGATAGTGATACTATCTTCGCTGTTG
>NZ_BTGP01000015.1:0-31278 GCF_042854385.1 Erythrobacter sp. MTPC3
GTAGCGAAGTGCAGACCAAGCGCGCGCGATCGGCGGCAAGAATCTCGCAGGCGAGATCCTGCGACGATTACAGGCATTCAAAAGATGGCTCCCTCGCACGGCGCGAAGCCGATTGCCGCCCTGCGCGCGGACCTGTGGGCCAGCGGGCGGCAATCAATGAGAGAGGCGGGAGAGCCTGCGGGTTAGTTCAAAAAGGCTGCACCATCAGGAGCCGCTTGCGGCGGGACATAGTGCATCATCCGGAATTTCCCGCTCTGCTGATTAAGCAGGTATGCAATGCCTGCGTTGCGCGGGGCCGTAGCCCCGCGCTTCGAGCGTTCAGATATGGCTCCACCCGGCGATGATCGCGCCGATGGCGAGGATCGTGCCGATAAAGCCGAGCAGCCAGGTTTGCGCCTTCAATTGGGCTTCCATGCCCTTGGTGGCTTCTGTGATTTTCAGGGCGATATATTCCTCCATCGCTTCGACAATTTGTGTTGCCTGATCGTCCGTCAGGTCAAGGGTTTTCAGGGCTTTGAACAATGTGATTTGCATCCGGTTCTCCTAGTAGTTGGTGGACGCAAACAGGGCGGCATGGGCGATTGGGCAGGCAGGCAGGGAGCGCGAATGCGACCGCGAAGCGGGCGTTGGGGGATCCGAAATCAGCATGATTTTGGGGGGACCGACGATCCTTGCCGGGATGCTTGGCCTATGCCAGCTTGGTTGAAGTTCCCACGGACAGGGACACCGGGCATTACGTTGTGTCCCGCAAAGCCTAACCCGTCTGGCGGCCGATCTGGCGGCTGTGTCGATCTGGAAGCGATGCGAGGAACGGCCTGAAAATTGATGCCACGGGCAGGGATTCTGCTATGCTGCAAACATGGCTTCAATGGATCGGATTTTTCCGCGCTGGGCGCGGTCGTGGGGTGAACTGGCTCGCTCGAATGCGCTGGTGCGCTCGCAATGCCTGTGCTGCGGCCTGCAACAGCGGGTCGATGCAGCCTCAATGGCTGCACTGCACGGCGGTTCTTCGTCGCTGCTCGATGCGCTGGATCGGTGTTCGGTCGTGGGGTGCCACGGGGAAAGCTATTTCCTCGTGGCTCGATCCTATGGCCGTCGCTGGATAGCGATGGCCGCGCGCCCGGATATTCTCGATGCAATCGAGCGGGGCGCGCCGCCTGCGAATGCCATGTCGCTGGGCTTGCTGGAAAGCCATTCGCAGGCCGTCGCCCAGGGCAGCGCCCAGGGCGACAAATTTTCCCGCAGGGAGAAATAAGTCAGCAGCGGGACAGCGGCCTTGGCCATTGTCCCGCGCTGGTCATCTACCGTTGCCGTAACGGTTGAAGTTACGATCTTGCAGGCACTTCGCTGGTGCGAGTGGTCAGCAACCGGCAGCGTAGCACCGCCGGTTGCCGTTAAGCAAGCCGGATCAATCCGGCTTGCGGATCGCCAGAACAACGGTGTTCACGTTGGTTCCGGCGTGGGCGAATGAGCCGGGGGGCAAGTCCCACCATTTGCCGTTACCGTAGCAGGGGCGGCACTGGTCGATAATGCGGTGGAACGCCTTGTGCCGCTTGTCCTCGCCATACTCGGCGCGGGCGGACATGACGGCGATCAACCGGCCTCCGGGGCGCAGGAATTTGAGCGCATGAGTGACATGATCGCAGTCGCGGCCACGATCAAAGGGCGGGTTCATCACGATCACGTCAAACGGCTCGAATTGGGCCGGATCGGTCCGCAGGAAATCGCCCTGCAGAACGCTTTGAAAGCCATGCAGAACCCGCAATTCGTGAGCCATTCCCGGCTGAATCTCGATGCAGGTCACATCAGCGCCATTCTCGCGCGCGGCCTTGGCGAGAATGCCGGTGCCTGCGTTCGGCTCAAGCACCCGCTCGCCCTTGTTGATACTGGCATGGTTCATCACGCGCGCAGCAACGGCCTCTGACGACATGAACGCGCCGAAGTCCTTGGCCGGGGTCATGTGGAATTGCGGAGCGTCGTCGGCCTCGGTCGTGTCGTAACCGTCGCCAATGACTTCGCCGTAATACTCGGCCAGCAGCTTATTGACCTGTTCGAGCAAATCCTTGCGCTCGAACCAGATATGCAGATTGCCATTGCCGAATATCCGCACCCGGAAATAGCGGCAATGCACCACGCGCGGCGTCTCGCGGCTCTGGCCATTGCCCGTTATCAGGCTGTCAATCCGCTGCCCCTCGTCGGCTTCCTCAAGCGGTGCATTGGAGCCGGGACGCTTGACTGTCATGGTTGGCAGTGGCTCGCCGTCCAGTTCATAGAAAACGCGCTCAACGTCTCGAAGCGTATATTTCCGCTCGTAATTGTCCCACGATCCCCACGCATTCAAGGCGCGGTTGATAATGAGGCGGGAGCCGATTTTGAAACCGTCATGGCTGCGAAAGCGGCGGTCCAGCTTCATAAAGACATTGGCTATTCCTCGCAGATAGAGGTCGCGGCGATTGGCCCAGATGTGGCCGAAAGTGGCGGTGCAGTTCTCGACGGTGAAGGGGGTAGGGTTCTCCCGCAATCCGTCTGAAAATTCGCGGCGGGCCTGCTCGTCCAGCAGGTCGTCAAAGCCAAGCCGCTCCATCAGGGCGGTCCAGCACTGCCGGTCAATTTCCTTGGTCAGAACGGCCTCAAAATGGTCGGCGGCGGGCGTCTCGATCATGTGGCCGCGCTCCCGGTCCCTGCGCCGGTCGGGCGCGGTGGCGAGGAAGGCGCGGGACAATTCGGCGTTGCCGTAGTCGTCGCGCGGCGGGGCCAGGTGGAGGATGCCGCCAATGCACTCGCGCGCGGCCTTCTCGCGCTCGGCGTGATAGGTCGCATAAATGCCTTTCCAGCGGGCAATTGCCATGTCGCGGCCTTCGCAGATTTCGCCAATATGTTCGGGCGTCATCAGCGCATTGGTCGGCTCGGCTGCATCGTCGCTGGCGGTGAAAGTGTCGGTTGCAAGGTTGGTCATGGGTTCAGTCTCCGGGTCTGATCGTCGGCAGCGGCGGCGCGGTTCATTTGAGCCGCAAGGCGGCGCGCTGCGCGCTCTCCGTAGTTGGTGGGGAAGGTCCAGCAGCCGGTCGGGCCGCACACGGCCCAGCGGCTCCGGTCGTGGCCGTTTCCGGGCCAAATTCCTGCGTCATAGAGGGGCATGGTCGATCCCTCCCGTTCAGGAATAGGTCGGCGCGGTGGCCGGGAAGTGAGCCGGTGGCACATCGGCAAAGACAAAGGCGCGATATTGCCCGCCTTCGTAAATCACCGAATCCACGCCACGCTTGCCGCGTTGCAGGCGCTCAAGCAGCCGGTTGGCCCTGTTCGCCACGGCCCAAGCCGCATTGTCGTTGCGGTGAACGCTATGCAGGCGAATGAGGGTGCCGGTATCGAACCACCATCCCCCTTCCTCCGGTCCACCGAATGCCCGGTCGATTTCATAGAAACCGACTGTGTAAATGGTCGCGCTCATTGTCCGTTCTCCCCGGCTCCGATGCGGCAAAGATCGGTCAGCAGCTCGGCCACGTCCTGCGCGCGGTCTATGGCTTCCTCTGTGTCGCTGGTTGGCGTTTCCAGCCTGTCGAGCATTGCCCGCAGGTTCTGGCGGTATGCCTTGGCGTATTCGTGCTGTGTCAGCGCACTGCCGATGCAAGCGGCCTGCGCGCTATATCCGAAGTCGGCCAGCCCTTCCGGGCGGTTGATCGTGATAGCCTTTGCCATTGCTCAAGCCTCCCCTTCGCGTGAGGGGAAGGCAGGCGAGCCAAATCCGAAGCCGTCTGCGCCGTCCTCGATTTCGGTCACAAGGGCGTCAAAATCTTCCTCCGGCCCCAGCAGGTCAGCGATAGCGATCACGCCTGCGAGGTCTGCGCCGTGGTCGTCGGCCAGGTCGCGCAAATAGCCTATCCGGTCAAAATTGCCCTCGTCCTCATACCGTTCAAGCGGAATGGTGCGCGCGGCATTGACGCGCAGGATCGTGGCAATCGGAATGTCTGCCAGTTGGTCAGCTTTGGTCATGTGCATTTTCCCTTTTTTCTGGTGAGCCGAAGGCGATGGCCCGCCATCGGCTTCTGCCCGCTGGCGAAGCCGGGGGGTGTGAATGCACAAATTGAGGGCCGATCATGGGGGAGGGGGATCACCCGGCCTGCACAAGCGAGGCACGAGCGCGGAAGGCCGGGGAAACCGCCATGATCGCCAAGCGAGGCCCGTCAGGGCCGAGACGGTCCAGCCCTTGTGCAGAGAGGGGGAGGCCGCCCCCTTTCACCGTGACGACGAATTGCCGCGCTCGCGCGGCTCTATCGGTGTGCTGGCAACGCCGGCACACTGCGCGCCAGGCACAGCCAGGCGCGCTCGATCATGCCGCCGATCGCGGGCATGATCCTCCAGACAATGGCGCCGGAACGATCCGCTTCGCGGATCCTCCGTCCTTCTTTTGGTGCCGTTAATATTCTACGCGGTCGCCTGCGGCGATGCCAAGGGCCTGGGCGCGCCCTGCGGGGAGTTCCAGAACGGCGATGGCCTTGCCATCGGACGTGATGGAATCGAGCGAATAAGGCGTCGTGTCGGCCGCAATGTTCAGAATGCGGTGGTCGGCTCCGATGAAAAGAATATCCAGCGATTGCGGGGTGTTCTTCATCCAGAATGACGCTGATTGAGGCCGTGGAAACGGGAAGATCATGCCTTCATCGGAGCCTAGAGCGCCGCGGAACATGAGGCCGCGCGATTGCTGGGCCGCGGTGCAGGCGACTTCGACTTGGAAGCGCCGGGTCGATCCGGCGCTGTCGATAGTGAGCGGGACAATGGCCAGCGAAGAAACGGGGTGTTCAAGCCCGGTTTCGGAGCGCGGGCAATGCGCGCGCCGCTGGATATTGAGCGCAAGGCCAAGGAAGGCGAGGCCGATGGCGAGCGCCATGAGCGCGCGGCTGATCCGGCAGGGGGAGAAGCGCGCGAATCGTGCCATTACGCGGTGTCGGTAGCCGGGGAATGGATGGCGGCGACGTGTTCACGCAGCGCCTTGTTGGTGGCCGCGTCTGTCTTGGCCTGGTCAAAGACATAGGCCAGCGCGAAGGCCACGGTATCGAGCAAGGTTTCGGGCGTGAATGTGATGTTGTCGGCCTTGAAGGCGTCCATCGTCATGCGCGCGATAGGTTTGGCGCGCTCGACAAGGCGCTGATGCTCTGGATCGGGCGGCGCTGGTTCGGCCTGTGCTGCATCTGTCATTGTTCAACCCCTGTGCTGAATGGATGGCCCGCAAGAATCTCGGTTACGAGATCCTGCGGGTCTGTCATGCGAGGATCGTCACCCGGATGGGACGAAACCGCTTGGCGGGTTCGGTGAGGTTGGCGGCTCTGCCGCCTAGCGAATAGAGCCGTGTCCGACAGGACCGCACCCGAAATCTCCTGCCTAATCAGTCGTCTCCGGCTGCATCCTTTCGAGCAAGAACGGAAAAACTGTCCGCAATGAGGTCCACGGTAAAAACGGTTTCGCCGTCCCGGTCGTAGCTGGTCTGCTTCATCTTCCCCGTCACCCGCACGAGGTCGCCCACTTCGGCCCGCTCGGCCTGATCCTTCGCCCTGCCAAAACAGGTCACGCGGTTCCAATATGTTTCAGATTGCCACTCGCCATCGACCTGCCGATTGTAGTTTGCAGCGATACTTGCATGTGTCACATTTTCGCGTTCATCGACCTTGCCAACTTGGCCAATGATTTGAAATTCTGCGATATTCCGAGGCATAAGTTGATACTCCCTTGCTCCTAGAAATTCTCCGGCCCGATTGCCGGGACAAACACATTCGTTCCTGAAAGATCGTCGGAAGGCGTCTCCACCCGTTCAGCAGACAGCACAACTGGCTCCGCATCCGCCCGAATTTCGGGCATTTCCGGCAGAGAATCCGGCTGTGCCTGCGCGACGGGTAAAGTCGATGGGTCGAAAACCTGCTTCCAATCCCGCGCGATGAGTTGCTGTGCGACTTTCAGCGGAATTTGCCGCGCGCAAACCTGCCGGTGCAGCTCGTCCTCGATCCGGTTCTTGTTCCATGCGCCGGTCGGCCCTGACCAGGGCTGTAACCACAAATTCTGCACGGTCATGCGCGCGCCGCCGAGTTTGACTGGCACTAGCTGGTCCAGTTCAAACAGGGCTGGGTCTTGGCCGCGATAGGATTGGTCGACCATGCGGCGGCGCATTTCTGCCTTCCAGGATGGGGACGTTTCTGCGCGCGTGAGAAAGGCCGGATCGCAGATAGTGTTATCGAGATCGGCTTGTGTGATAGCCGGGTCGATCGCGCCGGGGATGGACGGTAACGTGCCATCGAAAGGCGAGGGGGAAAACGGGTTTTCCTCTTTGGCGAGCGCAGCGAGGCTCGATCCGGCTTCACAAAGTGATGTGTCGGCTAGATTATCGCATAGCTGGCGCAAGTTTGTAGGAGGATTGGCGGCCATTTCCGGGTGGTCATCTAGGAAAATTGAGGCCAGCAGAATGCCAGCGCCAATGGCGACAACGCGGCGCATTATCCGGCCTTGCACCAGGCATCGTTCCAGTCGCCTCCGGGCGGCGGCGGTATTACGTCAAGTAATCTGTTCTGCGAGCCGATTAAATTGACGCGGCCCTTTTCGATACCTTGCGCGGCCCCTTGGCCGTGCTGGGTATAGATCGTGATCGAGCGGACATGATCGGGAATTTTGAGGCGGGCGTAAAATTCGGTGCCGCCAACGGACCAGCAACCGGGCAGGTTGAACATGGCGATGACGCTTTCGGCATCCTCGAAGCCTTCAGCCAGGTTCAGATGGTCATTCCTGATCTTGCCGATCTTGACAGCGCCTCCGCGCGGATCGGCAAGGGTGCGCTTGGGTTCATCGAGCGCGCGGGCCTTCTGGCCATCGGAATCGAGAAACACGCGGTCGAGCGCGACGATGCGGCCATTGTCATGGACGGGGAGATAGAGGGCGGGGAGCCGAATGCGCTTGTCGTTTTCATAGGTGAGCGCGGCGGGCTCGTATTTGCCGATGGTGCTATGACCGATGCGCCGCCGGTCGAGATATTTCTGTGCCGGTGTGCCGGTGAGAGGCAGGGCTTTGGCCCATAGGTCGCGGCAGAGCCGGGACAGGTCTTTGCGGCCATCGGTCGGCTCGCCGGGGCGGTCGATCTGGACCGAATAATTGCCGCGCCGGAGCGCGTCGATGATCTGTTCCTGGCTGCAACCGGCAAAGCATTTGAACAGCACGGCCTTATCGCCGGGTGTGACGGAAAGCGACGGCGAACGGTCATCATGCGCGGGGCAGCGGGCTTTGCCATAGCCCCCGTGCCATTTGCCTCCGAGACGTTTGACCGTCTCCCTGGCCGCTTCGAGTGGTGTTCGCTCCATACCGTCCGGTTATAGCGCGAAAACCATTTCCGACAAATGCAAAGGTTCGGGATTGGCACGACAATTGCCGCTTGGTCCCCCTGGGGAGCAACCCGGCGCGCAGCGCCGGTCCTGCCCTGTCGTCCTGGGAGGGCATTTGCAGGTTTTGGATTGCCAGTTCGTCATTGTCAGGCCGTCAGGCCAAGCGCGTGGGCCGACCAGGCCCACTCATTATGACTATTATATAATAATGGGGGGAGGTCCATCGCATGTGTTGCAGTCAGGCAGGTGGGCAGGGTTGAGGCCCGCGCGATTGTCGAGCCGCATGGCGGCCGCCATGATCGCGGCGCGCAAGGCGGGTTCGGAAGGCATCATGGCCGCGCGTTCGCGCGGTGACGCCTGCGCAATCATCACGGCTAGATCCTCGTGGCGAGCATCTAGCCGCGAAAGTTCATCGGCGGGAAGCGGGACAGGCTCGATCCGCAGCATCTTGGCCAGCCATTTGGGGAGGATGCAGCGATAGATATTGCTGGTCTGTTCGGCGGAAGGCCGCGCGCCCGGTTGGTGTTTGTCAGGGGCGATGATGACCTTGCGGCGGAGCCATTCGACCAGGCCGATGGTCTGGAGCCGCTTGAGCGCATTATAGACGGTGCGTTCGCAGCGATGGATCGCCTTGGCGATAGCGGCGATGGATGGCGAGCATTGCCCTTTGAAATAGGCTTGCTGGTCGATGAGAAAGCGCAGAACGCGCCGTTCGGCATCGTTGAACAGCGTGACGTAAAACTCGTGCGTGGTCAGCTCGCGGGTGCCGCTCCTGCGAATGCGCGCCATTTCGCGGCCAAGGCCGTCGAGCCGCGCGACGGCCTTGTTTATCATGGCCGTGTAGGACTTGGAGGGGCGCTGGATGAAGGCGCGTTCTTCCTCGCCGCCTTCCGGAACGGAATCGCGCCAGACGCGCGCGCCGGTAACGTGCAAGCCACCCTTCGCCTTGCGGCGCTGGCGGGTCTGTTCCCGCCCGAAAGCGCGTGTCGCGGCCTGCATGACAGGCGTGACAACCGATGTGACCGATTGGCGCGCGGTTCGCTTTAGCTCTGGCGGCGCGTCCAGGCCGAGTATCTGCCGCAAGGTCAGAACGGGTGCGCCCGCTTTTCTCTGGTCCTCCTGAAACTGCGCGGCGGCGTAAATATCATCGAGCCTGACGCCTTCGGCCAGCAGCTCGTCCATGACGGTCTGCGCGGCTTCAAAGGCCCGTTGGTTCGGGGCATAGTTCATCGCTTCGTCCTCCGTGTTGGAGGCCGTCAGCAGGCAAAGCGGTGCTGTGGCACGAATCGCGCTTTTTGGTCTTGATCTGTGTGGGAAACGGGGCTATCCAAGCGTTGAGAAATGGTGCTTTGGATAGCCCCGATGCCCGGCCTTCGTGCCGGGCTTCGTTTATCCGCTCACGGCGCTCCCTTCCTTCATAGTGTTGTCGAATAGCGGCATTTGCCTTGCGCCTGGGCGCAGGTTGTGAACGCGCATGGCGACGGCTTCGAGTGCTATGCCCATAGTCGTTCCGCGATTGAACCTGCCAACGTCCTTGAGGAATTGGCGATGTTCCGGGGACAGGTGAACGGTAATCACCGATGTTGGGATGGCTTCGGGGGTCGGGGGCGGCAGAGGAAGTTCTTCGACTGTATAAGTCGCCATCGCGTTGCGGATCATGGCGGAAATTACGTTATCCATTCCCGCCATTTTATAGTTGGCCTTGAGGTCAAGAATGCGTTGCTTGACGGGCGCGGAAATAGTTATTTTTGTTTGCGTCAAATTTTGATCGGCCAGCCCCTTGCGCCGGTCTCGCATTCGCTGTGCGGGAGTTCTAGCGACTCGTTTCTTTGATTCGGGCTGTGCCATTCTGGTTCATTACGGCTCGTGGCGGAATGTGTCAACGAATGCAGAGGTCCAAGGTAGTTCGCCAGATATGATGGTGTTTTGCGCCCGGTCGCTTATATGTAACAGTTCAACGTAAGAGGGCGGTCGCCGGGGTCTGAATGGATGGTGAGATATTTGAGTAGGGATGAGGTGGCATCTCCAACACTCAAGCACCTCGCGGCAAATTGCCGCTGTCTGCGGATCGCGCGCGGGCTGTCGCAGGCTGAACTGTCGGAATTGTCAGGCATCGCGGCCTCGCATATTTCCAATATAGAAAATGTGCGTGCGAATCCGACGATTGACAGTCTTGAAGACTTGGCGAGCGCCTTGCAGGTCAGTGTTCTTGATTTGCTACAGGAACGGTAACTACGTCAGTTTGGATTAAGTAGCGTGTGGACATGGCGAGTCCTGCGGCTAAAGGTAGCTATCCCTTAGACAATGGGATCATAGCATGGTCGCCCCCAAATGTTCCTGCGATTGTTCTGCAAGTTATCAGAATATCTCGGTTAATTTGCAAAAGGCGTTGGAGGTTTTTGGGATGGCGGTTGGCGATCTGGCCGCGCGTTCCGACCTTGATGCTGATCGCGTCACCGCGATGCTCGAATGCACAGCCGAAGAGATTACGGTGCTTGAGGCAGAGCGTGTTGCACACGCTTTGGGCAAGCCGGTGACGTGGCTACTGGCGGACCCTCAAGCCGTGTGCTTGTGACGATCCAGGAAGTCGAACAGGGTTGAGCGCCCGACTCCCAACTTCTTTGCTACATTGGTCACATTCGCGCCGGACTCTTCCAGCATGGCCCGGATTTTCGGGAGGTCGTCGTCCTGCAAAAGCGGTTTCCGGCCGACCTTCGGGTGCTTCTTGTGTGTTTTCTCGCCGTGCTTGTGGCGCCAATGCTCGTCCAGCCCTGCGAGCATTCTGAAAGCGGCATCGTCGCTATTGGCAGCAAAGCTAAGGCGCGGGCGGAAAATCTCGACCGTGACGCCTGCGGAGACATATTTGAACAGTGTGCGAACCAGCGTCGTTGTTTCAAGGTCAATGCAGGTCCAGTCGTAAATCCGGATAGTGTCGCCCGCCTCGATCCGCTCCCCGGAAGGGGAGAGGGGGCGGCGCATCAGATCGAAGAAACTCTTGTCGCCGCTCGAAATTGCGATGGCCGCGCCGTCAGTCCAGCTCTCGTCGCCATCTGCGACCTGCGGTGCGGACGGTCCTTCTGCCAGGTATGCGACAATCTTGGGCAACGACCAGCTTTCCAGTTCCAAATCCGTGAAAGCGCATTGATCTAACGGCTGACTCCGCTTGCAGCAAGCCAAGCGATTTCCGCTGCAACAATCCCGATTCCGAACAGGCGATTTCGCCGGATTGCATTTAGGAGGTTGCCGCACTATCGGTTATGCAATAAGGACTATTACCGGACTCATGGACGGGAAGGGTTTTGATGCCGATTGAGGGCGCAATTCTGGCCAGTTTGCTGCAAGCCTGCGCTCCCAATGTCGCGCCTGCGACGATGAACGCGATCATCCAGGTTGAATCGAGCGGCGATCCCTATCGCATTGGCGTAAATTCAGGCGCTCGCCTTTCTCGGCAACCGACGAACCGGGCCGATGCAATTGCGACGGTTCGGGGATTGCAGAGCAGAGGCGCGAATTTCGACGCTGGGCTGATGCAGATCAACAGCGCGAACATGCGTAAATATGGCCTGACGGCTGAAACGGTTTTCGACCCCTGCACGAACATTCGTGTCGGAGCGGCCATCCTGACGGACAATTACGCGCGCGCTCTCGATGCAGGCCACCCAAGCCCGCTACAGGCGGCGGTGAGCGAATATAATACCGGCTCGCGATCACGCGGGCTAAGCAATGGCTATGTCGGTCGGGTCTGGTCTGCGGCGGGACAGCGCCGGAGGGCCACGCCGATGGTGGCAACGGCGCAGACAGGCAGAAGCTGGACGGTCGATGCGGTGGCGGGCGTTCTCTCGCGGGCGTTCAATGCACGGATAACCGACACTTGGAGGCCGATGAACGCCAGCTATGGCGCGCGAAACAGCTTCCACAAATATGGGCAGGCGGTCGATTTCGTGCCGCGCGCGGGGCTGGGGTCGATAACCCGTGCCGACATTCGCGCCGTGGCTGCGGCAAATGGCATTCAGATTGTCGAGTTGCTGGGGCCGGGCGATCCTGACCATGACGATCATTGGCACGTCGCGTTTGCCGTAAGCAGCTCTCCAACCAGGCCGGGTGATTATCTCGCTCCGCAGCCCTGGGTCGTGGCGGCATCCGTTCCCTCGCAAGGGGGAGCGGGTGCCGTTCGATTGTCAGCCGCATATCCGCAGCCAGAAACCGTCGAACTGGCAGCTCAAGACGCAGCCCCGCCGCCTCCATCGTGGGACGTGTTTGGGCGGGCGCAGTGGGCCTCAAACCAGTCGGGGAGGCGCTGATGGCCGCGCGGCTCGAACGATTGGTGAAACTGGCGCTGGTGGTGCTGCTGGGCGCGATCAGCGCCCCGGCTTCCGCGCAAGTGGACGGGATCGCGCAAGCGGTCCTCAATGAACTGACCGCCCTTGTAGCGCCAGCGGTTCTGCTCGGCGTCATCTGGCTGGGCGTTCTCATCATTTCACGCAGAGCAACGCTCATGTCTGTGCTCGTCTTCTGCGTGGGCGTCGTCATCGTTGCATCAGGAGGAATTTTCTAATGAAGAAATTGAAATCAGTGTCGGGTCAGGTGAAGGCTGGATATGCCTTGGCGCTGGCGATGCTGGGCGCATCGTCCCCGGCGATGGCTCAAGGCCAGAACCAGACGCAGGTGGACTCGATGCTCACCAGCCTGCTCAACCTGCTGACAGGCCCGATCGCTATCGCCATCGCCACAATCGCAGTCGTGATCTGCGGTTTCATGTTTATGATGGGCAATGGCAACAAGGGGCTGCTCGGCTCCGTGATTGTCGGCATTTTCATCGTGTTCGGTGCCGCCTGGGTCGTTTCGACCATCGCGGGGACGTGATTTGAATACCCGGCTGAAACTATGTGCTGTGGGGCTGCTGGGTGCGCTGCCGTGGGCTTCGCCTGCGGCAGCGCAAGTGGCAACAGCGGCCTCGCAGGCATCCTCGATGGCGGCTGCTATCCTCGCTGCGACGGTGGCGTTTGCAACGCTCGCGCTCGTCATCACCGGGTATTTCTACATGGCCGGTCATGGCGACCGGCAGACGCTGGCGCTGTGGGCTGCTGGCTTCATCGTCATGCTTTCAGCGCCTGCGCTCGTGGCCATCTTTTTGTGAGGTTGAAGTGTCCGAACCAGTATTCCTGACTGAAGATCCGTTGAGCCTTGCGCTGACGCGGCCTGCGCTGTGGTTCGGGGTGCCTGTTGAGGCAACCATGATGATCGCATCGTTCTCGGCTGTCATTCTGATGATCTTCGGCAATCCGATCATCGCCATCGCGATAGGCGGCGCTATTCTGCTGGCTGCGCGTTTCATCGTTCGCAGCGACTACAATATGTTCCGCATCTTGCAGCTCTACATGCGAACGAAAGCCGGCCCCCCGAACAAGGGTGTTTGGGGCGGTTCCAGCTATTCGCCGCTGCCGATTGTCGGCACGAAGCGGAAAGGATTTCGTCGTGGCTGGTAGTGCTGTCCTGCGCCGGGAGCGCGACCCCGATGTGAATCTGCCCTATGCGCGGCACGTCAATGAGAACGTGATCGCGCTCGACAATGGCGAATACATGGCTGTGTTCGCTGTCGATGGCATTGCATTCGAGACGGCTGACATTGCCACGATCAATGACTGGCACGAAAAGCTGAACAATACATGGCGGGCAATTTCGGACCCGCGCGTTGCGGTGATGACGCACACGATCCGCAGGATCGAGCGGCATTATCCGGGCGGCGAGTATCGTTCAGAGTTCGCCACTGATCTGAACGCGACCTACAAGGATCGCGTTCGCTCGCGACGTATGTTCATCAATGAGCATTATATCACGGTGCTGTATCGTCCTGCGGCGGATGCTGCCGAAAAGGCCGCGTCCTCGATCTTCTCCATGTTCAGGAAGAACACGAAGGAAGAGGCAGAGGATGACATAATCCTCAACTTCAATGACGTTTTGCGCGACGTGGAGAAGCTGCTGGGGCGGATCAATCCCCGGCTGCTCGGCACCTATGAGCATAACGGCCTCGTTTTCAGCGAGCCGATGGAGTTGTTGCAGCGGATTATGACGGCGGATGAACGCCGGGTGCCGCTGGTGCGCGGTCATTTGGGCCGCGCGATCTATTCCGACCGGGTGATTTTCGGTGAGGAATTGTTTGAAATCCGCGAACCGGGCGCTTCGCGCCTGGGCGGCATTCTCTCGATCCGTGAACACGCTGCCGGGACATATCCGGGCCAGCTCAACGCGCTGCTTGAGGCAAATTTCGAGTTTGTGCTTGCACAGGGGTTTGCCTTCACCGGCAAGCAAATGGGGCTTGAACTGGCGCGGCGGAAGCTGGGCCAGTTGAGCGCCAGCGAAGATGTGGCCGTGAGCCAGCAGGACCAGTTGGCGGGCATGATGGACGATCTTCAATCGGGCCGTCATGTGCTGGGCGAGCATCATCTGGCGCTGGCTGTGTTTGGGGAAAGCGCGAAAGTGCTGGCCGACAATATGAGCGTGGCCAGGGCCGCACTTTCGGATTCGGGCATTGTCGCGGCGCGTGAGGATATGGCGCTGGAAGCGGCCTATTGGTCGATGCTTCCGGGTAATTTCACTTGGCGCACCAGGCCAGCCCGGATCAATTCGCGCAATTTCTCGGCCCTCGCGCCGTTCCATACCTATCCGACCGGCAAGCTGCATGGGAACCATTGGGGCAATGCGATTGCGCTGCTCAAGACCACGGCCAATTCGCCGTTCTATTTCAATTTCCACTATGGCGATGTGGGCCATACGCTGATCCTCGGCCCTTCGGGCGCGGGTAAAACCGTGGTCCAGAATTTCCTGCTCGCAGAGGCGGAAAAGACCGGCGCACGGATGGCGTTCATCGACAAGGACCGTGGCGCTGAAATCTTCGTTCGCGCCAGCGGCGGAACCTATCTGGCGCTGCGTAATGGCGAGCCATCGGGCTTCTCGCCGCTCAAGGCGCTGCCGGATAATGAGCGGAACAAGGAGTTCCTGCTCAACTGGCTGCGCCAGCTCGTCGCGCCCGCCAAGGGCGATCTGACCGCCTCGGAACAATATGAGTTGCGGAAGGCCCTGGAAGCAACGCAGCGCCTTCCGCGTGAAACCAGGTCGCTTTCGGCATTGCGAGCGCAGCTCGATCAAACGAACGTCGAAGGGATCGGCGCACGGCTCGACCGTTGGACGGCCAGCGGCGAGTATGGCTGGGTGTTCGATAATCCTGCCGACACGCTCAATCTCGACTCCCGCCTGATGGGTTTCGACATGACCGATTTCCTTGAGAACAATACGATCAGGCCGCCACTGATGGCCTATCTGTTCCATCGCCTCGATGACATTGTGGATGGCAACCCCACGATCATCGACATTGACGAATTTTGGAAGGCGCTGGGCGATCCGGCGTTCCGGCAATTCGCGCGCGATGGCCTCAAGACCTACCGTAAGCGCAATGCGATGATGATGTTCGGCACGCAGTCGCCTGCCGACGCTCTGAAATCGGACATTTCCGAGACGATCATCGAGCAATGCGCGACAAAGATACTTCTGCCCAATCCGAACGCACAAGCGAAGGATTACATCGACGGACTGAACCTGACAGAAGCCGAATTTCGGCTGATTAAGGTCGATCTGTCGCCGGAAAGCCGGTGCTTTCTGGTGAAGCAGGGGCATGATTCCGTTGTGGTTCAACTGGACCTCAACGGCATGGATGACGAGCTGGCGGTGCTGTCAGGTCGGCAAGGGACTGTAGCGTTGCTCGATGAGCTGCGCGCAGAGTTTGGCGATGCCCCCGAAAACTGGTTGCCTGACTTTAAGGCACGGTGGCGATCTGCTGGACGCGATTAAGGAGACTGAACAATGGCAAGCATAGCAGTGATGGAGGCAAGCCCACCGGCCCCGACAAGCAAATTCAAGGTGAGCAAGCGGTTCAAGATCTATGCGCTGGGCGCGGTGGCGTCCATCTGCGTCGCCGGCACCGCGAATGCGGCGTGGCCCGTGATCGACGTTCGCGCGATCGCACAGGCCATCCAGACGGCCAGGAACACGCTTTCGCAGCTTCAGGAAGCCCGCTCATTCTACAACAAGGTCAATTCGATCAGTTCGGTTGGCGATGTGGCAGGGGTTCTGGATGACGGCCTGCTGCGTGGCGCGCTGCCGGAAGGGATGAATGACACGGTTGCATTGGTGTCGTCGGATTTGAGCGACCTGGGTGCGATCGGACAACGGGCCGAGTCGATTCTCGCAAACAGTAACTTCTCAATTGAAGGCGGCAATGCGGCCCTGGGCGACACGCAATCTGTGTTGGAGCGCGCCGCGCAAATTTCAGCCCGCGATCAGGCATACGGCGAATATATGCTGGAATCGACGCAGACGACAGGGGAGGGTCTTTCGGACCTCAACCGCGCCCTCGCTTCATCTACCACGTTGCGCCAGTCCCAAGATATTGAGGCCCGCGCGACGATTGAGAACGCATCGGTGAACAACCGCATTCTCCAGATGATGGCGGCGAGGCAGGCGCAAGAGGCTGCGGCAAAACTGCGGGCACAAGAGGAATTTGCGCGCTCGCAGCAGGCCACACTGGACAGTGCAGCCAATGGCACTTGGACAGCCACATGGAACGGCCAGTGATGCGCCGCCCCCTGCGTTGTGCGGGAACGGCAGTCGGATTGCTCGCAGCAAGCCTGTTGGCTGGCTGCGAGCAGACCAGATCGGTCGATTACTACCTTGAGCATGAACCCGAAGCCAGGCGTCAAGTCGATGATTGCCGGGTGAATGCGGCGGCGGGTGCGAATTGCTCGAACGCGATGGCGGCGATTCGCGAGATTGAAAAGCGGAAGTTCGAGGAAACTCGACGCAAAACGCTGGAAGAGGCCGAAACAGGCTCTTGGATGGCAAAGTGAGGCATTAGTCGATGGCGCTCGATGCAATCTACAACATGATCGAAGGTCAGATAACCGGGACTCTTGCTGGCAAGTATGCCGCAGTTCAGGGACTGGTCGCTGCGCCATTGCAAACTGCGATGCTCATCAATCTTGTGATCGTCGGTTACGCGGTAATGCGAGGCGTATCGCAAGAGCCATTCGGCAATTATCTTGCGACGTGGCTGAAATGCTACCTCGTCATTGTTGCCGCCACATCGAGCATAGCGCCGCAAATTGCGGCAGCGGCACAGGCCGCACCTGACCAGCTCGCCGGTGCGCTCGGCGGCGGCGCTTTGAATGCCTCGTTCGACACGTTCGTAGAGAATGCGGTCAGCCCGGCAATGGCAATACATGGCTCGATGGAGCCTTGGTATGAAGGCGGAGCCTTCATCGACATTCAAATCCCCAATCTCGCCACGGGCCTGATGGTGATTGTCATCATGCTGATCGCCTATCTCATCGCGGCGATCGCGATGGTGACGGTCTTGTTCATCAAGTTCGGTCTGTTCGTGACTATCGCCACGATGCCTATTTTTGTCGGCGCTTTGATCTTCCCGTCATCAAGTGGTCTGTTTTTTTCGTGGCTGGGCGCGGTGCTGAATTACGCAATTCAGACTGCGGCGGTGGCGCTTGCGCTGGTTATTGTGATTGCAATGGTGGGGTCCATCCCCGGTGCAGTCGGCGTCGGCCCGGACGCAACAACTTGGGCGGCGCTAAGCGCCATGATCCTGCAACTGATGGTAGTCGTGGTTGGCGGTTTTCTGATCCTCCAGGCACAGTCGATTGGTTCATTCGCAGGCGGCGGCGGATCGTCGGGCGCAGGTTTCCTGTCGGCCATCTATCCTTCGACACTACAGCGTTCGGTGATGCGGAGCATAAACCGTTCGCCGCGTAGCGCGGCGCGCGGCGTCGGTAACGCTGCGGGGTGGTCGCTGCGAACACAGTCCCAGCAGCGTCAAAGTTTCATCAATTCAGCGAGAGGTCGGACCAGCATGGGCGGCGCGTCCTCTCGGCCACGATCTTAGGAGCAACAGCCATGACACGATGTGAGAAGGGCGCATTGGACGTGCGCCGGTGGGGGAGGATTCTCTTGGCGGGCGGTATCGCCACGCTTTGTTCCGCCTGCGCGACGAATCCTGAAACGAAATTGCCGCCAGTGGGCTGCAATTATTCAAAATCGCGTCCCGCCAATCCTAACGGATCGGTGCTGGTCAATCCGGTCGTGATTGGTCCGGTCAATCAGGACGGGACGGTTAAGCCCCCGGCGGAACCGTCGATGCTCTTTGAGGGCGATAACCAGGCCGGTGACGACAAGGGGGCCGCTGTGAGCGTTCCAGCTCCCTTCTCGGCCATGACAGACAATCTGCCGATGCGTCCCGGCGCGGTTGTGACGGGGAGTTGTTAAATGGCACTTGGCGTTAAATCGAAAGGCGATCTGGACAAGTATTTCGCAGAGGCGAAGTCCTGGGACCACGACCGCGCGCGGGAAGCCCTGCGGCAGAAGCGCACCGCTTACATGGTGGCCGGTGGCGGCGTTCTGTTCGGCCTTGGAATGCTGATCTGGCACATCGCAGCGCCTCTCACATCGGTGGAACCGTATGTGCTGCGGGTCGATCAGCAGACCGGAGGCGTGGACGTGGTGACGCGGCTGAACCGGACGCGCGAAGTCACGGCGGATGAAGCCGTGAACAAGTATTTCCTCGCCAGCTATGTGCGTGATCGTGAAGCGTGGATGCCTGCCGCAGCCAGAGAAATGATCCAGAAGGTTCTCTACCTTTCCTCACCGCAGGAGCAGGAGAAATACTCGGCCTTCATGCGCGCGCAAAATCCGGCCAGCCCGTTTGCGCTCTATCAGAACGGCCAGACTGTGACGGCACGGATCAACAATATCGCGTTCATTGCGAACAATGTTGCACAGGTCCGGTTCGTGAAAGTGGTCAGCCGCCCAGGCAACGCACCTGACGAATTGAGCAACTGGATTGCGACGATCAACTACAAATATGTTGATCGTCCCGAAACCGAGGCTGGCCGTCTCGATAACCCGCTCGGCTTCCAGGTCATAAGCTACCGGGCAGACCCGGAGATTGTGCAATGAGGAAGATCAGCACACTGGCAGCTACCTGCCTGGCCTCTCTGATGGTCGTAAGCGGCCCGGTGATGGCCGAAGAAACGCCAACGCGCGGCCCCGATGACAGCCGCATCCGGTATATCGACTACAACCGGGATGAAGTCGTAAGGATCAACGGCGTTTACCGGACTGCCCAGCAAATCGAGTTTGGGAACGGTGAGAAAATCGTGAGTGTCGCGATGGGCGACACGGTAAGCTGGGAAGTCGCCCCGGCTGAAAATTCACTGTTCATCAAGCCCCGCGCGCGCGCGGCAGACACCAATCTGATCGTGATTACCGACACTGACGGCTTCAAGCGGACATACACGTTCGCATTGTCGGCGCGATCGGGCACGATCCGCAGCGGGTCCGATGCCCAATTCGTTATACGCTTCCGCTATCCGGTGGAGGAAGCCGAGGCAGCACGACAAGCGCAACAGCGACATTTGGCCCTGCAAATGTTGCTGGTGGAAGCGGGCGGCGTTCGTGTCGCGCTGGAGGGCGCGGTGCTGCTCGGCTCCCGCAATCTTGACTACCGCGTTGCCGGTTCGTCGGACCTGGCCCCGTCAGAAGTGACAGACAACGGGCAATTCACGGTTCTGCGGTTCCCTCGCAATCAGGCCATTCCGGCAATCTTCAAGGTTCTGCCGGACGGCAGCGAGGCCGTGGTCCCCTACGATGTGAGGGGCGAATTTGTGGTCATTCACGAGGTCACGAGGGAACTGCGGTTGCGGCGTGGCCAGGCGATTACTTGCATCTGGAACGAGGCGTTTGACCGCTACGGCCCGGACAATTCATCCGGCACATCGTCACCTGACGTCGAGCGCCAGATTGAGGGAGGCGAACAATGAGCGGCGATGAAAACAGGGGTGCAGAACAGCGCATTGTCGATGGCACCGATGTTGATTTCGAGAATGAAGCGGATCGCAATTCGGTCGCGCCAGAGGTTGATCGCAAGGCGTTCAATCCGCGCGGAAAGCTGAAGGCCGCGCGCAATGTTGGTGTGCCGGTCATGCTGGCCGCAGCGGGCTTTCTCGGCTTCCTGTCCTATTCCATCGCCTCGAAGCAACAGGAAGAACCGGAGACGATTGACGATTCCACATTCGCCCTCACGGGCGAAGAGGAAGCGGACCGCAAGGCACCGCCCGCCTCCATTGTGGTGTCGCAGGACGGTCTTACGCAGGTTGGCACTGATCCGTTCGGCAATCCGATCATGGGCGATGGCTCGGACCTTTCGGTGCCGGGGCCGACTGGCTATCCGAACGGCGCTGATCCAAATTCGGCCATCGCGCAAAGGCTGGAGCGTGAGCGTCAGGCGCGGATCGAAGCCGCGGAACGGCGCCGGGCGATTTATGAAGCGCAGATGACCGCGCCAGTGATGGCCGTTTCTGGCGGCGGCGGTGTGGGCGGCGTGCTTGGCAATCTGACCGGCGGCAGCACTGCCCAGCAACCTTCCAGCGCGGGTCCGTTTTCCAACCTGACCGTTGGCCAGGTGGATGAAAACGGCGATCCCATAGTGCAGGCTGAAGCGCCGAATGCGCTCCGCCAGCGTATGACGCCCTCGACGGTCAGCCGGGTTAATGCGTCGAAGATCGGCAACCGCAACTTTCTGGTTCTGGCCGGTGGCCAGATCCCGTGCGTGTTGCAGACCGCAATGGATTCGACACAGCCAGGTTATACGAGCTGCATCATCCCCACGAATGTCTGGTCAGCCAATGGCAACGTGATCCTCATGGAAAAGGGAACCCGCGTTCTTGGTGAATATCGCGGCGGCTTCCAGCGTGGCGAGAATCGCATTTTCGTGTTGTGGACGCGGGCGGTTACGCCTGCCGGGATTTCGGTTTCGCTCACGTCGCCGGCTGCTGACCAGCTCGGCAGGGCGGGCATGGGCGGAAATGTCGATACGTTCTTCTTTGAGCGGTTCGGCGCGGCCCTGCTGCTCTCGATTGTCGGTGATGCCGGATCGGCCCTGGCCGACAACATTTCCGGCGCGGACCAGACTATTCGCGCTCCGAATACGGCAGCTCAAGGTGCCGTGCAGGACGGGATGCAGATAAGGCCGCGCCTTCGCGCGCCACAGGGCAAGGAAATGACGATCATGGTTGCCCAGGACGTGGATTTCAGCGGCGTCTATTCGCTGCGGTTGCGCCCCTGATGTTTGACGCCTCGATCCTCAACTATCACCTCGCACCGCTGCGGACGTTTCTCGACCAGGCCGACATAACGGAACTGGTGGTGAACCGCCCTAACGAAGTGGGCATTGAAGGTCGGGGAGGCTGGGCGTGGCAGGAGGTTGCCGAACTTTCCAGCGACTGGCTTGAAAGCCTTAGCAATGCGATGGCAAATTTCACCAGTCAGAAGGTGAGCGCAGAAACGCCTATTTGCTCAACCAGCCTGCCCACGGGCGAGCGTGTCCAGATAGTCGCCCCTCCGGCATGTGACGGGGGGGCATATTCGCTCACGATCAGAAAACCGTCCGACAAGACGTTTTCGCTTGGCGAACTGGATGGCTTCGGACTGTTCAATGAAACGCAAGTGGCGGGCGCGCGTGAAAATTCGGCCGACAGCGATCTGCTGGAACTGAAGCGCGCTGGCAAGTGGCCGCAATTTCTCGAACTGGCGGTGAAGGCGCGCAAGAACATCCTGATTTCCGGTGCGACCGGCTCCGGCAAAACGACACTTTCCAAGGCGCTCATTCAGCTCATTCCCGATGACGAACGGCTGCTGACTATCGAAGATACGCGCGAACTGGTGGTCCCGCAGCGCAACCGTGTGCATTTGCTCTATTCCAAGGATGGCCAGGGCAAGGCGAAGGTGACGGCAAAGAGCCTTCTCGAAGCATCGTTGCGGATGCGGCCTGACCGCATTCTGCTGCAAGAATTGCGCGACGGGACGGCATTTTTCTACCTGCGGAACGTCAATAGCGGCCATCCTGGCTCGATCACCACGGTTCACGCGGACTCGGCGGCGCTCGCCTTTGAGCAGCTTTCCTTGCTGGTCAAGGAATCGGAGGGCGGAAGTGATCTTGAGCGCAAGGATATTCTCGATCTGCTGCATTTGCTCGTGGACGTGGTTGTGCAGTGCAAGAAGATTGATGGCCGGTTCCTCGTGACGGAAATCTATTTCGACCCGCCAAAGCAAGGTTAGGAGGCGCGCATGGGCGATATGAGCCGTGGTCAATGGATTGTCGCGGCAATCCTCGCTCTCGTCGTGATCCTGTTCAGTGGCGCGCTGATTGCGACTATCGGGCTGGGCGTTTTCCGCTCGGATTTGCCAGTCCACCGAATGCCGGAATACTTCTGGTTCTATCGGGATAATGAGCATGTCATGCGTTGGCTGGCGCTTGGCCTGGGCGCGTCCACCATCGTAGTGCTGCTGGGCGGCGGGTTTTTGCTGCTCCGGCGCTCGCAGAGCCTCCACGGCGATGCCCGTTGGGCGCGGGCGGGCGAAGCCCGCAAAGCGGGCCTGATGGACCAGAACGGCCTCCTGCTGGGCAAGATGGGCAGTGATTTCATTCAGCTCGGCGGGACAGAGCATGTCTTGCTCGAAGCGCCAACCCGTGCCGGTAAGGGCGTTGGCGTGGTCATTCCCAATCTGCTCACATGGGCAGATTCGGTTGTCGTCCTCGATGTGAAGCAGGAAAACTGGGAGAAATCGGCGGGCTGGCGCAAGCAGCTCGGCCATCAGGTCTTCCTGTTTGATCCGCTTGACCGTCATGGGCGCACAGCGCGCTATAACCCGCTTGGCCACATCAACCGGAATGATCCGATTGAGGTCATCGACGAATTGCAGAAGATCGCGGCGATGCTCTGGCCTCCGCCAACAAGCGGCGATAGCTTCTGGTCGGATTCTGCCCGCACGGCATTCATTGGCGTTGCCGCCTATGTCGCCGCCACGCCCGAATTGCCGTTTACGATTGGCGAGGTTTACCGCAATTTCAGTGCGGGCGATGCCAAGTCGAGGTTCCCGAAAATCATCAGGGAGCGGGAGGAAGCGGGCAATCCGCTGTCCGGGCCATGCGTCTCGGCACTGACCGACTGGTATAGCAGCTCGGCCAATACCTTCACCAGCATTCGCCAGTCCGTGTCAGCCAAGATCAACCTCTGGCTGAACCCCTATGTGGATGCCGCAACATCGGAATCCGATTTCGACCTGCGCGAATTTCGGGACAAGCCGATTTCGCTCTATCTCGGTGTCTCGCCCGATAACATGGAGCGCATGGCAGACGTATATAATCTGCTGTTTCAGCAATTGATTGACCTGAATGTGCGCGAACTCCCCGGTGAGGGAAAGCACCCGCTCAAGCTGCTGCTGCTGCTCGATGAATTTGCGCGCCTTGGCCGTGCAAGCGTTATCGCTTCGGGCTTCTCATACGTCGCTGGCTATGGAATCCGGCTGCTCCCGGTGATCCAGGCGCGCGGCCAGCTCCGCGATGTTTACGGGGCCGATGTGACCAATGAGATTGTCCAGAACTGCGGTGTGGAACTGGTGTTCACGCCAAAGGACAATGCAGTTGCGAAGGAAATATCCGAACGCCTCGGCAATTACACCTATAGCGCCAAGAGCAAGTCGAAGAAGGTGTGGGATGCTTGGGAGGGGTCCGTATCGACCTCGGAACAGCGCCGCCCGCTCATGCTGCCGCAAGAATTGCTGCTCATGTCGCAGGATGACGTTGTGGTGCTGCGCGCTGGCATTCGGCCTCTGAAGGGCCGCAAGATTCGATATTACAAGGACAGGTGGATGGTGGATGCGTCGAGCGTGCAGCCGCCGTCGGTGCCTGAAAGGCCGCTCGATCCGGACGTTGCGCGCCGGTCGCTGGCCATCATTGAATCCTACGAAGAGCCTGAAGATGCCTCTGGCGGCGAAAGCCGTGCCAGCCAGAGGGCTGTGCCAATGAGCGATAGTCAGGCGCTCAACGGTATCGAACTCGAAAGCCTTGCCGGTTTTCCAACAGAGGGTCTGCCCGATGATGGAGATCCAGCCAAGGCAGTTGAATACTTCAAGGTCGCTGGCCTTACGTTCGATCCAACATGGCTGGATCGCAACAGGGAAAAATTCGGGTCTGCGGCCGACGACGGCGGCATTGATCCGGACCAGGGGCCGGAAGGCGATGCGTTTGAGAAAATCAGCGAGAAAAGGAAACAGGCATGAGTGATGAACAGGAGCGCCCTTCCGACGCCGGCACACGTTCTGAAGGTGGCTCGCAGCCATCTGAACGGTTCGATGGCTCGCGTGATGCCAATCGGGCAGAACAGAACCGGCAGATGGCCAATGATTTTCGTCAGATGACGCAGGCGGATCGCCTGATGGATCGGCGGTATAATGACGGCGCAAAGCTCGTCGCGGCGCTCGATGCCGTCATAAACGACAAGTATGGCGAGAAAAGCGACATGGCCAGGAATATGCGCGAAGCGGCGGTTGAGGCCGTGGCTCAAACGATGGAGCGCGGTGAGCGGATCGTTCCGCCACAGGTGAAGGCGATAGAGCGTGATGTAGAAGCGGACCAGGCCCGTGCCACTACAAGGCAGGAAGAAGCAGACCGCGAACGCTAGTCTGCGCGATCGGCGGATAGATCGCGTTCATCGTCCTTCACCACGGCCTTGTCGAAGTTGCCCACGGCTTTGCGGACTTCGCGCTCGATCTGCCGGTTTCTCAAAAGCTGATACATCGTCAGATGATGCAGCTCGCGCGTCTGTGCCCAGCCTGACGCCAGAGTGCGTTCGTCCATTTCAGCGAACCGCTTGACGTGGGTTCGCATTTCTTCAGCCGTGATAACCGGCGGGCCGTCCTCCGGGTAGTTGGTAAGGAACGGCAAATACAGGTCGTCCTCCAGCATATCTTCGGGATAGGGATTTTCGGCCGAAACTCGGATATGCAGAAGCCCAAGCGCCCGCGCCAGCAATTGAAAATTATGGTGCGATTTTTCGGTTTGATCCTCGATGGCTTTCAGAGAGGATTCGAGTGCCTGCTGGCGCGCATCGAGCGCCGCAATCGACTCTGACAGAGCGGCAAGCTGATTCAAGGCTTCAATAAGCAATTCATCGGTGGTCATCGGCTTCGATCATCCCTGCCCCTGTCGCGGGGCCTGTCCTTGTCGCGCTCGCGCTCCTGCTCGCGCGCTCGATCACGATCATGCTGGCGTTGCTGATCTTCGATAGTCTTGTTGAGCGCGCGTGTCGCGGCGTCGGCCTGGTCACGCTGCACTTTCGGATCGCGCTCGCTGGCGGGGCTATTGTTCGGGTCGCCCTGGCCTTGCAGCCGCGCGCGGGACGCCTTCAGCCGCTCAAGTGCAGCGGCCTTCGCTTCCTCGATCTTGTCAGCCTTGCCGACGCCCTGCAGGCGCTCGCGCGACTTGAGAAGCCGCGCCAACGCGGCTTCCTTCGCCTCATCGGATCGTGACTGAACGCGCGCCTTCAGCCGTTCAAGTTCGGGGTCTTTCTCAAAGCGTTCAGGCAGCGCGTTGCCCTCCCGCAAGCGTTCAAGAATGTCGGCCCGCGCGCTACGCGGCTCCGGCATTTCAGACACAAATTTTTCAAGCGATTTCGCCAGCTCGGACTGCTCGGCTCCGCCGTGCGAGCGCAGCTCGTCAATCGCCTTGCGATAGGTTTCCTTGACCGCTTCGGCGTTGGCGACGGTCTTGGAAACAGCCCGCTCGCGCTTCGCCATATACGCCTGCGAAGGCTGATCCTTGCCGTCAAGAGTAGCAACGCGCGCTGCATCAACGGTCGCCTCCGCGCCCCGCTCCCGCACCTTCTGAACGGGCAATTTGTCGCCCTTGGGAGGATAACCGCGCGCAACGCTACGGCTCGCATCGGCCTCGATTCCCAGCTCCCTTAACTTCTCCGCAAACCGCTCGCGATTGTGCTGAATGAATTGCCTGTCAGGGTTGAAACGCCTTCCGGCGTTGTCGCGCATGGCGATCACAACATGGACGTGCGGGTGCGCTTCATCGGTGTGCAAGGCAGCTACCCAGCGGCGATCTGCAAAGTCCTCTTCAGCCAGATTGATAACCGCCTCGCGCACCTTTTCAGGGTCCGTTCCAGGCGGCATTGAATAGACCATCGCAAGCGCCGTCGCACCTTTCCGGCGATCATTTCCCGCGTCGGCATGGGCCTGCCAGTCACGCGCCAGCGCCAGCATTTCGGTCGCGCTGGTCAGCTCTTTGCCCTCGCTCGTCAGCAACGGAATGTCGTCTTTTTCGGAAACACTGACGCGCGAAACATAGGTGAATGACGAAACCGTATTGGCCGCGCCATGCACCCGGCTCGTGATCTTGAACACAACCTGCGGAGCCTTTTGGGCCACGCGCGATAGAGATTTCGCAGCGGCCTGCGAGCGTTCGGCGCGCGATGAAGAACGTCCGCCTTTCCCTGCATCGCCCATGCCAGGACCGTGCAAATGAGCAAACAGCGCCTTGCCCAAACGCTGGTTTCCAGCGTGATCGACGCGGCCACGTCCGCGTCCACTGGCACCTTGAACACGCTCAAGATCGTCCAGCAATCGCTCGGAAAATTCAAACGGGTTCAAGGCGCGTTCTCCCCTTCCCCGCTCCACAATTCTTCAGCCTGCCGCCAGTATTGAACCTCACCGCGCGCGGCATTGACGGCCTGCCTTGCAGCACCATCAATGCGCTCGGCCAGGTCATCGCGCATGACAAGAACGTGCTTCGCCGTCTGACAAATTTCGAGCGGCGCGCCCGGTTTGTTGGCCGCATTCATTGCCTTCACCGCTTGATTGAGCGAGTTGCCAATCTTGCGAATCTGGTTCGCGATTTCGTGCAACGCATCGACGCTGGCAGGGACCAGGCGCAGCTCCCCTGCCCTTGCCCAAAGCTGCCAGCGCACGGTTCTCTTGAGCCATTCATGGCGAGACAAACCGGCCTGATTTGCCACGCGGTCAATCGCCTCAATCTCACTGATTGGCAGATTGATCCCGACGCGCGATGTTTTCTGAATTGGCCCTGTGGGCACGTCCCTGATTTCATCGGGACGCCTCGGCATTGCATCGCGGATCGCGCGATTGATCCATGCGCTGCGCGTCATGCCTGCCGCTTTGGCAAGGTCATCGACGATGGCTGTTGCCTCGTCACTCATGCGTAGCGTGATGTGCGCCATTCAAGCCCCGTGCAGCGGTCTATTCGATCCATTGTGTTACAATGGCAATCGAATAGCTATCCTGCCATCTTCAACAATTGCTTACCTACTATCACTCCCCTTCGCTCAAAACAAGATCACGAAAGGACGCAGACGGAAGGAAGCCATAGTGAGCGATAGCGAACCAGGCATTCGCCCGGCGCGGAATTTCGTTCGCTAGAATGATGAAAAATGGAGCGGCTTTGCCGCGCGTTTTTGGTTCGGTATTGGTGACAATATCAGTTGATGGCCCGCCCCTGCAACCTTAGGGAATGGCGATCTGTCTCGTCAGAACGGGGAAAGCAAAGATGGCAAAACGCCCAAAGTCACTTGAAGCAATCAGGGCCGAAAAGTCCGAACTCGATGCGCGAATGAAGGAACTTCGCAGGCTCGAAAAGGAAGCACTTGAGGCGGAGCGTGATGCTGGCCGCGCTCCGCTGATCGCAGCACTTGAGCGTATCAAGATCGCCGCAATGTCTCAAGGCGAGGCAAAGGCGATTGCCAAGGCGATTGCAGACCACGGCAGCACAAAAGTAGTCGCCGCGCTGTCATCATTGGGAACCGCAAGCTAGGCATCACTTGAGCCTGATTGACGTTGCACACCTGACCTGCGCGCGCCGCTCACTTGTAGGGATCGTGATGCCAATGCCAGTTGTCGTTGCGCCAAGCTGCTTCCTCGGCATAGTCGTATCCCTTGCCGTCTGGATCGTCGTCGTCGACGCCCGCACCAGGACGCGTATCGAAGAACGAAAGCACGAAGGAAACGAATGCCGGGAATGCAAAGCACAACCAGGTGTCGATCTGTGCAATGAGCATCAGCACACATAGCGCCGCTGCTATCCAGTATCGGAACCGCGCAGCAAGTGCGAGCGCCGCCATCAAGGCGAAAGCGGCAACAAGCCAGCCACCTATGCCCATGTCGGGGATGAAATCTTGCGGTGCCATTTCCATTCTCCATCGGTTCGCTTCCCTCCCCACTGGTCCAGCAACCGATGCGAGAATGGGAGGCGAGCAATCTCGCGCGATCATAGCATAGCGGCTCGGCCCCGATAAGGTGCTGTTCTAGCCGGTGGTGTGGAGCGTCGGCAGCAAGGGCTGGTTCGGTTCCGGGATGCCCAGCAGCCGGAAAATATCGGCCTCAATGAGATAGGACAGATTCGGGAACGCGCGGTTAATGTCGGTCAGGTTTTGCGCCACGCGGACTTTCTGTGCAACGTGGATCAGCTCACTGGCGGGACAGCGCATAAGCGCCCTTCCCGCATCATCGTGAGCCGCCGACAGGTCTGGATCAAGCGTAGCATCCGGTGCGTCGATCCGCGCCACTGCTTCCAGCAATCGCTCGTTGGCTTCTACATACTGCCTATACAGGCGCGGCCACTCTTTTGCCGAAGGAACGGCGGGGAGATAAAGATCGTAGTCAGTCATGATTCGCAAAGCTCCAATTTGCGGTTGCGATTAGGGTTGGCCATCGGGTGCAACCGATGGTCAGCCCGTCTTGGGTTGTCAGCGCCCTCCCCCGGCCCCCGCTTCGCGGTGCGCCTCGACCAGCTCCTCGATTACGGCGGCGATCGGAATGTTCCGGCTGTTGGCCTGACCATAGATATATTCCATCGTGTCTTTGCGGAGTCTGGTCGTGAACGGTATGTTCCTGCCAGTCGCCCGCTCCCGCTTGGGAGCAACCGGCGCCTGGTTGGCTTCAAGCCGGTCCAGATCGGCCGCAGCAACCGGGACGGTTTTGAAGCGGTCGCCAGATCCCGCCACAGGCGGCTCTGGCAGCGACACAGGCTCGACATTGCCCGGTGCCTTGACTGCCCCCAGCCCTCCGGTCAAATCGCGCCTCACGGGCGTTTTAGGCGTCGTCATGCGGCCTTCTCCGATTGCTTGAGGATCGCATTGGCCACCGAACCTGCCAGTTCCTCGCCTTCCGCAATGGCCTTCGCCAGCGTTTCCGCGCGAATTTCGGTCGTTGGTAGCTTGTCGAGCGTCGTGCTGAATGAAATGAGGCTGCGATAGGCAGGCCGCTCGTAGAGTCGGCCCATGATCGGCACCCCTGCCCCGGCAATCTGTTCGATTAGCGCGGCCTCGTCGCGGGAAATGAAGCCGGTTGGAAATCGAGTCCAGACAAGGCCGAATGGCGCATGTGTGCCGGCCTTCGTCGGAGTGTCCGCAATAAGCTGGACAGTCGCAACGGCTTCCTCAACGTCTGCTGCTGAAGGGTTCGCCGGAATCAGCACGAAGTTCGAATGGCCGATGGCGATGGGTTGCACCATCGAGGCGCTGCCCTCCACGTCGATGAGGACGATTTCAGCCTCCGCCTCGCCGTCCCGCACCGCCTGAACGAGCGTTTTGGCATCCGCTGGCGCAACGGTGATCGCGTCCCCTGCCAGACCAGCATCGGCCCAGCGCAGAACGCGCCTGGCCGGATCGGCGTCGATGATCCGGACCCGGTAGCCTTGTGTGGCGAAAGTGCCCGCTAGCACAATTGCCGTGGTGGACTTGCCGCATCCGCCTTTGGGAGATGCGAGAGAGATAACTGCCATAGGACAACCTTTGATGACATTGGACTTCACATTCCTTCCTATGTCGTGTTGCGGTGCCATGTCAAAACATTTGCAATGTTGTCACAACATTACGTTTGCAAACGTCTTGCCGACATACGTTTACATGACAAATGTAAACGTATGTCGTCATACGCCATCGGGTGAGTGAGCGAGATACTTGCCGACAATCGAGCCGCCATCCCAAAAGCCGCCAAGTATCGCCTTCCAGCAAACGGTGCCCGCAACATACTCACGCGCCGCAAGAAGTCGTGCGCGCCGAACGCAGCGGTAGCTGCATGGAATGGCAAAAAGGCACGAAGAAACAGAAGCATCGCAAGTCCGAAAGACCGAGCAATCAGGTGGTAGCCAAGGCACAGCAGTATCCCGCCGCAGGCAGTCCCATCGTCTCAAACTGACCGGCTATGTTGCGCGGCGAAAGTCTCTTCCGGTCGGCATCACATGGGATACAGAGCTTCCCGGCTTCGGACTGCGCAAGCGCAAGTCGGGACATCTCACGTGGATCGTAAAGCACAGGCCGCGAGGCGTGCAGCGAATGGTGACGCTGGGAAGCGCGGGAGTGGCGGCAGGTGCGTTAGGCGCTCCCGCCGCGCGCGCTGCCGCGCGCAGATTGCTCATCAAGGCGACGCTTGCCGATCTTCCTACCGCTCCGGAGAAGCTAAAAGCTCCACTCTTCGCGGAGTACGCTGAGGAGTTTTGGCTCGACTATTCGCCGCATTGGAAGCCTTCGACGCGCGATGCATCGCGGGCCTATATCGACAAGCGGCTGATCCCAAGGTTTGGAACACTCTCTGTCGACGCGATTGAAAGGGCTGACATCAATTGCTGGCGAGATAGCATGGCTGATGTGGGAGGAGCCTTTAACCGCAGCATCCCGATCATGTCGGTTATGATGCAATATGCCGAGAAGCTCGGCTATCGCGAGAAGAACACCAACCCGTGTCGCGGCGTTTCTCGCTTCAAGCGGGACCTGCCGGAACGCTATCTCTCAGCCGATGAATATCGAAGGCTCGGTAAGGTGCTGGCAGAGCACGACGGTGCCAATGAGTTCGTGGTCCCAGCTCTCCGGATGCTGATCTATACAGGCGCAAGGGTTTCAGAGATTGCGACATTGCGCTGGCGCTACGTCCAGATACCCCGCCTCGCATTGCCTGACAGCAAGACCGGCCCGAAGACGATCTACCTCAACCCGCAGGCAATCGCTGTACTCGCTGGGCTGCAACGGCGCGGAGACGATCAACTCGTTTTCCCGGCGATGTATCGCGAGGTGCCGATCAACCTAGGTCAGCACTGGGAGAAGATCAGGCGCAAGGCAGCTCTGCCCGATGTGCGCTTGCACGATTTGCGTCACAGCTTCGCGTCGGTCGCCATCGCGAAAGGCATACCGCTTGCGACGATTGGCAAGCTGCTCGGTCATGCGCTTCCCGAAACAACGGCGCGGTACGCGCACCTCGCCGACGAGGTGATTTCGGAAAGCGCCGACCGCATCTGTTCCAGCCTCGCAAACTCAATGGGGATGACCGCATGACCAGCTATGACCTCAAGCGCATCCTTGCCGAGGAGCTGGCGCGCATCGTTCCGGGTGATGCCGGAAAGCGCCGCACGAGATTCGATTACGTCCTTCCCGGTTTTGGCGAGCGTATCCATCCGTCTGGCAGGAAGAGCTACGTCTTGCAGCGCACCATGGGTGGCCAGCAGAGACTCATCACCATAGGCGATGCGGCTATTCTAACCGAGCGGATCGCCAAGGATGTTGCGCGCCGCCTCATCTTGAGGATCGAACTGGGCCAGAATCCTGCGAACAAGAAGCAACGCGGGAAGAAGACGCCGACCTACACCTCCTTTCTCCGGCACTATTGGGAGGTTGCAGCTCCGACCTGGAAGCCATCCACCCTTGAGATACATGACATCTACCGTCGAACGCACTTGGAACATGCATTCGCCGGAAAGTTCATCGACGAGATCAGCCATGCTGATGCTGTGCGCTGGCATGCAATGTTAACACGCACGGCAGGACCGGGCGCTGCAAACCGCGCTATGGAAATCCTAAAGGCGATGTTCGGCAAGGCGGAGGCATGGGGCTATCTCCCAGAGCACTCAAACCCCTTTCGTGGCATCAAGCGCAACAAGGGGCGGAAGATCGAACGCTTTCTGAGCCAAGCCGAGATGGCCCGTCTTGGAGAAGCCTTGTCACAGCATCGAGCC
>NZ_BTGP01000016.1:0-23102 GCF_042854385.1 Erythrobacter sp. MTPC3
ATGAATCACATTAGGGCGCTGCTGGGAATCCTGTTTATGGGTCTGGACCCTAATTGCGAGCCAATTTCATCTTTGTGCAATTCTAGGTAATTTCACGCGTTTGCTTGTGCCGCTGCGAAGAGCAGCGATAAGAAATTTCGGATACTTCCCGATTCTTCAATTCTCTCAAACATTTCAGCCTGGCCAAGCTGCCCTCTGCCAAAGGAGGTTGCAATGTCGGGAGAAGGCTCCTGGCGCTCAGCCGACTATGCCGAGCGCTTCGAGACCCATGACCATGCGGATTTCGCGCAGGAATTCCTGCGCCGCAACCCCGACTATGTCCGCGAATACAATCAGACAGAGCATTGCGCCCTCGCCGATCCGGCAAAGGCACAGGAAGAAAGGGAGGGCCTGGCTCGGCGATGGGGCCTGAGCTTTCCCCTGCGATCCGGCAAAATCGGCGAAGGATGAACCGGCGCATTGGTCGCCCGAGGTGCTTGGCACCACTATTATCCAGACAGGAACCGAACCTGCCGAACGCTTGCTCTCGGACATTCCCTGCAATGCGGTTCATAGCTGTGCATGTTCGGACGGACTGCACTACGTTCTGACCAGTGCTGTTGGCCGCTATCGGCTTTGGCAATCGGATCTGGCAGTCGGATTTTCGCCTGCCTTTCTTATCCCAGATGATGCGCTCGCCTCCTTGCGATCCGAGGCCCTTTATCGCTTTCAGCTTGCCTGCGCAGGTCAACGGGCTGCGCTTCAAACTTCCAATAGCTCGCCAAGCGAATACCAGCGCCGCAGGCTGGCCAACATGCTGGCGATGCTCGATGCTCGCGAAGCCGGTGCCACCATCCGTGAGCTTGCCTTCACTCTCGTCTATCCCAATTCCCGCCTTCTTAGAGGCGCTGAATGGAAGGCCTCGGGCGAAAAACGCCATGTGCTGCGTCTGCTGCGAACGGCACTGAAATTGCGCGGCGGCGGCTACCGCGCCTTTCCCGGTTTTGATCGCTCCATCTGATGGGGGTGACAGCTTTGGCCACCTACATTTGGTCACTCCCTTCGCCGCGCCGCGCTGCGCCACATCTCTCCGCAACCAGCAGCTCTGCGCTGCAGCAACCTGTCTTAAGCGGAGATATTCCATGGACGCCGTTCCCGCCCCGATCCGCCCCCGCTATCTGCGCACACCCGATGCCGCCGTGCATCTGGGTCTTTCGCCGCGCACGCTCGAAAAGCATCGCTGCTTTGGCACCGGGCCAGTCTATCGCAAGCTCGGTGGGCGGATTGTCTACCGGCTCGACGATCTCGATAGTTGGGCCGAGCAGGGCCTGCGCCGCTCGACCAGCGATCCGGGCAGGGGTGTGGTCCATCCCGCCAAGCGGATCGACGGCTATTCCGGTCCCGTGCGGCGCTGAAGGTCAGGCTATGCCTACCCGCCAGACTTCTGCCCCGTCTCTCTCCAGCGCCACGCAGCAGCTCGATCTGTTCGTCGGGGCCGGAGGCGATATCGCGGCACGCGATGCGCAGGACCTGATGGCCTGGCCTTTCTTCAGTCTCGCCAAGTCGAAGCGCGTCAAACCGATCGATTTTCGTATGGGCGAGGTCGCGATCCTCGTCGAAGCCACCGCCGAACACGGCATGGCGACGATATGGGATGCCGATGTGCTGATCTGGGTGGCGAGCCAGATCGTCGAGGCGCGCGATGCCGGGAGACCCACCTCGCGGCTGATCGCCGCTACGCCGCATGAAATTCTTGCCTTCACCCGGCGCGGAACCGGCAAGGCGGGCTATGACCGGTTGAAGGCCGCGCTCGACCGGCTGCAATCAACCACCGTCGCCACATCGATCCGCCAACTTGGTGCACGCCGCCGTCACCGCTTCTCCTGGATCAACGAATGGCGCGAGCGCCTCGATGCCAATGGCCGCGCGCTCGGTATCGAGATGATTGTGCCCGACTGGTTCTATGAAGGCGTGCTCGACCGGGCGCTCGTGCTGACGATTGACCCGGCCTATTTCCAGCTGACCGGCGGGCTCGAACGCTGGCTCTACCGCATCGTGCGCAAGCATGGCGGCAGGCAAAAGGGCGGGTGGAGTTTCGATATCGCCCATTTGCATCTGAAATCAGGTGCGCTCTCGCCGCTGAAGCGCTTCGCGTTCGAGTTGCGCGATATCGTTCGGCGTCAGCCGCTGCCGGGCTACACCCTGACCCTCGAGCATCAGTTAGGCTGCGAGCGACTGAATTTCGTCCGCCTCCCCGTCGATCCTTTCGATGCCGCGATGCGGCGGATCGGCATGACCCCTGTGGACAAGTCGGTGTGATGTTCGGACTATCAGGAACCCACGCGCTCGGTCGATCAGGAACCGCAAGTTCGGACTATCGGGAACCGAAACCGAGCCCAAACCCGCAGAAATGCTGGGCTGCTGCGCCCCTTAACTATCCTAACAAGGAATCTTCCAGATTCCTGCTAACGGCGCGGCGCCTGTGCACAGGGGGCGCGGCGGAGCCTCCCTCTACCAATCAGTGCATTCAGAATGGCAATCCGCCGCTCACCCATGTCACGCTGGTGTGGCAGCAAGGCGTGCGCGAAGACTGGCTGCGCTTTGGGAAGCCGGTTGCCGAACGCATTCTGGATCGCCGCACCCGCATCGAGAGCTATGCGCCGGGTCAGGTGTTCGCTTTGGTTCGCTGGGCCTCCAATGATTACGGCACCCTTCGTTCAACGCTCGATATCGTGCGCGCAGTCGCCAGCGGCGAAGCCTTCACCACCGTGCCGCAAGTCGACCCTGGCGGCGAAATCCTGCTGTCGGTTCGAGGCTGGCCAAAGGTTCGCCAGACCTTTGAACTGATCGACGCCATCGAACAGGCGGGCCACGATCCGTGCGAAGTCGCACCCGATCACTGGCGGCATATGCACAACAGGCTGGCAGCGGGAATGCAGCCGCGCTGCTATGCAAAGAGCCGCCACCTTGCATGGCTGCGTCGCCGGAAACTGCAATCATGAAGCGGCGAACGATCCTTGTGGCAGGCACAGTTGCGGCGGCGGCACTGCTGAGTGCTGCTCTGCCCATGTCGCGAATTCTCCTCTGGAATGCGACCGCCAGCGTGCCGACCGGGCTCTACCATATTCGCGGGACAGCTAGCCTCCATGTCAGAGAGCGGGTGGCCATCGATCCGCCGCCCGGGCTCCGCACCTATCTCGCTGAGCGCGGCTATCTACCCTCCGGTGTCCCGCTGCTGAAGGAGGTCGCGGCGCTGCGCGGCGACATCGTTTGCCGCCGTGGCCTCGTCATCACGATCAATGGCGAACCGGCGGGCGAAGCCCGTGCGCTCGACAGCCGGGCGCGCCCGCTGCCCGACTGGCAGGGCTGCCAAATTATCGGCGCTGATGAAATTTTTGTCATGAACAGGAGCGTGCCCGGCAGCTTTGACGGGCGCTACTTTGGGCCGATTGCGCGCGCCCAAGTGATCGGACGCGCAAACCCTGTCTGGACCGACGAAGCGGGCAACGGCGAGCATGTCTGGTTCGCACGTCCGCATTTGACCCCAATCCCCAATATCAACCCCAACGACAACAAGGAGACCAAAGCATGACATGTATCGGCACATTCACCGCGCGCCCCGATGGCTTCGAAGGACGCCTGCAAACGCTGACGATCGACAGTGCATTGACCATTGTCCCTGCCGAGCCCGGCGACGCCGAGAACGCACCGGACTACCGCATCATGGCCGGCGAGGGCGATACCGCCTTCGAGGTCGGAGCAGGCTGGAAGCGCGTCGGCGACAAGGCGGGTGCCTATGTCGCGGTCCTGATCGACGATCCGGCGCTCATGCAACCGCTGCGCGCAAATTTGTTCCAGTCGGACGCGCGCACCTATGTGCTGATGTGGTCGCGCCCCTCGCGCCGCGAAGCGAAGGACTGAGCGATGCGTGACCATCGACTGCTCTTTGCGGCCTTGGCTGCACTGGTCTGCGCCTACCCGGCTTCAATCCATGCGCAGACAGGTTCAACCACTTCGCAAGCACAGCGCATCGATATCGACGTCCATGTGCGCGAAGCTGCACAGCGCTTTGGTATTCCTGAGCACTGGATCTATGCAGTGATCCGCATCGAAAGCGCAGGCCGGACGCGCGCCGTGTCATCCGCCGGTGCCATGGGCTTGATGCAGCTGATGCCCGGAACCTGGGCGCGCCAGCGCGACCGGTTTGCGCTCGGCAGCGATCCCTTCGATCCGCGTGACAACATCATGGCAGGAACATCTTACCTGCGGGAAATGTATGACCGCTACGGCGCACCGGGTTTCCTTGCGGCCTATAATGCTGGACCGGGACGGTATGAGGCATGGCGTGCAGGACGGCGTTCGCTCCCGCTCGAAACGCGTCGGTATGTCGCCAAGATTGTGCCCATGCTGCAGGCGGAACGCATTTTCGTTGCAGCGAACCAGCCACCGATGAGCGAAACGTTGCCCGCATTTACTGCCCAAACGGCTACACCATTAATCCCAGCAGAAGCCAACGAACAGCAAGCTCCGACCAATCCGTTCGCGCGTGCCGATCAGCCTTCGCACGACCTCTTCGCACCTGTCTCCACAGTCAGCGATCAATGATGCCCGCAATCATGCTCTCGCGCCCGGCTTCGTCCTTTGGCGAAGCTGGGCGAAGGATGGTGGGAAGCGTCAGAAAGGGGAAAGGAGGATGGCGAGATAAAAGCACCGCCGTCGGCCGGGGTGCAGGTGGTTGGTTTTGTTCAGCAATTTGCGCCGTCTTTACATATGCCCTGCCGTCGCTTCTGGCGAATTTCGCCACGATTTCAACGGCCAATGCGCCGTCGCCAGGCTTCCTTCCACATGGCTGATGGCGACTTCGACATCCGCCCGGGCCGCTCGCGCGACAGCGGAGCGGGCTCCTACCGCAAAGCCAACACGCTGGTCGGCCGCGTGCTCCAGGTCTCGCGCCGGGCAGGCTACACGCCGCTCGGTCGCAGAAGGTCAGGTGGCGGCACCGGGCATTTGGGGCGCGGCAAGCGCGCAGCGCTCCAGCGTCGCCGCAGTGCTTTCCAGCGGCGCGTCGTCATCAAAGCTCGCGTTGTCCGCCATAGAGGCACATCGTTTCGTTCCGCACCGCTCGCGCGCCACATCGCCTATCTTGAACGCGACGGTGTCACCCGTGATGGATCGGACGGCGAGATGTTCGATGCCGGGTCGGACCGAGCCGATGGCGAAGCCTTCGCCGAGCGCTGCGAGGACGACCGGCATCACTTCCGCTTCATCGTCTCGCCTGAGGATGCCAGCGAGATGGCGGACCTGCGCGCTTTCACGCGCGAGATGATGGACGACATGGCGAGCGATCTGGATACACAGCTAGATTGGGTCGCAGTCGATCACTGGAACACCGACAACCCGCATATCCATGTGCTGGTCCGGGGCGTGGCCAGTGACGGTAAGGACCTCGTGATCGACCGCGCCTATATCAGCGAGGGCCTCCGCGCCCGGGCCGAAGAGCGGGTGACGGTGGAACTCGGCCCGCGCAGCGAGCGCGACATTCAGAACTCTCTTAGGCGTGAGGTCGACGCCGAACGCTGGACTTCGCTCGACCGCCGATTGCAACGGCAACGAGACGATCTTGGCGTGGTAGATCTGCGCCCCGAGGGAGCAGGGACGCGCAAGGATCGCAGTCTGCTGCTAGGTCGTGCGCAGACACTCGAACGAATGGGCCTGGCAGAGCGTGTCGGTCCAGCTAGTTGGACGCTGGCTGCGGATGCCGAGCCGACACTGCGCGAACTGGGTGATCGCGGCGACATCATCAAGACTATGCACCGCGCCATGACCGGCCACGGTCTGACCATCGATCCCGAGCGCATCGCCTTGCATGGACGAACCGGTGGCGAGCGTGTCATCGGCAGGCTCGTCGAACGCGGGTTGCATGATGAACTGACCGGCGAGGCCTATGCAATCATCGATGGCACGGATGGCCGCACACATCATCTGCGTTTTCCCGATATCGATCAGACCACTGACGCTGCGCCGGGCGCGATCGTCCAGGCCAGCAGCTGGACTGATCGCAAAGGTCGGCAGCAGGCCAGCCTGCTGGTCCGGTCCGACCTTTCCATCGAGGCACAGATCCGTGCGCGCGGTGCAACATGGCTCGACCGGCAGCTGGTATCGCCGCGACCCGAAACGCTCTCGGGCGGATTCGGATCGGAGGTTCGCGACGCACTGGAGCAACGGTCGGAGGGCTTGATCGATGAAGGCCTCGCCAATCGTCAGGGGCAGCGCATCGTCTTTGCGCGCGGTCTGCTCGATACGCTGCGAGACCGCGAACTGGCCGACGCAGGCAAGGCTTTGACCGCACGCCACGGTGGTATCGCTCAGCCCGTCAGCGCGGGCGACCATGTCGCTGGCACCTACCGTGAGAGGGTGACGCTCGCGTCTGGTCGCTTTGCCATGATCGACAATGGCATGGGTTTCCAGCTCGTGCCCTGGCGGCAGGATATGGACCGCCATCTGGGGCAGGCCGTTGCCGGCAGGATCAACCCGCGCGGCGGCGTCGACTGGAGCTTTGCCCGCTCGCGCGGCCCGGCAATCTGAGGAGATAGGCCAATGACACAAATCTTGACAAAAGCACCATCTGATGCTTATAAACGCATCAGGAGAAGCGATATGGCGAGTGCAGCGTTTGAACAAGTCGAAGCCCCGCGCGGACTTCAAACCTTTGCAGGCGATGATGATCGCCGCCGCCTGACCGGCGCGGCGGTCAAGGCCGTGCTGAGGCTTGTCGATGCCTGGGGTGGCAGCAACGCCGAAGGCGCTGCGCTGCTCGGTGTGTCGGAAAGCACTTGGGACCGGATGAAGGCGAGAACATGGGAAGGCACGCTGAGCCAGGACCAACTGACCCGCGCTTCGGCGCTGATCGGCCTGTTCAAGGGACTGCACCTGCTGTTCGCCGACGGCATGGCCGATCGCTGGCCGAAGCTTGCAAACAAGGCCCCGGTATTCGACCGGTTGTCACCTGTTCAAGCAATGATCGATGGCGGCATCCCGCGCATGCTGGAAACCCGGCAATATATCGACGCGCTTCGTGGCGGGCTCTGAGGGCGAGGCCGACCTGCCACCGGCCGAGCTTACAACAATACGCGAAGCCTTCGAGCGGACCGTGAGGCTCGTGCCAAGCGCGCGGTTGCGCGAAGCGGTCATGTCGGCTCTTGCTGACGATGACGACGATCTTGCCTTGCTGGCTGAGATCGAGGGCGCGACAAGCGGGAGGCTGATCGCCGAGGAACGCGGGCTTGGCGGGCTGACCGCCGATGAGCTGGTTCACGGCGTGCCGCATGCCAAATTCATCAATGCCAGCTTCGCCTATGCCAAGCCGCGTGAGCCGGGTCGCTTCAATCCGGCCAATCGCGGTGCATGGTATGCCGCGCTAGTGGTCGAGACCTGTATCGCCGAAGTCGGCCATCACCTGACTAAGGCGCTCGCCGATGCGGGCGATTTCAATGCAATTGTCGAATATGGCGAGATGGTCGCCAGCATGTCGGGTGTGTTCATCGACCTGCGCGGCTTTCCCGATCATCCCAGCCTCGATCCCGATGCTGCCAAGGGCTATCCGGCGGGCAATGCTCTGGCGGCAGAGGCGCGCGGCAAAGGGCATAATGGGATCATCTATCCCTCGGTTCGCCACGCAGGAGGAACCTGCATTGCCGCACTCTGGCCCAATGTCGTGCAGTCGGTCGTGCAGGGTGCCATGTACCGTCTGACATGGTCCGGCGAGCCGGAGTTCGCTTGGGAAGCCATCTAGCCGCCCGTTTCTTTGCCTGCGCCAGACTGCGCTTCCCAAGCGCAGCGCTTGAATTACAGACCTCATTGGGCCTGCTGCCTCCCGAAAGGAGGCACCATGTCGGCAACCAAAATCCTGTGGGGCCAAATCCTCGCCGTGTTCGCCCTGACGTTGGCAGGCATCTGGGCCAGCACGCAATGGACAGCGGCGGCGCTTGGCTTCCAGCCCGAACTGGGGCCAGCCTGGTTCGAAGCCTTCGGTGTGCCCGTCTATCCGCCCTATGCCATCTTCTGGTGGTGGTTCAGCTTTGAGGCCTATGCGCCGCGCATCTTCGAAACCGGCGGCATGATCGCAGCCTCCGGCGGCCTCGCCTCAGTAGTGGTGGCGATCGCCATGTCGGTCTGGCGCGCCCGCGAGATTAGGAACAGCGCCACCTATGGCTCGGCGCGCTGGGCAACCCGGGCCGAGATTACCAAGGCAGGCCTGCTTGCGGGCAAGGGCGTCGTCATCGGCCAACACGCTAATCTTTATCTGCGCCATGACGGTCCAGAGCATGTGCTCTGCTTCGCGCCAACCCGCAGTGGCAAAGGCGTGGGGCTGGTCATCCCGACACTGCTGACCTGGCCGCACTCTGCGATTGTCCACGATATCAAGGGTGAGAACTGGGATCTGACCGCAGGCTTTCGCTCGAATTTCAGCCGCGTGCTGCTGTTCGACCCGACCAATGAGGCCTCGGCGGCCTACAATCCGCTGATGGAGGTGCGGCGCGGGATCAATGAGGTGCGCGATGTCCAGAACATCGCCGATGTGCTGGTAGATCCGGAAGGCTCGCTCGAGCGCCGCAACCATTGGGAAAAGACCAGCCATGCGCTGCTGGTCGGGGCCATCCTGCATGTGCTCTATGCCGAAGCCGACAAGACCCTGGCAGGGGTCGCGGCCTTCCTGTCCGATCCCAAGCGCTCGATCGAAGCAACGCTCGCAGCCATGATGATGACCCCGCATCTAGGCGATGATGGCGTGCATCCGGTCGTAGCAAGCGCCGCCCGTGAATTGCTCAACAAGTCCGAGAATGAACGTTCGGGCGTTCTCTCAACGGCTATGTCCTTCCTTGGCCTCTACCGCGATCCGGTGATTGCGAAAGTCACAAGGCAATGCGACTGGCGGATCGCCGATCTGGTTGATGCGAACCGCCCGGTCACGCTGTACCTTGTCGTGCCGCCGTCCGACATCAGCCGGACCAAGCCGCTCATTCGCCTGATCCTCAACCAGCTTGGTCGCCGCCTGACCGAAGATCTTGCCGAAGGCGCGGACCGGCAGCGGCTGCTCCTGATGCTTGACGAGTTCCCGGCGCTTGGCCGCCTTGACTTCTTCGAGAGCGCGCTTGCCTTCATGGCAGGCTATGGGATCAAGTCCTTCCTGATTGCGCAGTCATTGAACCAGATCGAAAAAGCCTACGGTCAGAACAACGCGATCCTCGACAATTGCCATGTGCGGGTCTGCTTCGCCACCAATGACGAACGCACCGCCAAGCGCGTCTCGGAATCGCTCGGCACTGCCACCGAAATGCGGGCGATGAAGAACTATGCCGGACACAGGCTGTCGCCATGGCTTGGTCATCTGATGGTCTCGCGCTCCGAAACCGCGCGGGCTCTGCTGACCCAGGGCGAGATCATGCAACTGCCCGATACTGATGAAATCGTGATGCTGGCAGGCGCGCATCCCATCCGCGCGAAGAAGGCGCGCTACTATGCCGATCCGCGGCTTAAGAAGCGGATCGAAGCGCCACCGACCCCGCAGCAGTCGGACGAGAAAGGTAATGCCAGCGATTGGAAAGGCAGGATTGCGAAAGCTGTGCCTCGGGAGGACAGCTCTGTCAGCCAGCCCGAGTGGCAGGATGATGAGGCCGAAGGTGGAATTCGGCGTGAACCGGAATTGCCTGAGCACGAAGACATCGCGCCAGCAGCTGCACCCGTGCGCAATGAATTCGATTTTGAGGAGAGGAGCGATGCTGACATCGCGAGCACCACTCGCCGAATGGCCGACCAGATGCGCGCCAACGCCAGGCGCGCGGCGCTTGATCCGAATGACGGGATCGAACTTTGAGCAAGGGCAATCGGATCAAGCACACCTTTCGGTTGCCGCCCGACCTTTCGCGGCAACTTGCCGACTATGCGGGGCGCAAGCGCGTGTCACAGGCGTCGGTGGTCGAGGCAGCGGTTGCATCGTTTCTCTCGCCGGATGGGTCCGAGAGGATGGAGGCGGCCTTTAGTCGGCGCTTGGACCGGATTTCGCGGCAAATGGACAAGCTCGATTATCACGTCGAGGTCGGGAATGAGGCCGTTGCCTTGTTTGTGCGCTTCTGGCTCGGAGTGACGCCCTCGATGCCAGACGAAGTAACGGCTGCTGCCAAGGGTGCTGGTGAGCAACGATTCGAGCATTTTATCCAAGCGTTGTCCCGCCGCATTGAAAGTGGTCAGCGTCTCTCACACTTCGTTGATGAGAAAGTCCGCTAAGCGCCCCAATCTCGGACATAGTGAATCGCCTGACGATCGCCCGAAAGCGGACATGGTTGTGACGTGACCCCCAGCTTTCCCCCAGCTGGGATTAGAGCCTGGCCGCGTTGTTGCGCATGAGCGCGGTTGAAGCAATGGGCTGCGCAGCGGAGCCCGGAGGGCGTAGCGAAGCAGGCCGTTGCTTATCCAGTTCGGCGGCGAACGCCGCCGGTGTTGCGTAGCCAAGCGATGAGTGCGGTCGCTCCCGGTTGTAATCATCCACCCAGGCGGCGATCTCGACACGGGCATGGGCCATGCTCAAGAACAGCGTCTCGTTGAGCAGTTCGTCCCGCATCCGACCGTTGAAGCTCTCGACATAGCCATTCTGCATCGGCCTTCCGGGCGCGATATAATGCCACTCGACGCCGATCTCGCCGCACCATGCCAGCACGGCGTTGCTGGTGAGCTCGGTTCCGTTGTCGCTGACGATCATGCCGGGCTTGCCACGCTGGGCGATCAGCTCGGTCAGCTCGCGAACGACACGGCGACCAGAGATCGAGGTATCCGGCACCGCTGCGAGACACTCCCTCGTCACGTCATCAACGACGTTGAGTACGCGGAACCGCCTGCCAGACGCCATCTGATCGTGAACGAAGTCGAGGCTCCAGCGCTGGTTCGGCAGCGCCAGCACCGGAGCAGGTGCCCTCGTGCCGACTGCGCGCCTGCGGCTGCGTCGACGCCTCACCGCCAAGCCTTCCTCCTTGTAGAGCCTCTGGGTCTTCTTCCGGTTGATCATGATCCCCTCCCGGCGCAGCAGGATATGCAGACGGCGATAGCCGAACCGGCGACGCTGGTTGGCCAGCTCCCGCAGCTTCTCTCGCAGACCGGCATCATCGTCCCGGGTGGAACGGTAACGCACGCTCTTGCGATCGGCATCGATGACACGGCACGCCCGTCGCTCGCTCATCCCGTGGCATGCCTGAAGATGAGCGACAGCTTCCCGCTGCGCGGCGGGCGTCAGAACTAATGGGATGACCCGCCCTGTCCTTCCATGCACATTCGGCGGACTGAGAAGGAGGTAATTATGAGCATACGCAACCAACCAAGAGATGCAGCCGTCTTCGGCATCGACATTGGCAAAACAGTCTTTCACGTTGTCGGCCTCGATGCGGCCCATGCACCGATCCAGAAGGCGACATTCAGGCGGGAGACGTTGCTGCAGTTTTTCGAACGCGCGTCGCCGGTTCTGGTCGGGATGGAAGCATGCCCCGGTTCGCAGTGGCTGGCGCGCAAGCTGCTAGGGATGGGGCACACAGTTAGGATCGTGCCGGCACAATTCGTGAAGCCCTTCGTAAAGTCGAACAAGAACGACATCATCGACGCGGAAGCCATTGCGGAAGCCGTCACTAGGCCGACGATGCGCTTCGTAGAGATAAGGACACCGGAGCAGATCGACCTGCAAGCACTCCACCGGGTGCGAGACCGGATGATCGCCCATCGAACGAGGCTGATCAGCCAGATGCGCGCCTTCTGTCTCGAGTATGGTATCGCGATCCATCAGGGCGCAGGCAAGTTCAAGGCCGAGATACCGCGCGTGCTTGCGGATGAGACCAACGAGCTCACCCCTTCGATGCGCCGGATCCTGACGGAGGTTCACGGCGAGATGATGGAACTCGAACAGCGCATCACAGCCATGAACCACGAGATCGAAGCCATCGCCGCGCGCAGCGATACCGCACGGCGCCTGATGACTGTGCCGGGCATCGGACCGCTGGCCTCGACCGCTCTGCTGGCGGCGGCAGGGTCGGGACGTCAGTTCCGCAGGGCACGTGATCTCGCTGCCTGGCTCGGTCTAGTGCCGCGCGAACACTCGACCGGCGGGAAGACTAAGCTGCTTGGCATCAGCAAGCGCGGCAATAAATACCTGCGAAGGATGATCGTCCATGGTGCTCGATCCTGTGTTACACATCTCGATAGAAGCAGGGACCGCTTGGGCCCATGGCTCGACGGGCTTGAGAGCAGGATGCACAAGAACAAGGTCACGGTCGCCCTGGCTGCCAAGATCGCTCGCGTTGTCTGGGTGATTCTGACCAAGCCGGGCGCCACCTACGAGCGGCGCGTTCCAGCGTTCGGCTGAACGGCGCCGCCACCAACTGCGAGGTTCGTAAGAGTGATGACGAGACAGTGGACCAGCGCATCGTAAGCCCCGTCAAAAAAGCGGGCAGAAAGCCCGAAGCATTTATCTGGGAACGAGGCGCGCGGATCTCATCAAGGCCTGGCCGCAACAGCGGCCCACTCGCGAGAGGCCGGATACATTTGTGCAGACTGGCACCGTCAACACCAATCGACCCTTGCATGGACAGGGCGGGTCATACATTTTTTGCCAGAAGATCCTTCAGCGCAGCCTTGTCCAACATCGCATCGGCCAGCAACCGCTTGAGCTTGGCGTTCTCGCTCTCCAGCTCCTTGAGCCGACGGGCATCAGACACCTCCAGCCCACCATACTTCGACTTCCAGTTGTAGATCGTCGCTTCCGATACACCGTGTCGCCGGGCCAAGTCGGCAGTCTTCGCACCCGCCTCGGCTTCCTTCAGCACCCCGATGATCTGCTCTTCTGAAAACCTCGTTCTCTTCATCTCGTCCGTCCTTCTGTCAGGGCCGGACTCTAATCCAACTTGGAGGAAAATCAGGGGGTCACGTCAGTTGCCATAAGGTCTCAAAGGCCGAGTCTGGGACATTCCTGCCGATTCCCCTTACTACGTGGAACGGCCTGACACGCAGAAACCGGCCGTTGGTTGGGCCGCGGAAATCCTATCTGCTATCTCATGGTTCGGGATGGTTATAGCGGTCATGAAGCCCCAATTAGGGAAAACATCCAACCGAGCGAAGGGATCTATTTTAATTGGCAACATCTCTGACGTTTTTTATCGTTACTGTGCTGCCGCACTCCTGTCACTGCCTCTTGGCCCCATTCCCGAAGGCTGCTAGCCAAGTTCCTGTTATCACACGCTGCCTGCCTGTTTTAGGTTGGCGCGCAAGCTGGCCGAGAAAATGAGCAAATCACTGAACGAAGGCCTTGGCGCCGCTAAGGCAGGCAAGAAGGATGAGTTCTACACTCAATACATCGACATTCAGAAGGAAGTGGAGGCGTATCTTGAGTATGATGCCAAGACGTTCCGAGGAAAAGTCGTCTACTGTAATTGTGACGATCCCTTTGAAAGCAACTTCTTCAAGTTCTTCGCTGCGAACTTCAATCGCCTTGGTCTGCGAAAGCTAATTTCTACGAGCTATGACGGCTCCCCAATTGCGGGCCAACAGCTGACCTTTGAGGATCGGGACAAGTTTACCCACAAGGCGGAAGCTATTGCGATTGAGATTGAGGAAGTCACAGACCTCAATAATGACGGGGCTACCGACATCGAGGATGTGAAGCTCTTTCTTGAAGCGAACCCCCATAAGCGGATCCCTCTTAAGGGCAGCGGTGACTTCAGGAGTGCTGAGTGCATTGAACTTCTCAAGCAGGCGGACATCGTTGTCACGAACCCACCGTTTTCCTTGTTTCGCGAATACATCGCGCAGCTGATCGAGCACGAAAAGAAGTTCCTCATCATCGGGAATTTTAACGCGGTGACCTACAAAGAGATTTTCCCCTACATCATGGCCAACCAAATTTGGTTGGGAGAGAGCATTCACAGCGGTGATCGCGAATTCAGAGTTCCCGACAGCTACCCACTGGAGGCTGCTGGGTTTCGCGTTGATGAGGACGGCAATCGCTACATCAGGGTGAAGGGTGTGAGGTGGTATACCAATCTCGACCATGGACGACGCCACGAGCCGCTCAACCTCATGACCATGGAGGATAATCGGCGGTTCAATTCCGATGCCAAAGGCGAAGAAGCTTACGCCCGATACGACAACTATGATGCCATTGACGTTCCTGCCTATAAGGCGATCCCCAGTGATTACGACGGGGTTATGGGCGTTCCCATCACGTTCCTCGACCACCACGATCCTGACCAATTCCAGATTGTGGGCACCACGGAATCTAACAACCCTGACAACCCCTACCGCACCCGATGGTATACTTCAGTAGAATGTCGGGCCGCGTATCTTGAGCGATTTGGGAAGAAAGGCGTCTATGATCTCAACGCCTCAGGTGTCATCGCTGGAGTGAAGAAATTCAAGCGGGTTCTGATACGCAGGAATCAAGAGAGGAGCGCAGTTTCCAATGAAGACTAAGCTTCGGACCGACATCACCATTGGCCAGATTTGCGATGGTTTCGTCTACAACCAGTTTGAGGGTAAGGGTATTCATGGGCTGTCCGGAAAACTCACGATCCAGCCAGAGTATCAGAGGAACTTCATCTACGCTGACAAAGGCGGAAAGCCAGAGCAGGCAGTAATCGCGTCAGTGCTAAAGTCTTACCCCCTCGGCCTAATTTACTTCAACAAGGTAGCTGACGCGCAGTTTGAGGTCCTAGACGGGCAGCAGCGAATCACCAGTGTTGGCCGGTTTGTGACCAACAAATTCGCCATCATGGACAGTGGCAACCCCAAATACTTTGATAGCCTTCCCAAGGATCAGCAGGACTTGATCCTCCGGACCCCTCTGCTCATCTATGAGTGCGAGGGAACGGAAACCGAGATCAAGCAATGGTTCCAAACGATCAACATCGCGGGCATCCCCCTGAACGAGCAGGAATTGTTGAATGCGATTTACTCGGGTCCATTCGTGACCGCTGCGAAGGCAGAGTTCAGTAACAGCCAGAACGCCAACATTGCCAAGTGGAGCGCATACATCAAAGGCAGCGCCAACCGGCAGGAATTTCTGGAGTGTGCGCTTGATTGGGTAAGCAAGGGCAACATTGGCGACTACATGAGCAGTCATCGCCAGAGCGCCAACATCGATGAACTCAAGAACTACTTCAACTCGGTTCTCGACTGGGTGTCCACCGTCTTCCGTGACGTTGAGAAGGAAATGGCGGGCATCGAGTGGGGGCGTCTCTATGAGGCCCATCGCAACACCCCCTATGATCCTGCGAAAGTCTCAGCTGATCTGAAGAGGCTCTACGGCGATCCCTGTGTGAAGAACCGAAAGGGCATCTTCGAGTTCATCCTCGGTGGGCAGCAAGATACCAAGCTTCTTGAAATCCGCGTGTTCGAGAAGGCAACGGCTCAAGCCGCTTACGCCAAGCAGACCAAGAAGGCAGAGGCGGACGGTGTGTCCAATTGCCCTCACTGCGCGATTGGCAATTCCGCGAACAAGGCGAAAATTTGGGCATTTGGCGAAATGGATGCCGACCACGTTAAAGCATGGAGTAAGGGTGGCGCCACGACGGCCGCCAATTGTGAGATGCTCTGCGTCACCCACAATAGAGCAAAGGGTAACCGCTAGAATTTAGCGTGGGATTTCAACGCACCAACGGCCGATATTGGGGCGCTTTGCTGACCTTCTGCTTCCCCAAACGATCGACCGCTTCCGGCTAGATATGACGTTCAACGCAGCCAATCTGAGCGACCGGGTGTGGTCGGAAACTGCCGTGGCCGTTTGTGCTCGTAAACGCCCGCAAGTCTGGCATCGCTTTTCAGAAGCTGCCAGTCGGCAAGCGGCCCAGCAGTTGCCGGTCTGCTAAGCGCCCCAATTTTGGACGTTAGGGGCGGCAATCGGGCATGCCAATCGCGACACTCAATAGCGACCGGACCGCCTGATTGCAGCAATGCCAAAAACGTCCGTTAAATATGCATTTCGTCAATTTCGGAGCAATTGCATAAGGCGGCGTGTGTCGCGCTGAATGGACTTAGCCAGTTCCTCTAGCTCACTGACGGGGCGGGAGCGGATCGTTGGCCCGCTGAGCCATTCGTTCATCCGTAAGCGAAGCTTTTTTCCAGCCGGAACAAGGCCGCCCGATACCTTGCTATAGTGGCCCTGCGAGACCTCGAAAACCGAGGCGAGCCCGCTCTGGCTCAACCCTTCGGCTTTTCGTCTGTTTTCAACCTTATCGATCAACTCATCCATTGCCAGCGAATCACCAATACTCTAAAATGCATATATGCATTTAGAAACATATTTTTGCCAGTCCATTCATCATCTGCACGATGGCGAATTCGTTACGGTTACCCTGCCTTCACCGGAACAGCGGTTAGAACGCACAGGTCTGGAATGGGGTGATGCATGCATACTGATGACACCGGCATATTGGTCTTCGCAGTCTTGGATATGGGAGAAAGAGGCGCCTGAGCATTACCGGCTAGGTCGCACGCTCGCTGAAGAGCTTATTGCATGCTTACTTGGCGGATACGGCATTCCGGCCGAAGTCGGACTAGCTGCCTATGAGCGATTGAGAAAGGTGGGTTCTGACGATCCGGAACTTCTCAAGGATGCTGACAAAGTGGAAAAACTGCTCATCGAGCCACTGTGGGTGCACGATAGAGCTGTCAGGTATCGGTTTGCAAAGCAGAAATCCCGATATCTTGCGTTAGCGATGCAACAGCTAACAACGATCGATGATCAGGCAGATGATGTAGATCTCAGAGACAATCTATGTAGTCTTAAAGGGATCGGTCCCAAAACTGCATCGTGGATAGTGCGCAACTGGCGCGGCAGCGATCAGGTCGCCATTCTGGACATTCACATCCTTCGCACAGGCCGCATCCTTGGCTTGTTTGGGGAGGACCTGTCAGTTGAAAAGCACTACGGCGAGATCGAGCGTTTGTTTCTGGACTTTGCCAAAGACATTAAGGCGAAGGCGTCGATACTGGACTCAGTCATTTGGATGACTACGCGGCCCAATCGAGGAGTGAAACGCTCGCAGCCAGCCCCGGCGACTCCAAAGTTGCCGCAATTAGAGTTGGCGCTGAAATGACCTGTGTATGCGTGTTCTTCGCAATAACATGATAGACTCTCCTTGATTCTCAGATACATCTGCGTGAATACAGCTCAATATTTTTACACAGGGAGTAGAGAATATGTCGGGCAGTGGCGGTAGTGGGCACGGCGGCGGAGGTAGTGGTGGTGTTGGAAGTGGTGGTGTTGGAAGTGGCGGTTCAGGTAGCGGCGATGCCTGCGACATCAACGAGCGAGCTCCGATAAACAGCCCGCAACCGGCAATCATTTCAGGACTTTCGGTTGGAAGCCGCTTGTCCGTATCGCTGAGCGGTTCTGCCCCTCGGCAAACTGTAGAATTGCATTCCCCAAACGGTCTGGCCGGATCGCTAACGCACAGGGGCGCACTCAACATTGCGAACTGCATAACGGCGGGTAACGCTTATGAAGCCGAGATAATTCAGATCAATGGCGGGCAAGTGACCGTGCAGATCGAGCGAATATGACCACGATCACAGGGGGCATTTACGTCGAGCGCTGCATCGAACCAGAATGGGACGAAGTGTTTGGTTCCGCCGGAAGAGCCGCCCTAATCCTCTCACGCGCGATACCAGATCTGGTGTTGCACTCATTTAGGCCGCCGGCTCTGGAAGATGCGCTTGCGAACCTGCAGTTTACAACTCGCGCGCGACTTGAAGGACCTGTCGGTGGCGTGCCGATCGAGTTCGATTATATGCATTCGCTAGCCGTTCCGCGAATTACGCCACGTCCCGACGCCATTAAAAACTTGGGAACGCTTGAGGTCGAGGACGACGCGGTATTACGATTTGGTATGCTGGAGGGGGATGCACGGGTCAAAGCGAAACGCGCAGTTTACGATCCGCAATCCGCTTTCGATCCCCAGAAGTTTCAGGCTAACGGATCAGAAGCAGATGAGCTTGCGCTAATTGTGAACCTTTTCGAAGGACGGAAGCTAACGGCTAAGGAGACCCCGGATGACATCGTCGACGCGCTGCTGCGCGATCACGGTGCAAAGGTCGTCGTTCTCAAGATGGGTAGCCGAGGCGCGATGGTTGCGTGCGGGAGCGAGCGCAGCCCGGTGCCCGCTTACCGCAGCGGCAATGTTTGGAAGATCGGTTCAGGTGATGTCTTTTCAGCAGCGTTCCTCAAGTTTTGGGCGCACGATGATCTGGAGCCAGCGGTAGCGGCTGACTTAGCGTCACGATCTGTCAGCCTTTATGCCGAACAACGCTCACTCTTCCTTCCTGAACGCGAAGAGCTCGAAGCCATCAAGGTTGACCCGGTCACTCCCGGCAACGGCAAAATTTATATCGCTGGTCCTTTCTTTAATCTTGGCGAGGTTTGGATGATCGAGGAGGCCCGTAAGTGCCTTGGTGATATGGGCGCCGAAACATTCTCGCCGCTGCACGATGTTGGACGCGGCCCGGCCGATGTCGTGGCCCAGGCCGACCTTGACGGGCTCGATGAATGCGATTGTGTTTTTGCAATCCTAAATGGTGGTGACGCGGGGACGATATTCGAGATCGGTTATGCCACGGCCAAGGGTAAGCCGGTTGTTGCCCTCGCGCAGAACGTCAAACCCGAAGACCTCAAGATGGTGGAAGGCTCAGGATGCAGGGTCGTCGACAATTTCGTAACGGCGATCTACCAGTCGGTCTGGGCTCTCCCTTGAAGGCGCTACTGCTATCCGGCGGTATGGATTCCACAGCGCTTGCCGCTTGGAAGCGCCCTGACGTGGCCATCACGATCAATTACGGGCAGCTCGCCGCTGCCACTGAAGTCGCCGCAGCACGGCAGATCAGCAAAATGCTTGGGATCGATCACGAGGTTATAGCAGCCGATTGCAGCGCTCTGGGTTCTGGCGACATGGCCATTGGAAAACCGATCGATCTCGCGCCGGTGTCTGACTGGTGGCCCTTTCGAAACCAACTCCTCATTACCTTGGCAGCAATGCGCTGCGTCGCGCTTGGCGTGAAAGAACTGATGATCGCAACGGTTGCAACAGATGGGTCGCACGCCGATGGCCGAAAAGAGTTCTTCGAAGCCATGAATACCCTTTTAGCTGTGCAGGAAGGCGGATTGAGCATTATTGCTCCTGCTCTGAGCCTGACGACTGAAGAACTCATTACTCGCTCGACGATTGATCCAGCGGTGCTGGGCTGGGCCCATTCATGTCACATTGGGATCGTAGCGTGCGGTCAATGCAGAGGCTGCGTAAAGCATATCGAAGTAACCCACGCTCTTGGCGGAGAGGCCTATTAACTCGGAGCCCGTCCCGATCCTGCCATCGATCGCGGAAGATCCGCCTTGGCCGCATGCGCCCGTCATTCACCGGTTCGTAGCGCAGCCATCGCTGCCGACCCGCGATTTCCTCGATGTTCTAGACAACCGCCAAAGTGGCTGCGCCAATGGGCACATTCCCGAGGATTTAAGCGCTGAGAAACTGGGGACGATTATCCATCACACGACCAGATTGCGGACGCGCCGAACCGACGGCAGGTTCGGTAGATGGGAAAGCCGTAGCGCGCCATCGGCCGGCGGTATCCATGGAATTCGTGTCATTGTGCTGCCTGTGTCGGGCGATGCTCCGCAAGGCCTTCACGATCCTGACAACCATGCGATTATTGAACTGCCAGGCGCCGGGAAAGCGTCTCTCAATGCGCGGAGTTTCCTCGATGAACTCGGACTTCCACCAGTTGGCGTATTCCTGCAATTTGTCGCCAACGAGCCAGCTTACCGGACCCGATATGAGAACGCGGACACGCTGATCGCCCGGGATGCCGGTGCGCTAGTAACCGTCATTTGCCTCGTCACGGAGTGGATGGGGTGCCACTGCCGTCCCCTCGGTCATATCGACAAGGGCATCGCAAGCGCCGCCGGGCTAGGGCCGTCATTTACCGGTATGGGCGGGGTTCTACTGACGGGCCAATAGGCCCGACCCCGAAGAGAAGTCGTCTATCAGATTATGATGACATTATTGCCGTAACGGTCGTTGGCTCCCCTATCGATCAATTTTCCTTTTTGAGGATAGTGAGAACTACAAGCTGCACATTGTTTTGATTACAGATAATATGTGAGGGTCGCCGTCTTGATCTTACTTAAAGATCGCAACTCCCAAGGCACCAGGCGCAATTACTGCCGAGGCAATCGAAATCCAGAATGCTCGTCCGGCGGGTGCCCGCCACGCCTCGCGGCGTCGAAATTCGGCCTCCGCGATCGCCTGAACATGGTATTGCCCTCGGTCGGATTGCCGAATCGCCTCATGCAGTCGAAAATCAGAAAGCTTCCGCGCGCCAATATCACTAGGGTCCATCGCGAACTGGATCATCCCCTCTTCGGAGTCGTCCTTAGCTATCAACGCACTTCCCCAAGCCTTTGCAAGCTAATGAACCATATCGAAACCTCGATTCTTTGTCAGCGTTTGACGAAATTATCCCTCAATATGACAGTCTGCAAGCAGCCTATACTCGGCCTTTGGCTAGTCGGGCGAGACTCATAAACGAATGGCAGCTACCAGGGAGGCGCTCTCGATTTCTGAACCACCGCTAGGTTGGCACCTCCGGCCACTAAGCCCAAACTTGTGCGCTCTCCGCCTGATAGAATTCGACTTCCAAAGGCCACTTTTCGTGACGAAGGCTCGTCAGCCACTTGGCGCGACCGATTATCTCCTCGTTCCAAGCCTCGAGTGGATCACCATAGAGGCCAACGTATAGTTTTTTGAACCGGCCGCGACCGATCCGGGTGAGAATGTGATCGTCGTTTGCCGCCAGCGAATGCCCGAAAATGAACCAGCAGTGCTTGCCTTGCGTCACGTTAGCGGTGAACTGCTTCAATCCCTGGTACAGATAAGCATTGTGTCGAATTCGGGCTTTCTTTTGTGCGCTAGTTCCTTCCGCCACAAACAGCGGAAACTTGTCATTGGCCAATGCAGCGCGCGCCTGCTCGATTAGCGGAACACCCTTGCGGACCCAGGTGTATTTCAAAAGGTCCTTGCCGGAATCGAACAGGTGCAGCGCACCGTGCAGGAACATGACGTTGGCACTGTGCGCGCTCGTCTCCCCCTGCCACACCACATATTCCGCGTTTGGCTCATCCTCGTCGTTGCCGAAGCTGTCGTTTTTGGCGAGATCAACCGGATTCTCGAACGGCAAATCCTCATGCATCAGCGTCCAGTATAGCAGTAGGTCGTAGTTGAGCGTGAAAACACAGCCAGCCTTTTGACCAGATAGGAAGTGCGAAAGGAACCGACGGCAAGCCCAAAACTTCGCATCGGGTATGTCGGACGGCAAATGTGGGTGGTTACCTGCGATGGTTTGAACAAGAATCTCTTTCAGCATCGCGGCATGATGGAGCATCTTGGTTGGTGCCGCGCCGCCATCGGCAACATATGCCGGCAAGATGGTTGCAGCGCTTTCCAGAGTGCGGATGACCGCCTCGAAGTCCTTAGTGTCGAGGGCCGTGAAAACCGCCTCCACCTCAGGCGCATGGGAGAAATCGGCCTGACCGTAGAGAGAGCCGTAGTGGAATATATCGGCCCGGCAGGCGATACTGAAGCCGTTGCCCAGCAACAGATGTCGCTTCGAGAACTGCTCAGAATCTGCGATAGCTTGTTCAAACGTCAGTAAATACAACATATTCTCCCCGAAACAAGGACGGTTGCTGTGCATAGCCAGACGTACCCGAGCCGCAGTCCAAGTTCTAGGGCAAGCCATCGCGATAGCATGAATGAATGTCGGCTCCTGGGCAGCATGGCTGACCTGCCAATGTCCAATAAGTTGGCAAAAGGAATCCACAACAATTGGCCGGTTAAAGGTCTGTTTTGACGGTCTACGATTCCGTTACTGCCAGTCTGTTTCTGGCCCACGTTCCCCCAATCCTTTCTCTCTTTTCGCTACGCTACGCTCATCTCAAGTACTTGTTGCCTAACGGCAATAAAGTGCCTCTTTGATCTGCCTCGCAAGCGCAGCCGGTGGTCGGTTGCCGCAATCCGGGGCAGCCCATGAGTGTCATTCCGATCCGGTCCGAAGCTTCATCGCGCGGCGCGCGCATGTTGCGCACGGCGCTGGGCGCAGAGATTGCGCGCTGGCTCAAAGAGCCAGCAGTGATCGAGGTGATGCTCAATCCCGACGGTCGGCTCTGGGTCGACCGTCTCGGCGAAGGTCTTGCCGCAACCGACTGCCTGATGGGTGCCGCCGACGGCGAGCGCATCATCCGGCTGGTCGCGCATCATGTCGGTGCCGAAGTCCATGCCGGAGCGCCGCGCGTTTCAGCAGAGCTGCCCGAGGGCGGCGAACGCTTTGAGGGACTGTTGCCACCGGTGGTTGCAGCGCCCAGTTTTGCCATTCGGAAGCCCGCTGTGGCGGTGTTCACACTGGCCGACTATGTCGCCGCAGGCATCATGACGGGCTCCCAGGCCGATTTGCTCGCCGACGCCGTTGTGTCGCGGAAGAACATCCTGGTCGCTGGCGGCACTTCGACCGGCAAGACCACGCTTACCAACGCATTGCTCGCCAAGGTTGCTTCCAGCTCTGACCGTGTTGTCCTGATCGAGGATACGCGCGAACTGCAATGCGCCGCTCCCAATCTCGTATCGCTACGAACCAAGGACGGCGTTGCCACCTTGTCCGATCTGGTCCGCTCGGCCTTGCGCCTTCGGCCTGACCGAATTCCGATTGGCGAGGTGCGCGGTGCCGAAGCGCTCGATCTGCTCAAGGCCTGGGGCACCGGTCATCCGGGCGGCATTGGGACAATCCACGCCGGAACGGCACTGAGCACTCTTCGGCGTCTCGAACAGCTGATCCAGGAAAGCGTGGTCACCGTGCCGCGTGCTCTGATCACCGAGACCATCGACGTGATTGCTGTGCTTGTGCGCGACGGCACCGGAAGGCGGCTCGCTGAACTGGCCGAGGTCCGCGGGCTCGATGCTACCGGCGAATATGTTCTTGCACCCCTTTCCCCTACTCAAGGAGACCCTTCGTGATCCACATTCTATCGCGGGCGCGCTCGCGGCTGTCCG
>NZ_BTGP01000017.1:0-15033 GCF_042854385.1 Erythrobacter sp. MTPC3
CCGCATCAGCGCCAGCGTCTCCTCACTCTCCGGCACCGGTGCATAGTAGTAGGACGACCGGCTGATCGAGAGCAGCCGGCATTGCGCCGCGATAGACAGGCGTTGGTGAGCAGGTTCGATCATCGCCCGCCTCCGTGCCACGCTCATCGACCGGAGGCTCTGGCTAAAAAATCGCGCTCCACGACCAACTGACCGATCTTCGCGTGAAGCTTCTCGACTTCGGCCTCGCTGGCCGCCCGGGCCGCATCACTTGCCCCCGAGAACGTGCCTGCCATCCCTTCGACCGCCTGCCGCTTCCACGCCGCGATCATCGTATGGTGGATGCCATGCTTCGCTGCCAGCTCCGCCAGCGTCAGGTCACCCCGGATCGCTTCCAGTGCCACCTTTGCCTTGAACTCCGCGCTGTAGCGCTTCCTCGTCTTCCTCATTTCCCGTCCATTCCTCAGGTCGGGATTAGCTTAGCACCCTGTCCAAATTTCCGGGACCACCTCAATACCCCGGTCCTCGACCAGCCAGGCAAGGTTCGGCGCGGAGCCGTAGGCGGTATCGGCCACGAGCTTCTCGGGCCACAGTCCGAAGCGTTCCTGCGTCCGCTCGATCATCCGGCGCTGTGCGACCACCTCGGCCTGTCTGATCGAGGTGGTCGCCTCGACATCGACGATTACCGCGTGGTCGAGGTCGATCAGATAGTTGGTGCTGTAGGAGTAGAAGGCGGCCTCGCGCGTTGCCGCGGTCCAGCGCGCAGCAGGATCGGTAAGGTTGATCCGCTTGGGTGTCACTGGGGTCGATCCGCCGAAGGCTGCATCGTCGAGCACGTCGAGATACTCGGCAACCGCACGCCCGGCGGCTTCGGGCGGCAGGCCTTCCTCGCCCGGCACCGATCGCTGCCGGTGGACATCGGCACGGATCAGGCTCGCATCGACGGCGAAGCCTTCGGCACCCACCAGTCCCTCGGACATGCAGCGCTCGACCGTCATCTCGAACAGCTTGCGCAGCAGGTCGCTGTCGCGGAACCGGCCATGCCGGTTCTTCGAGAAGGTCGAGTGATCGGGCACCGCGCCATCGAGGTCGAGCCGGCAGAACCAGCGATAGGCGAGGTTGAGATGTACTTCCTCGCATAGGCGCCGCTCCGAGCGGATGCCCATGCAATAACCGATGATCAGCATCCGGATCATCAGTTCGGGATCGATCGAGGGGCGACCCATCGGACTGTAGTAGGGCTTCAAATGCTCGCGGATGCCGCCGAGGTCGACGAACCGGTCGATCGACCGCAGCAGGTGATCCGCCGGCACATGATCCTCGATGTGGAAGCTGTAGAACAGCGCCTCCTGCATCACCGTCCGCTCGCCCATCATCAGCGTTTCTCCCGAATGCCGGAATCACTGAATCAGCAGCCTAGCCGCACTTCAAGCGGACTTTTTCAACAGAATAGGGTCGTGAGCGGAATGTCTGCTTCGGTAATTTATTCGGTAATTTAGTCGTATGAAACCAGACGGTCTGCAATCGGCCCTCTTGCAGCTTAAGTTGGAATTTCAGAATTTGGGGGTGGCGCCCCGTGCAGGATAAACATAACGAATGCATCTCGCCGTTCCTACTACCCTAGCGCCGCCAAACGCCGAAATGGGTGCGCAATCGCCGCCGCCGAAAGTCGCTTGCGCTTCGCCGGATGCTCGCATGAACGCGAGCGTCTTGATGGTGCCCGTGTAGCTGCCGTCGCTGGTGCGGGTGAACGAACCGATCTGGGTCATGATGTCTTCTCCTTGGATCTCGAAGCCGCTCGATGCGGCCTCGATGGCGGTCGTTCAGGCGGTGTGATCGCCGGGCTGCACCCGTGGCCGGAGCGCAGCGAAGGACGGCGGAGCCCGGGCTTCTTGCCTCGCGAGGAAGGCGCGTCAGCGCCGGGGAAGAAGGTCGGGCGGAGCCGTTGCAGGCCTGGCCGGACCGCCACGAGACCAGCCATTCAGAGAGGCCGTGGCGCGGCTGAGCGGCCAAGGTGGCCAGCATCATCGATTCGTCTTTCCTGCTGTGCAGAAGCCACTGGCACCTCAAGTTGGGACCGAGTGCGGGTCCGCCATCAGCGATGCGATCCGCGCGTCAGGTGCCTTGAACCGACCACGTCGGAGCGCCGGCGGGAGCACCGCCTCGACCGCTTCCAGCTTCTCGGACGGGTCCATCCTGAGGTAGACCTCGGTGGTCCGGATATCGGCGTGACCAAGCCACAACGCGACCTTGCGGATGTCGCGCGTCGCCTGGAGCATGATGACCGCACAGCTGTGCCGCAGCAGGTGAGGCGTCAGCGTTCGCCCGCCCAGTGTCGGGCAGCTCCGGGCGGCCGTGGCGGCGTGCTTCGCCAGGATGTACTCGAAGCCGGCGCGTGTCATAGCCCCGCCCTGTGCATTGACGAACAGCTCCGGAACCGATGCTTGCCCCCGCACAGCAAGCCACGCGCGCAGGTCGCGAGCGGTTTCCTTCCAGAGCGGAAGGCTGCGTTCGCGGCCCCCAGCCCGCAAAATGATTGCGGCGCTTTCAGGGAGGGTTGACTCGTGCGGAGGATCTTTATCTGTCATCCCATGGTCATTGCTCTCGGAAGTAGCGACACCTCGAAGTATCGCTGAGCCGCCCTAGTTCATCGGCTTGTCAGCTTGCCGAAGTTCGGTGAGCACTTCGAGACGCAGCGGCATCATGTCGACGCCGCAATCGACCTTTCGCGCAGTAGTCTTCCACCACGTGCGCGGGCGGCGGTGATATCCAGGCACGCCGTTGCCGACCATCGGCAGCGTGCTTGCACGATCCGACCGCCCTCTGACGCTCAGAAACCAATTCTCGCGCTGACACGCAAGTCCCTGCCTGGAAGGGGCGCGAATTCCTTCAGAAAGCTCGCGTGCCGGCGGGCGTCTACATCGAAGATGTTGTTGGCGGATATAACAATGCTCGTATTCTGAAGATTCTGGAACGGCTGGAACGAAGCGGACAGATTGACCATCGTGTAGCCGTCGGTCCGGGTTTCAAAACCGGTTACCCGGTCTTGATCGTCAACCCACTCGATTTCCGCGCGAGCCTGGGCAGTTGGAGATTGCGCTTCGATCCCGCCAAGAAGTCGCAACGGGGGAATGCGCGGAGCCGCGCCCACTGAATTGATAGTCGCACGAACATAGTCGGCCACGCCATCGGCGTTGATTGTCCAATCCCCATATCGAGCCAGCCGCGCCGATCCCTCAATTTCCAGTCCGTAATATCGGGCGTTGGCCTGACGGAACTGAAAGACCGGCAGATCATCCTCAATCTCTCCTGTCTGGGCCTCATAAATATAATTGTCGAACCAGCTGTAATAGGCGGAGGCGCTAAAGCTGAAGCCCTCGCCCGACCCTCTGAGGGTTCCTTCGAGGCCCCAGCTCTTCTCCTTGGAAAAGGTGGGGTCGCCGATCTCGAAGGCCTGCGTTCCGGCATGCGGACCGTTCGCGAACAATTCCTCGGCGGCCGGTGCGCGCTGCGTGTGTGAGAGGTTGAGGCCAATCCTAAGCCGCTCATTGATCCCGTAGCTGGCCCCGACCGATCCTGAAAAGGCGTCGAAGCTGCGATTGGAGGCCGGAGTCCCGAGATCGGGGTCAGCCTCGGACGACAGCGACGATCGCTCGTAGCGCGCACCAGCTTCCGCATTGATCGCGCCAAGGTCGAACGTCTGCAACGTGAAAATACCATATTGCTCGGTCTGGTTTGGCGGCAGGAACTTCTCCTCGCCGATGATTTCCAGATCACGTCGGAACACCTGGGCTCCGAAGGCGCCGCGCCATCCATTGCGCTCCGCCTGCACGAACTCCAGCCTCCCTTCCAACCCGTCGCTTAGGAAGCGGGTTGCGATCTCGCCTGTCTCTTCCAGCTCGAAATGCCGGTAATCGGCGATGCCTCCCCGGAAGCGAATGCGCTCTAGGAAACCGTCGCCGGTTTTGACCTCGGCCCGAACGTCGCCGCGGGTCTGCTTTACGTCCAGACGCACTGCTTCTGCTTCGACAGCAGGATCAAGCGAATAGCGTACCGGCACGCCGTAGAGACTGTCATAACGGCTGACCGACAGTCCGACATTGGCGGTGTCGCTGACGTAGGCCGCGCCTCCGGCCACTTCATACGTACGGCCAGCGCTGTTCGGTATCCGACGGCGCAGGTTCGCCAGTTCCGCGATTTCCGGCTCGGCACTCGCTCGTGCCTGTTCCCGTAGCTCGGGCGTCAGTACGAAACCGCCGATTTCAAGGTCGTCCGTCTTGGTGTAGCTACCGTCAACGTGCACGACGAAGCGGTTCGCCAGCGGCACATCGACGGCGCCGTTGATCGAGCGCTCGTTGGCTGCGGAGCCATAGGTCGCGATCGCCTCGACATCCACCGCCTCATCGGGAATTCGGCGGGGAATCCTGCTGTCGATTACGTTGACCACCCCGCCGATCGCGGAGGAGCCGAAGAGCAAAGCGGATGGACCGCGCAAGATCTCGACCCGATCAGCTGTCAGCGGGTTGATGGCGACGGCATGATCAACGCTGGTATTGGACAGGTCGAAGCTGCCTATGCCATCAGTCAGCACACGCACGCGTTCGGACTGGAAGCCGCGCAGCACCGGCCGCGACACGTTTGGGCCGAATGACGTGGCCGAAACACCGGGCTGGCGCGCGAGCGTCTCGCCGATCGTCGGCCTTAGCGAGCGCGTCAGTTCTTCGCCAGTGACCACGGAGGTTCCGGAAAGTAGGTCTTCGCGGTTACGAGTGAACGGCGCCGTGACGACGATCTCCGCCGATTCATTTTCGTGATAGTCGCGGACTGTCGCAGCTTGAGCAGTGTTCGCCTGACCCGCGCCTCCGGCCGGCGCTTGCTGCGCGCCGCTGGTGATCGGCTCCCGCGATGACTGGGAAGGAGACGGCGCGGCCTGAGCAAAGGCTATTTGTGGGGTCAAAGCAGCGGCGGTTCCGGCGAGCAGGGTAAGGCGAAGCATGAAATGAATTTCCAATTGTCTGGCCGCCCCGTGAGGAGCAATGGCACGAGTGATACTGGTGACGAGAGATTGGAGGCGGAGGCTTCACCTGACCCCTTTAGGCGAGGTCAGGTAGCTTCTATGAAGCGAGCACAGCCGCGACGTTCCTGTGGGGCACGTCGGATTTCAGGCGAGCGGCGGCTCCAGTAGTGGAGGCACTGACCTGCTTCCCAGTCCCGTAGCATTGGTTACGAGGCGGTGGGCGGGCTCCACGAAGCGGCGCGGGAACGAAGACGAGTCGGTCGGCGCTATGTAACCCGCCAGCAAAGTCGTGGCCGCCTCGCTCAGGGATCCCTTCTTCGCAACCGCCTTGGCGGCCGTTTCCTCGCTTTGCGCTACCGCCGATGTATTGGACTCGGAGCTCTGAAGGGCCGCGGCGTGCGCAAGTGCGTCCTCGTGCTGGCACTTTGCCATAGCAATGGCAGGCCCGTTCGCGAACACGAACGCGAATATGATCAGCAGGGTCACGAGCCGGGCCACGATCATGAGATAACATTCCGGCGGCTCAGATTGCAAGCCTGCTTCAGGATCGTGCGGCCGGATTGCCAGAGCAGAGCGGGTATGAGCCTGCCGACGGTAAATCAAGTCCATAAGTCGTCCGTGAATTGCGGCCGCAGTGACAAAAAGGCAAACTCGTGCTACAGGAGGGCCATGGCAACGAGACTGAAAGCACCCGTCGGCCCTGACGACGAGTTGGCGGCGATCTTGGAGAACGCCGGTCTGCACGACGACGGCGCAGCCGCCCGCTCCTCGAAGCCGGGCTCCCGATCTGCTACAGCGAAGACGACACTCCGGATGATGCGATCATCAAGGATATCCCGACGGGCGCCGTGAGCTAGACTAGGCTAGGAGCGTCACACGATGCCAATGCGCGTCGCGCGCTTTGGGTGGTGGCGCTCACGGCGACGATGATGATCGGGGAGATCATCGCCGGCTACCTGACCGGCTCAATGGCGCTCCTTGCGGACGGTTTCCACATGGCGACGCACGCCGGAGCGTTGAGCGTCGCAGCCATCGCCTATTCCTACGCGAAGCGACACGCTTCGGATTGCCGGTTCAGCTTCGGGACCGGCAAAGTCGGCGACTTGGCGGGATTCGCATCGGCATTGGTCCTAGCCGCCGACGCGCTGACATCGGTGCTGGCGATCGTGGCGCTGCTTTCGGTACGTTTCTTGGGCTAGGTGTGGCTCGATCCGGTGATGGGGATCGTCGGTGCCCTCGTGATCGCCCGCTGGTCATGGTTGCTGATGCGTGAGACCGCATGCGTGTTGCTCGACCGCACTGACGAGCATGTCGCCGCGGAAATCCGCGAGTTGGTTGAATCCTCCGGCGATGCACCGATCGCCGACCTGCACGTCTGGCACGTCGGCCCCGATGCCCACGCCGGCATTGTGAGCGTGGTAGCCGAAGGCGCGATGGATCGCGCGACGGTACAAGAACGGCTCAAGGCGGTCCATGAACTGCGCCATCTCACCATAGAAATGCAGTCGATATGAACTCACCTTGCGTCGGCATATGCAGTTTTGACAGTCGCACGGGTTGGTGTCGCGGCTGAGGTCGAACCACTGGAGAAATCCGGGGCTGGAAGAAGGCGCAGCCGCATCAACGACGCCGGATCGTCGCCGAGCTTCCACGGCGGCTTGCCAAGTTCGCGCCAAACGGCAGGGCGAAGGTTGGGCGAATGATCGTTTGGCAGGACGGTGGCCAGAGCCACCGCGGTCAGGCAGCCTTGCCTTACCATGCCGGCCGCTTATGCTCATTCATCGTGACAGGCTTTCTGACACACGGGCCTGAACGACCTCCAAAGGGCAGCGCGATACTCGCCTGAGCTGCCGCGTCGCTAGCGCGGCTTCTATGCGCCTGCGCTCGACGCGGCGCTCCGGCTGCGCACGGCGTTCGTTATCGGTGCCGTGGCGCTCGTCGCAATTGCCGGCGTTACCGCCTCGCGCATGGGCTCGGAGTTCGTGCCCAGTCTCGATGAAGGCGACATCGCGCTCCATGCCCTGCGCATTCCGGGCACAAGTCTCAGCCAGGCCATCGCCATGCAGACGACGCTGGAAAACCGGCTGCGCCGGTTTCCCGAGGTCGAGCGGATCGCCTCCAAGATCGGCACGGCGGAGGTAGCGACCGACCCGATGCCGCCATCAGTCGCCGACACATTTATCTTTCTCAGGGACCGCTCCGAATGGCCGAATCCGAGGAAGTCGCGTGCCCAGCTCGTCCGCGAGATGGAGGAAGCGGCAAACGCGATTCCCGGTAACAACTATGAGTTCACCCAGCCGATCCAGATGCGGTTCAATGAGCTGCTGTCCGGCGTTCGGGCAGACGTGGCGATCAAGGTGTTCGGCGATGATCTCGATCAATTGCGGGCTATCGGTGAGCAAATTGAGGGGGTGGTCAGCGGAATCGAAGGCGCCCAGGATGTGAGCGTTGAGCAGGTGACTGGCCTGCCGATTCTGCAAATCACCCCCCCGATCGGGCTGCGCTCGCGCGGCTCGGCCTAAACGTCGGCGACATTCAGGATGTCGTGGCCGTCTCCATCGGGGGGGCAGCAGACGGGTCAAATCTTCGAGGGCGATCGGCGGTTTCCGATCATCGTGAGGCTTCCCGAGGATGTTCGTTCGCGTGCTGATGAAATCGGCCGCCACCGTATTCCGGTCGGCGGAACCAACGAAGCCGGCATCCGCAACTTCGTGCCGCTCGCTGATGTCGCGCGCGTCGAGGTTGTGACCGGGCCGAACCAAATCAGCCGCGAGGACGGCAAGCGGCGCGTAGTCGTCACCACTAACGTCCGGGGACGGGATCTCGGATCGTTCATTGAGGAAGTGCGCCAGAGGGTCGGTGCACAAGTCGAGGTGCCGTCAGGCTATTGGGTGAGTTACGGAGGCACATTCGAGCAGCTCATCTCGGCGGCGCAGCGCCTGCAAATCGTCGTCCCGCTGGTGCTCTTGCTGATCTTCGGCTTGCTCTATGCTCTGTTCCGGTCGTTCAAGGATTCGGCGATCGTCTTTTCAGGGGTGCCCTTGGCACTGACCGGAGGCGTCGCGGCACTCCTTCTGCGCGGAATGCCGCTTTCGATTTCGGCCGGTGTCGGCTTCATCGCCTTATCGGGCGTCGCCGTCCTCAATGGGCTGGTGATGCTGAGCTTCATCCGACAGCTTCGCGCCGACGGGATGGGTCTCGATCCCGCGATACGCGAGGGCGCGCTGACACGTCTGCGACCTGTGTTAATGACGGCGCTGGTCGCAAGCTTGGGCTTCGTGCCGATGGCGTTCAACGTCGGCGCGGGCGCGGAAGTGCAAAGGCCGCTGGCGACCGTCGTTATCGGCGGCATCATTTCATCGACTATGCTGACGCTATTCGTGCTTCCGGCGCTCTACCGCGTGGTGCATGGTCGCGCCGGATTGCGCGAGAGCGAGCATCAATCCCCCAAGAGCCTGGCGTAAGCCTCAGTCTGCCCACTTCCCACTCACCACCGAGCGAGGTGAGTCTAACTCCATTCCGCTATCGGACGCCATCCTACTACGCTGGCGCACTCTCGGCGGCACTAAAGTAGGAGACGGGGGCAGACTGCGGTATTTGGCGCCTCGTGCAGCATAAACATAACGAATATTTCGCCATTCGCCCTACCCTAGAACCGCTGCTCGTCGCCGGTTTGCCGAACTTTGCCGCATCGCGGCGCCCCTGATCCTCTCGGCGGCAACGCAGGAGTCTAGCTAGCTTAGCTGATGACGGGAAACGTCACCTCGGTCGACGTTCCATGCGCCGAGCTGTCTTGCTTCACCTCGCCGCCTATCTGCCGTGCGAGCGAAGCAATCAGTTTAAGGCCCGAGCCGCCGGGACGCGGGTTCTCGATGCCGCGGCCGTTGTCGGAAGTCGCGAGACGCGCTTCACCGTAGCCGACGCCCGCCTGCAGCCTGACAGTGATCCGGCCGCCGTGCTCGCCGAACGCATGTTTGACGCTGTTCGTCACCGCTTCGTTGAGGATAAGGCCGAGCGGCACTGCGCGATCAATCGACAGCTCAATCTCATCCGCAATCACCTCGATCGCGACATTGTCGACCTGCTGCTCAATCGAAGAACATAGCGCACGTAGGTAGCCGGCCATATCGACAACATCGACGTTTTGCCGCGGCGCGAGCTGGTCGTGGGCGAGCGAGATCGCATTGATACGGTTAGCGACATGTTCAAGCGCACGCTGGGCTTTTGGGTCCTCAAGCCGCCGCGTCTGGACCGAGATTGAGGCGAGGATGGTTTGGAAGTTGTTCTTCACGCGATGCTGGAGTTCGCGTAGCAGCGTTTCTCGCTGTTGTGCTTCGGCCGCAGCGTCGGCCAAGGCGGCCGCCTCGCTCAGTTCCGCCTGGTGACGCCGGATGTGGTTAGGGCCGCGTTGCCGATCACCAGCGCCTACACCTGGAGCTGACCTGAGCAAAGGACCAGCGAGTCATGCTCGTCGATGAGGGCGAATGAGCCGGCTTGGACCGGCTCATTCACTACTTCAGTGGGCTGCCTCGGGACCAGGCGACGGTAGCGTACCCGCCGGAGCTTCGAACGGCCAGAAGGCAGCGGGCGTCGGTTGCATCGCGCCCGGCAGCGACCCGGCCGGCAGCGCGAGAACGAGCGCCATCCACACCGCCATGGCAACCATCATCACGTTCTCGGTGAGCGACACGAAGCCGAGCGGAACATTGCTATTCCCTCCGACGCAGGCGCACTTCAGCTCGCGCTTATCGACATAGACGGCTTTGAACACGGAAACCGCTCCGATGCCGCCAATGAACAGAGCGACCGGAATCGACAGCCAGCTCAAGACGCCTGCCAGCATCAGCACGCCCGCGCCGAGCTCCGCGAAGGGATAAAAGTAAGCATAGGGCACATAGCGCTTCGCCAACAGGTCGTAGCCGAGGAACATGGTCGCGAAGCGGTCCACGTCTTGCAGCTTGAGCATGGCGAGAAGCATCATCGCAACCGCGATGAAGCGCTCGACGAACATTACGCCCACCAGCGCCATTCCGGTCAGCCAGTTGATTGCCAGTGCGGCGAGTGCGGCGACCACGAACACCGCGATCACCGGCGTATAACTTGGGGCCGCCGGATCCTTTACCGTCAGCCCGACGAAGCGGCGGAGGTCATCATAGCCGCCGACACGTTCCCCATTGATGAAGGTCTGCGGCGTCGTCTGGACATTGTGCTTGGCCTTGAAAGCATCCTGCTCCGCGCGGCTGGTCAGCCAGTTGTCCTCGACCTCGAAGCCCTTGCTCTTGAGCAGGTGGCGGGCCTTGAGCCCGTAAGGGCAGGTGTGCTCAGGTGTAACCATCCGATAGAGGGTGGCTCTCTTCGCAGCGGTCGCCATAGTTCATCTCCCACGTTGTGCAGCCGCGCCGGCGCGCATTCTCGATCCCTTAGAAGGCAGCTGCGCCTCTAAACGGGATGTGGTGCTTCCAACGATGGCAAGGTCAAGGTTTTCGGGTCCGCCCTCCGGGTCACGCAAAGGGAAGCAGTTTGGCTGAGGGTGATGCGGGCGGTACGTCTCGGACCCACCCGTGTTGCTACTGCGGAATTTGGAACCCGCCGGCGGCTTCCCCGGACCAAATCCCGGACCAGCTAGATTTCTGGTCCGGGACAATCAGCTAAGTGTCTGATATTCTGGCGCCCCGTGCAGGATAAACATAACGAATATGTGTCGCCGTTTGCACTACCTTAGAGCGGGCGGACGCCGCCGACGCCAGCCTGGCGCCGTCTCCCACAGCCATTGGTGCTACTGCTTAGGCGAAATATCTGGCCGCTAGGGACCTAATGTTCGGGGGGCGAAGCTACGGTTGAATCGATCGATGTTCAATCGCGTAGGTTGATCGCTGCCATTCCAGCGGAGCGCAGATCTGCCCGATGCGAGCACGTCACTGGCTTCGGGTAACTTGAGCCGGGTGATCGACTGACCGCTGCCATGCTGCGGCAACGAGGTAGATCCCTGCCGCAATCATAGGCACCGTGAGCCACTGACCCATGTGAAGCCCTGTTCTGGCTGCGAAGCCGACAAGCTGGGCATCGGGTTCTCGGAAGAACTCGACCGTAAATCGGGCCAGACCATAGCCGATGAGAAACACCCCGACGAGCATCCCCGGCTTGCGCCGCGCGTCGGTGAACCAGAACAGGAAGGCGAGCACGGCGAACAGGACCAACCCTTCCAGCCCGGCTTCGTAAAGCTGGCTGGGATGGCGGGCGAGACCATCATGGCTTCCGGGGAACACAATCGCCCAGGGCACATCGGTGGGCTTTCCCCAAAGCTCGCCATTCACGAAATTGGCGAGACGACCGAAGAACAGGCCGATCGGCACGGTGCAGGCGACATAATCATGGACCCGCAGCCATTCGAGGCCGTGTCGTCGCGCGAACAGGATCAGCGCGAGCGAGACGCCGGCGGCACCCCCGTGGAACGACATGCCGACACCGCCGCTCCGTAGGCGGTTCCGAACCCAGCGCTGGTCTCTGGGCGAACCTCCACCGCGGCTCCGTAGAGAGCGCCGAGAAACATCCCAAAGCCGTAATGAACAGCTGCTCCGGCGGGCTCGCGATATTCCTCCGGCACCGGCTCCCCTACGGTTGCTTCCGTTACAGCGTCGGCCACCTTGACGGTGTTGGGCTCGTCTCCGACGTCCCTCTCGCCGGATGCCACTTTCCAGGCGTCGTGGAACTCGGACATTACCCATGAGGCCATCAACCCTGCAGCCGCGCCCGCCACAGCGCCTTCGATTACGCGCTTTGTGCCCACATCCATCTCTCCCACGCCTTTGTCTAAAAGCTCATTCTAACCGTCGCTCGCGCCGTCGTCGGCGCACCAGGCATGATGTTGTTGTCGTTGTAGGCGGACGAGAAATAGTTGCTGTCGAGGAGGTTCTCGACGTTGATTTGCGCCTCGATCTGGGGGGTAAGCTTGAAGAATGCGGCAGCATCGACGCGGGTGAAGGCGGGCAGGACGGCGGTGTTGCTGATGGAAGTGAAGCTCTTCGACTGGTGGTAGACGCCGACGCCGGCCCCGAAGCGCGGGGTGAAGTCGTAGCGGGTCCAGAGCGAAACCTGCTGTTTGGGAACCAGCGGTACCTCGCGCCCGGCCGGGGCCGCGCTCGTCGTTTTGCGAATCTCCGCGTCCTGCAGCGCATAGCCCGCACTGACCTGCCACTGGGGCGTGATCGCTCCGCTGAGGCCGATCTCAAGCCCTTTGCTGCGCTGTGCGCCGGTAAGCACCGTCCGCGTGGCATCGTTGGGGTCGGTCGCGCGGGTGTTGGTACGATCGAGCCGGTAGACGGCAGCGGTCAGGCTAAGCGTTGGAAAGATATCCCATTTGAGGCCAAGTTCGTAATTGTCGAACTTCTCCGGCTCCAGCGCGGCGCTTGTGATGTCGAGCGATGAAAACTGATCGCCCGACTGGGGCAGGAAGGACCGGCTATAGCTGGCGTAGATCGAGACGGGTTGCACCGGCTTCAGCACCACCCCTAGGCGGGGAGACCAGAGAGTGTCTGTCCGGCTGTAGCTTTGCCCGGCGACCAGGTCGTCGATGCTAAGCTCGAAGCGGTCGCGGCGAACGCCACCGATAACATCGACATGGTCGCCGATCGAGATCTGGTCCTGCACATAGAAGGCAGTGGCGTCGGCGTTTGTCCGGATCGACCGGTAGCCGGTGTTGGCGGTGGTGCGCAGCGTGACCGGCGGCACCGTGATCCGGTCGGCCAACCCCACAAAAACTCGCCGGCCCCCGTTGACCACGTCACCGCCTGCGAAGAAGCCATTGATCCGCTGGTTGCGCGTGCGCTGATCGCCAACTTCAAAGCCGGCGAGCAGCACGTGGCGGACGGGTCCTGTTGTGACCGTCCAGACGAGGTCGTTCTGGTTGAGCAAGTTCTTGCGCGTCGTGGGATCGCTATAGGCTTCGAGGCCGACGCTCTGGACGCCGCCGCGCAGGGTGACCGGGGTCACCGCGAAGGCATTCCGATAGAGCTTGTCATAATCGCCGTACAGGACCCGGCTTGTCAGGGTCAGGTTGTCGCTGAACCGATGCTCGATGCGCCCGTTCAGGACCTTGGCCTCGAAGTCGCTGACGTTGAAGCCCGGAACACCGAAGAAGGTGTCGCGGTAGCCGGTGAGGGGGCGTGACGGGCTCGTCAGAAAGCCCTGGACAGCCGAGGGGACACCTCGATCGATCGTGCGCTTGTCATTGTTATATTCGAAGCCCAGGTCGATCCGGGTGGTGCCGCCGAGCGATACCGCAAAGGTCGGATTGATCGCAATCCGGCGTCCGTCGTAGAAGTCGCGGTTGCTGTTGAACTCCTCGTAAACGGCGTTCAGCCGAGCGGAGGCGGATTCGCCGATTGGCTGGTTGATGTCGGTGTCGACATACCATGCGCCATATGTGTCCGCCGAGCCGCTGCCGCTGATGAAGGCGTTGGCAACGGGGCGCTTCGTGACGCGGTTGACGATCCCACCCCCGCCGCCGCGCCCGAAAATCATCGCGTTGGGACCTTTCAGGACCTCGATCCGCTCTGCGTTGTAGAGGCCGCGGTAATATTGCACGTCGTCACGCAGGCCATCGACAAAGAAGTCCGCGGTGCTGCTGTTCCCGCGCAGGATGATCTGGTCGCGGTGGCCCTCGCCCTGCGAGATCACCGCGCCGGGGACATAGCGAAGCACGTCGGCGATCGAGCGCATCGCCTGGTCGTCAATCTGCGCCTCGGTGATGATCGAGGCCGCCTGCGGAACGTCCTTGAGACTGGTCGGTGTGCGGGTGGCGGTGCTTGTCGCATCGACTTGGTAGCCGTCCCGGACGCCGGTGACGATGATTGTTTGGCGGGCGTCCGTAGCCGGAATGGCTGGCTGACCCTGAGCCGCTGCGGGCACGGCCATCAATCCAAGGCCTAGCGCACCGCTTAATCCACTTTTCCTCATTTTCACTCCTTTGCGAATCGTTCTCAATCGTTGACGCGCCCTATGATAGATGCGAATGCATCGCAATAGCGGCTCTGATGAAATATGGGCGATGACGGTGATGGTGCGCATAGACCCCAATGCAGGGGACGCCGAGCAGATCGTGGTGCGGCTGCTGCGCCGCTACGCGGCGTGCCGGCAACTCGGTGAGCAACCCCTGCCGCCGTTCACCAGACTAGGGGGCGAGTTCGGGATTCCGGCTCCTGCGGTGGTCGCCCTGGCCAGCGTTTTTCAACTCACTGAAGGATGCCTTGGCCGGGCATTGGTTGCCGAATGCTGTTGTAATCCAATGCTCAGCGCGGACGAGCGCGCGCTGTTGCTGCTTCTTACGCGAACGTACGCTGAGCCGGCTTTGGGCAGCTCAGATATACCGCAGGGTTTGCCAGGTGCGCTTGTCTGGGCTGTTGCGAGCGCACGCCGGCTTCTCAATCCATCGTTTCCAGAGCGGATGAATGGCGCCAGCCAGCCTTCAATGGCAACGTGTACCTCCGCAAGATGACATGAAGGGTCCAGCCACGATTTCCCCCCTGTCTAGCATGTGATAATGTCCTATCTCCCGTCTCCCGCGAACGCTCGTTCGCGGGAGAGCCGCACCGATGGCGGCGGAAGGCTCTGGAAATGGCCCTTCAGCCTCCGAAAACAGTCCCTCGGTTCAGTCTCCGAAATCCGGCTAGGTTCTGGCAAGGTTCAGGAGAAGGCCTTTGCTCGTCGGCTATGTGCGCGTGTCCACCAGGGATCAGTCCCTGCCCCCCCAACGAGACGCGCTCCGGGAAGCCGGGTGCGGGTGGGTGTTCATGGAGACGCCGTCGGGAGCGCAACGCGACAGCCCGGAGTTGAAAGGCGCCCTTGACTATCTCCGTGCCGGCGAGAAGCTGGCGTTGTGGAAGCTCGACCGGCTGGCGCGCTCCGTCCGACAGTTCGTTGAGACGGACGAAGATTTCGCCAAGCGCGAGAGCGGTCTTCGGGGGCTCACCCGGGCGATCGACACCACCAGCCCCGGCGGGCGGCTCGTGTTCCACGGCGACGGGCGGAGGTGAGGTTGG
>NZ_BTGP01000018.1:0-11343 GCF_042854385.1 Erythrobacter sp. MTPC3
CCATGCGGCGATGAACAAGGAAACACTGCCGATGATCGGGCGGTTGCTGGGTCATGCCAGCGTTCAATCCACGGCGCGCTATGCGCATCTTGACGATGGGCATGTGCTGGACGCTGCTGAGCAAATTGGCAGCGCGGTTGAGCTGATGCTGAAATGATTACTTCTTGGCCGGATGACTGCTCTCGACCCAATCTCGGTCATTTCCTTCATCGACGGCGACACCCAAAAGCCGACATCGGCGAACAGCGTTTCACCTCAACTACTCACTCAGCATGGGTAGAACGTCGATCAACTCGACATCACGCATCTGGGAAAGATACGCTTCGTAGTATCCCTTGTGCGAGACACCCACGATCGCGAGCATCTTTGAGCCGGGCGACCTACCGAGCACTTCGCGCATGTTTGCAACCATGCGAAGGTTGCGAGTTTCCCAATAGGACACATACCTGCGGCCATACCGACCGGGAGAGGATTCAACGAGCGCCGCACCAAAATCTGATGCATAGGTAAGATCTGCGTATTCGGGCGCATTGAACGCTCGATACAAATCCAGAAAGCCACCTGGCTCGCCGAGCGCAGATTTTAAGGCCTCGTCCTTTTCGCTGCGCTTTTCGCCTGCTGGATTATCCCAAGCAGCAGTGATCGCTGCTGCATATGCCTTATCGTCACCATCACCTTTGCCAGCATAAAAGTCCTGCGCATCAACACTCCAAAGCCGTTCCAAGCTTGCGCGCACGGCCACAGGTGCGGCGATGAGGTTCACCTCATTTTGGTAAGTCCGGCTGCGTTCGAGCTCTGACACCAACTCATCGGTCAATCCGTCTGAGGCTATCCGTTCTTTTTCCGGCAGATATAGCCACTGAACCAAAGCAGACCCTGGTTCTCCGGCAGCTAGAAAAAGCAGTGCATTGCGCCGCCGATCTTCGGCAGAAAAATCTCCTTCGCGTCCTTCTAGTCGGTCTTCGATCTGGGCGGTCGCTTCAAACACATTCAATCCGGCCGCCGCCTCTGCTGCAGAGGTATCGTAGCACCAGCGCGACACCGTGGACTGATCGAACCTCGATGGCATCTGTTTCATCGCCGCGCATCTGAGGCCCGACGTGTTTTCGATCGCGATGAAATCGGGGGACCAATTTGCGAGATTCTCAACAATCGGACGAACCATATTCGGCTGAAAGCTATCTGGGAGCCCTCTCAAGTGAGGTGTGCCAAGAACCAAGACTTCGTTCGGCGGTCCCGCCGGGCGATCTTCCATCTCATCGGGCTGGAATGCTGGCTCATATGGCTGAGCGTTTAGGGGAGTCATCTGGAACCACACCATGAAAAGAAACGCGATACATCTAATCATTTCAACCGCCTTAGTGAATTAATACACTACGCCCCTAAGGTATCCAAGTCACAACGACAAATTTCTGGGGCATTGTCGACACCAAAGAAGCTGCGTCCGCTCCTTTTCCTCCGATGTTCGAAAGCAGACCGTCAGCTTCCCCACCTCCCATTCTGCCGTTCCGCGTCTGTTTCAATGACTGACCGCCAAAAAGTGAGAACACAAAAAGAACATTCTTGCACGCTGGGACCGTTTCTGCCACGGTGTCAAAAATTGACACAGAGCGGGGTTTCGATGCGCAAAACAGCTTTAAAAACGACCAGATTCACGCAGCTTTGCGGTCAGGCAGGTTTAACCCAGGACGAAGCGCGAAGGCTGCTGGAAGTGTCGGAGCGCACCGCCTACCGGTATGCAAACGGGACCGTAAAGCTTCCACGTCTGGCCGAAAAAGTGTTGCGCGATGCGGCGAGCAAGAAACCGGCCAGCCATAATACGGCATTCCGATTTATTGATCTGTTTGCAGGGATTGGCGGTTTGCGGATCGGATTCAACGGAATCGGTGGCCACTGTGTGTTCACGTCCGAGTGGGACGCCAATGCGCAGAAGACCTATGCCCTCAATTTTCGCGACAACCACCGGATCGCCGGAGACATACGCGAGTTTTCAGAACAGCCAGAGACTATTCCGGAGCACGATGTGCTGCTTGCCGGCTTTCCCTGCCAGCCATTCTCAATCGCCGGAGTGTCGAAGAAGAATGCGCTTGGACGACCCCACGGATTTCTTTGCGATACACAGGGGACGCTGTTTTTCGACACCGCGCAGATCATCGCGCATCACCGCCCGGCAGCTTTCGTGCTGGAAAACGTCAAGAACCTTGCCAGCCACGACAAGGGGCGCACGTTTGCCACGATCATGAATGTGCTGGAAAACGAGCTCGGCTATAACGTGCAGACGCGCGTAATTGGATCGGAGCCGTGGGTGCCGCAGAAGCGCGAGCGCGTGTTCATCGTCGGGTTTCGCGAGGATACGGATTTCGATCTGACTGCTCTGGAACTGCCGTCGGCCGAGGACGGCCCGAAGCTGGGAAGCATTCTGGACCGGCACGAGGACGTCGACCCGAAATACACGCTCACCCCCCGGCTCTGGGAATATTTGCAAGGTTATAAAGCGAAGCATCAGGCGAAGGGTAACGGTTTTGGGTTCAGCCTGTTCGGGCCAAACGATGTGACCCGCACCCTGTCTGCGCGCTACTACAAGGACGGCTCGGAAATCCTGATAGACCAGCCCGGCCCACGGCCTAGGCGTCTAACGCCGACGGAATGTGCCCGCCTTATGGGTTTCGAGCGCGGTGATCGGAAGTGGCGCATAGAGGTCTCGGATACGCAGGCCTATCGCCAGTTTGGCAACGCCGTGGTGGTGCCAGTTGTCGAAGCGCTGGCGCAGGCGATGCAACCGTATATCGCGGTCGCAATAGATAAGGGCGAGAAGCAGGGCGGCGAAACGCCGCAGACAGTCTCGCGGCCCGACCGGGAGCCCGCTGCCGCCTGTGGCTGATATTGTCACGGCAAAGGTCCGCAGTCGAATGATGTCCGGCATCCGGTCAAAAAACACAAAGCCGGAAATAATCTTGAGGCAAGGACTTCACGCAGCCGGGTTCCGGTTTCGTCTTCATGACAAGGCGCTGCCCGGCAAACCCGATATCGTCTTTCCGCGCTACCGTGCTGCTATCATGGCGCAGGGTTGTTTCTGGCACGGCCATGATTGCCATTTGTTCAAAATGCCTGAGACACGGCCCGAGTTTTGGCGGGTCAAAATCGAGCGCAACCGCCAGAGCGATGCCCGGACGCGCGCTGCACTTGCGCAGGCGGGATGGAGACTGGCCGAGGTCTGGGAGTGCGCGCTCAAGGGCAAAACCAGATTGCCGCATGACGAGGTGATCAATACCTGCACACAATGGCTGCGATCGGATGTCGCAACGCTTGAGATCAGAGGTAAATAATATGCAGCGCGGGCAACTTTCGGACTATTTCGCGGGGGTGGCGGTGAAGCGTCTGAGCGCGGTCGAAACCAGTCCGGACACGTCGAACCAGCATGAGTTCAACGGGTCGGCCCCGCTCCGCCGCCTGTTCGGCGACGATGATCGGCGCGACATTCCCGCTCGCTACATATGGCTGGGTCAGGAGCAGGAGGCGGTCACAACCGACAGCATTCTGAGCTGGTATGATGCGCGGCGACGGCACCCGACCCGAACCGAGTACCGCCTTTATTACCCCGATAACGAAGTGACCGGGATGATGCAGGAGGGCGACGTGATGTTCATTGCGCTGAGCCCGGACGGTACAGCCATGGTACTCATCACGCCGGTAGACAGCACGATCCAGAATCAGCTTGTATGGCTCTTCGGTCTGGCGGAACAGCCAGAGTTTGAGTTCACTGTTCAGGAGATTGCTGGAAGCAGCAACTCCGATCTCGATTTTGCAGCGCGCTACATCCTCGACGAGCTGGGTATCGAGCCGGAAGAGCCGGAAGCGAACCGGCTTGATGATCTGATCGAGCAGTTCGGCATGAAATTCCCGACCACGAAGATATTCTCCGAAGTCGCACGGTCCGCAGTGACAGACGTCTCACCGACAGACGATCCTGACGGCACGCTGCTGTGCTGGCTCGACATGGAAGAGCAGCTTTTCCGAAGGCTGGAACGGCGCATAGTCGCCGAACGGATCGCGGGAGGCTTCAACGCGCCCGAGGGGGCGGATGTAGACGGCTTTCTGTCGTTCTCACTCAGCGTCCAGAACCGTCGCAAGTCCCGCGCCGGGCAATCACTGGAGCATCATTTGGAGGCGATATTTACTGCTAACAGCATCCGGTATTCGCGGGGAAAGGAGACGGAGAACCGCAACAAGCCCGACTTCCTCTTTCCGGGGCATGAACATTATCACGACTCTGCTTTCCCTGCGGCGAAACTCACAATGCTGGGGGCAAAATCAACACTGAAGGATCGCTGGCGTCAGGTGCTTTCCGAGGCGGAGCGAATCGAGAACAAGCACCTGCTGACTCTGGAGCCGGGCATATCGGAAAACCAGACTAGCGAGATGCAGGTCAAGCGGCTTTAACTGGTGTTGCCGCGTCAGCTTCACCAGAGTTTCAGGCCGGCGCAGCAAACGTGGCTGATGGACGTTTCAGAGTTCTTAGAGTTGGTGAAGGGGCGACAGCCATGAGTGGATCACCATAGGCAACCATCGGTCCTTAGTGGGCTGATGAGCGGGAGGGTTTGATGATGCGCTCTGTCCCGCGCTTCGCGCTCCTGAGGGCGCAGCGTGTTTGAGCTAACCCGCAGGCACTTCGACCTCTCTCATTGCCAGACGCCCGCTGGCCCACAGGCCCGCGCACAGGGCGTCCAGCGGCTTCATACCGCGCCGGGGTGCCGTTGTTTGTTTTGGGATGATCCAAGAGCGCTCGCTCTCGATCCCAATAGTGCACATTATCGACATGGTGGAGATCGCGCGAAAGCAGTCCGACCTTAGGATGATGGAGATTGATCCAGCAAGCTGGCGCGCCTGACTACGGTCTTCTTATCGAGTAGCGCGCCCGGCGCGATTACCGCGTTCGCTCCAACTCTCGCGTCGTCGCCAATAAGCGCGCCAAACTTATCAACGCCCGTCTCGATGACCTGGCCGTTCGATTGGATGCGTATCAGCTTGTCTTCCAGCTCGTTTCGATAGTTTGCGATAATCGCACCAGCCTCGATGTTAGCCCTCGAACCAATAATGGAGTCCCCGACAAAGCTAAGGTGAGCAATTTTCGCACCTGAAAACATAAAGGTCGTCTTCAATTCGCAAGATGGTCCCACGATACAATCATTGGCTATAAAGACCCCACCACGCAGGTAAGCGTTCGCAGCAACGAAAGCGTTTGGTCCGATTATTACAGGGCCTTTGATGACAACCCCATCTTCGACCCTTGCCGTGACGTGGACAGCCACCGCACCAGAAACTTCGTAATCTGCATCTAGGCGATCAATTTGATCGATGACGAGATGTTCTGCTTGCTGGGTCGCTTGCCACGGAAGAGTGATCGCCGAGCCAAAAGCGGAAGAGGGCTTGTCAGCGACGAAGGCTGAGATTGTCGGGTTGTATTCATTTTGCATCGCCATCGGATGGCGAACCGCAACATCTTGGTCAATATCGGCTATTGCGTCCGCAACGCAGCAACCGGAGATTCCGCAAACCACCCCAGTTTCGGTCATAGCGCGAAGGCTCAAATTGGGCCGATTGGCGACTGGCCGCTTTTAGCCCAAGGGCTGTGCGAAGCAGACATTCCTCTGACGACCCAGTTTCGGACGTTTGAATGACGACGCATTTGCGGACATTAGGATGTTCAATCTTCAGCTTGTCTGTCGAGCGTAATCATCGCTGTCGAACCAGCCGAGAGAGGACTGAACCTTGCCCTCATCGTTGATGTCCCATTCTTCCCAACCCGAAACACGAACCGTTTTCCCAGTTGAAGCGTGCGTTCCGCTGAAGGTCCAAAGATAAGCGGCGTGATCTCCAGCTATTCTCACCGAGTCGCACTTGAGGGCTAGATCCGGAATGTCAGCGAAGAAACCTGCCGCCATCTCGGCGACACCGGTCCGCCCATCCCAAGGGTCACCACGGTTGATAATGATCTTGCCATCACTGGCATAGAAAGATGCGACAGCATCCGGAGATCGGCTATTCCATGCGGCGGTGTAATCGGCAGCCAGTTTTTTGGTCTTTTCCTCGTTATTTGTCATTCGGTCTCAACTCCCTTGCACCATCCTGTCATGCGTTGGCACAGACACAATAGCGTAGATCGGCAAGCGGCCAAGACCACTTTTGAGACCCTAGTGAGCGTCCGCTTCCACTCCCAGTTCCCGTCGCAGAAGATCGGCTGAAGCTGGGCCGGTTTCTGACTGGCAGCTTCCAAGGTGATACAGGCAGAAAGCCGCCAGTCAAAACCGAGCCACTTTCGGAACAATGAATATCATCTCATGTTGACCTAATTCTAACCATCGGCCGATGCGTCGATTTCCTTAATCGGTAGGTGGATCTGGATCTTCAACCAAGGTATCGATCGATGGCTTGATCAAATATTTGAGCGGCAGACTGCGTCCTCCCCGGCAAAAGCAAGGCGCGTCCAGCACGCGTCCATCAAAAAACTTTCCTGATGCTGAGGCTGATTTGCCGTCCTTGGGGGTCGAAAAACGGGGACTGGAAATCGATGGGCGTCATATCTCTAGTATCCGTCACGCTTTGGCGCGCATTGAAGAGGTTCACGATATCCAAATTGATGCGAACACCTTTTAGCCATCCCGGCAATCGATCTTGGGAAAATTGGTCGGAGATACTGGCAAAAAGCGATAGATCAAACGTCGCCAAACTGGGGAATTGAACATCGCTGACCTTGCTCGTCGCTGCGATAGGGATACCCCGTACCACAGTTCCACTTTGCCAATTCGCATCAATGCGCGCACCTAAACCTTTTTTGAAAACGCTAGCTTGGAATTCGATTCTGTGCCGTGATGTACCGCCCTCGTTGCCGATAGCGTCGCCATCTAACAGATTAAGGGTCGGACCATTCTCGCTCGCCACAATCTTATCATCAAAAATGACTGTATGATAAAGGCTCAGCCGCAAGCGACTTGCGCGAATATCAAATTGGCGGGCCTGCGCGCTGCCGGGCTCTACATCAACTACGATTGCACCAGGCGGAAGTGAGTTCTCGAGATCCTCCCGGCTCCCGAAAAACATGGTCTCACCCTGTTCCTCGGCCGGGGCATCTCCAAGCGACCGGCTAAAGATCGCGCCCCAGCGCAGTTGCTTACGATAAGATCGCGCGAAGTTGACTGGGGCGGCGTTGATTGAGACGAGCTGTCCTGCTTGATCGCGGCTGACCCGGTCCGGGAAAGCCAGTTCGATAGGCGATGTAAGCGCTGGGAATGCTGCAATCGGATTGTCTGTTCCACTGTCTAAGTAATCAATGTCGAAGATGAGCTTAGTTTTCTTAAATGGCTTAAGTCTAAGCGCGAGCCTAATAGTCTCTCGTTCTTCTGCCTGGAGTGTAGGGTTGCCGCCAAATAGCTGCGTGAACTCGACAGTTTCGCCCACGTTGAAATCGAAGGTTCTCACATTTTGAGTGGTGATCAAAGGTGCGTTGAGCTGTTGCGGCGTGGGCGCGGTCTCCCGACGCGAAATCGACGCAGTGAAGTTGATAGCGTCGGAGGGAGCCCAAACAATCCCATAGCCTAATGTTTCGATAGCTCCGAAATCGGACAGGTCGCTGAGGGCATAATTCACGTTCGCGGATAAGTTGCCGATCCAATCGGGACCGAAAATTTTACGATAGAATACCGGGATGTCCAGGCTGACCTGGTTGTCAAAAACGTCGCGACTTAGCGAGGCAGAACTTTCGGGCGCTCCATCACCAGGAGTTTCCCGACTGTCAAAATTCTGGCTTTGTCCGCCAATGCGCACAGAAGCAATAGCAGGTCCGCCGGGGAGTTTGAAAATTCTGCCCGATGCCAGCGCATTCAGATCGACGGTCTCATCGACAAAGCTTGCTTCGTCGCGTGCGGCAACACCGTCAATCTCACCAGTCAGGATATCTGAACGGGATCGCTGATAATTGCCAAAAAGATTCCAAGACCATCTGCCGATTTGACCGGCAAGGACAGCGCCAATAACTAAGTCGCTGGTTTCGAAATCGCGTATAACTGGACCGAGCGCTCCGGGTCCGATCAAAAACTGCCTGTCGTTCTGGCTAACGCGAACATTGATGGTTGATGACACTCCCTCGATTGGCCGGGCGTTTACCGTTCCATGGAAAAAGATCCCTTCGCTTTCAGGCAATAGCGTACGAAAAGCACCGAGATCAGGGGGGCCATCAGGCTGCTCCAAGCCTCGCTCGCTTTCCAACAGTGATCCAGTCCGGGTATACCCTAAATCTAGCGTGTAACGTGTGTCTCTAGCGATCTGAAAATAGTTGAAATTCAACCTCCCAGTCTCGTAGCCGCCCTCTGTTGTGACGGAACCGTTTGCCAGGCCTGTTTGGGCTTGGAAATTCTCATACGTAATGATGTTTACGACCCTCTGAGTGGCAGAGAAGCCGTACTGAAGCGCCACTTCGACGGGAAAAATTTCCATTCGCTCAATCGCCTCAGTGGGGATGGTGGCGATTTCGAGGAAGCTCGAAACTCTTTTTCCGTTTAGCAGCACGACAGCATTGCTGTCTGAAGAACCGCCATTGCTGCTCACCTCTGCGCCCAAAGCATCCAGCAGCTCACCTACATTACCTACCCCAAAGGCTTTGATGTCATTGGGATTGAAGGACTGAAGAGGCTCGAAGTCTCCTGGGACAGAGCCTCGTGGTTTGGGTGCCCTGACCACGATATCTCCATTGTCTTCACCGGTTGGTTCAGGATCATCGATTGTCGTGACTACGCCGCTTTCCAGCGCCTCACGCAGCGCCTTCTTTCGCTCGGGAGTGAGAGACTCACCGTCGGGACCCAGTATCTCGCCTTCATCCAGTTGTCGGAGCAATTCTTCAGCTGAAACGGATAGCTCCAGGGTAGCTTTGTCCTCGGCTTTTTCAGTTGGTGGATCTTCAGAGGGATTTGCAGGTTCCGCTGCTTGGCTGCCTTCCGTGGCTGACCATTGCGCGGGCGTAGAGTTATGCCAGCCACTGGAAAGAGCAGACGCTGAGACGATAAAGGATCCCAATGATATCAGAAACATACCGAGTCTTTATCTTTAATTGTTCCTATTTCGATCTATTGAAGAAGTGTCATAAAGATCGCTGTTGGAATATTCTGCGCTGGTGAGAACATAAGCCTTCAAATCGGCATCAACTTGATTGAAGCTGAAATCAGAATGATCTACTGCCAAGTTCTCTTCGAACCAGCCTTCGACACTTTTGTTCGCTTGGATGTGTTCCACCAAACGCCTGATGACCTGCTCATCTCCAGTCTCTTTTATCAAGAAATCGAATAACGCCCTTATTGTCGAGTAGAAAGCGAATGTCTGCGACGAAGTGGGTTGCATGGGAACCCCCCAGACGCGCGGCTCCGCATCCGATGAACGAGGTTTCCATTCGGGATGCGTCATTAATAGCAGCTCGTCTATGGGAATAAGCCCATTCGATTGGGCCAGCATCCTTGCGGCCGACCTCCGCGATCCAATTCCTCTCGCATCTTCGAAAGCCAAGGCTGCCATTTCGTCCAGCCAGTCGGGCGCGGAGCCTCCGTATTCGTCCTCGCCAGTGGGCGGCATGAGAAACTGAATGAAGATTTGGTGGCCAATTTCGTGCGGGAGTATGCTGCTCGGCAACTTTGAATATCCGTTTTCAGGGGCTGTCAGCACCCAACGCATCACAAATGCACAACCACCTGTGTTTTGCAGGGCGCCAACATTCTTCGCCGCTATGACGAACGGTGGAACATCGAGCCCAAGGAAATGGCGTGCGCGGTCTCGTGCAATTTCTCCCGCAACCCTCGCCTCATCAGCCTGCACCTGATTTATAACAATAATTCCACCAAAAGTGGTGGTCTCAACGATCAATGGTGCGTCGGCTTCGCGTTGCGTTGCCCCTTTGAAACGCTCGCTAGCTAGACAGGAGACGTCACTTGCTAAAGCGGTTGTTGATAAAGAGCAGAGCCCAAGGCAGGCGAAAATGGCTTTCCAGTGCGATGCTCGACCGTTCTTGCGAGCCATCCCTCTATTCCATTCGGTTTAGCTTCAGTGACATGGGTGGAAAGTCCGACAGAATGTAGTTCCCTTGAAGAACATCGCCAGAGCTATCGAGTCTCAAACGCAGCTTTGCATCGCGAGCGGAAACGAATTGAAATTCCAAGACATCTCCTGCGTAAACGACGTTTCGCAAGGGCACCCAGCCTTCGTCGCCTTCAGTTTTATATCGCCCAGATAGCGCTCCGCTTTCTTCGTACAGCTCGATCACCCAGACGTAGCCAGCGAATGGACCAGACCATGTCCCTAATAGATGAGAAGAATGGGAAGGCTGCTCAGCGTGCTGGGCAGCTGCACCGAGCTGGGGCGAATAACTGAGCATAGAGATTGAAAAAGCCAATGCAGCAAGCCGCATGATAGCCTCCTCTAAACAGATTTTCGGGAAAGAGATCGTCAACAAGCGTCGTTATGAGCCAAGCAGTTGGCTGCCTGGCTCACAACATTATCACAGGTTGTCAGATCGTACCGTCGCCGTTGCCGACGCAAGCTATGATGACAGCTGTGCGGCCGTCAGGAAGCTCAACTTGGTCGATCACCTCACAAGTTGAAGCCGAGTAAGACACTTTGGCTGACGTCGTATCGACTACTTCTGCGCTTGCAGGCGCAACCATGAAAAGGCCGCCGGTAAAAACCACTGCGCTAAGAATTTGACTGATCTTTTTCATACTTTAATCTCCTTTTGATCTGCGTTGGGTTTTGCCGTTTTGGCGTCTCAAGAGTATTGATTCGCTGACAACCAGTCAATTAGCTTAGAGAGTATTTAGTCCCGTAATCATTCGCACTTCTGGAACAATGAAATCTCAATATTTGTCATTTGTATCAGATGCTTGCTTTCTCAGCCCTTTATAATTTCTGTAGGGGAGAGCGGTTCAGAACTTCAACCAATCGAAAGGGCAAACTGTGCACATCATGCGACAAAGCGTTTCGGTTAGGAGCAAGTAAGTCGTATTCATTCTCCCTAGCCGGAATGGCCTCGGAGAATGTCCGCTATTGGGAACTAAGATTTGGGATCGCTTCGTCTCAAATTGAGGCGCAAAGCTGACGCGGCTGGAAGGGTCCGCAACTGAGTCGAGAGCAGTCATCCGGCCAAGAAGTAATCATTTCAGCATCAGCTCAACCGCGCTGCCAATCTGCTCAGCAGCGTCCAGCACATGCCCATCGTCAAGATGCGCATAGCGCGCCGTGGATTGAACGGTGGCATGACCAAGCAACCGCCCGATCATCGGTAGCGTTTCCTTGTTCATCGCCGCATGA
>NZ_BTGP01000019.1:0-11070 GCF_042854385.1 Erythrobacter sp. MTPC3
CTGAGCGGCAACTTCCGGCGTGCGAAATTGCCATCGAGAAAGGCCCTGCGGCCCCTATTGCGCGTATTGGGGACCATATGGCCATCGAATACAACTGAACTGCCACCAAAAGTCGCACAATTCCGGTCACTTGCAGGGCACAGATAACCATCGACGGCTACCGATCTGCCAAGCACTGCATTGAACGCGCGCGCTGATTCTATTGCACTTTTTCCCATATTTATACGGCATGCCGTGTTCGGTGTGCATGCCACACAGGGACTGAAATACTTGTTTCAGACGGCCAGCGCAATCGGTGCATCCAACTGATTCTTGGCGATTATTCGAGAAGGCGCTTGGCCGGACGGCCTTGAGCGGCTTTGCTAATTGGGCCCGATGTTCTGTTTATGTCTCGCGTGGGGACACGTATGGCCACCACAAGCCCCCAAACTGCGTGGGCGGAATCCAAGGCCGAAGCATCATTCCACGGCACAATTTTCGACTTTGAAGGAAGCACAAAAAAGAGGCTCTGCCACCATGTGGCAGAGCCTCGGACAGTCGTTGGATCTTCGGAGGGCTCAGTCTTCGCTTGAGCCGTTCCCGCGCGACAGGAAATCGACCTTATCAGCAAGGATCTCGGTGCCGTATCGGGTGACGCCATCGGCATCGTCCCACTGCGTGTAATGGATGCGGCCCTGGACCGAAACCAGCTGGCCCTTAGAACAGTGTTCGGCGACGGTTTTTGACAGACCGTTGAAGCAGGTCACGCGGTGAAATTCGCTTTCTTTGGCGGTGTATCCGTTCTCATCTTTGTAGGTCTTGCCCTCTGCATTTCTGGCCGGGCGATCGGTGACAACTGTGATCGCCGTGATGCTTGTTCCACTGTTGGTCTGGCGGGTCTCAGGATCGCGTGCGAGGCGGCCTGTGAGGATGGCGATGTTGGTCATTATGATGCTCCTTTTGCGCTTGACCGGAGACCATCTCCGGCTTGCGGACATCCAAGAGAAACAGGTCATGGGAGGACGGCACAGGAGGTCTGCAAGACCGAAGGGAAACGCCGCTCGCAAGGGGTGGTGCGGGCAGGCAGCGCAGCTGCCAACACGGCCCGTAGCGAGCGCGCGTTGCTGACCTCAGCTGAGCTGATTCAGGACTGTTCGCGACAAAAGCCGGATTGGTTTCGGGCACAAGATGGAGGGAGTTCGAGCTTGACCGATCGGGTCAATTTTCTCTCGCCTCTTGAGATGCTGCGAGAAGGTCCATGAAGTTGCGTGTTGCCTCGCGATCATCTTCGTCTTCGAACGCCACATCGAGGTCAGGTGCCACCCCCAGCATATGCAGAAACGACCACAGCGCGAAGCGTTTGCCGCGATCTTGCTCCAGTCCGAAATCAACCCTGCAACGCTCAATGCCAGAGGCCCTAGCTTCCGGGCTTACCGAGGACAGATCGTCCGTTGCGAAATAGCGCTGAAGCAGATCGTCGAGTAGCATTGTGATTGGAGATATCAGCTGACCAAGATTGGGCAAAGCCTTTCGCAGGCAAGCGATGGGATGCTGCGGCTGCTTTGCGCTCCATCCAAGACAGAGCCGTTCGATTCCAGAACTGCTAAAAGCGGACGCTATTGAGAGAAATGCCGCTCGCGAGGCAGTACTACCTCCGCAAAGAATCTTGCGACTAGGTCCCTAGACACGTTGAAGTGCGTGTCTGCCAATGGCGGCAGCGCTGGTATTGCCCTGTCGTAGTCGTCCATTTCGATAGTACCAGTGTCGCCGCCGGGCTCAAATCGAAGGCATCTGTCGGGCCCGAGTAAGAGTTTGGCTTGAGCCGTCGCGTTGTCTGTTGTGAGGAACATCGCCGCCTTGATAGCTTCTCTCCAAGATATTGCACCACCGGTTGCAGCTCGGGCTCTCAATTCAAATGGAGGATTCCCGGTGCCGATGCTTAGGATGTCGATCTGCTCGGGCGATATGTCGTAGGCGCTCAGCACGTCTACTAGAGCAACCATTACAGGGTTATTGGCCCAAACGCCTCCATCTATGAAGATCCGTCCCGAAGGTTCATGTTCATGTCCCTTCAAATAAGTGGGTGCCGCTGATGTCGATCTGGCGACTTCCCAAGCCGGTGTCTTATAGTCGTTCTTGAAGTCACTGTGATGATCGGTCTTGAAAACCGCAATCTCAGTCTTCGGGACCATAAATGCTGGAATGACGACGCGCGTCGAGGCCTCGCCCAACGGCCTATTGCCGAGTCGCCGTTTGAGCGCTTTCTCCAATTCTGCATGGTCAAGGTGCGGGCGAAACAGCCAACTCAGGAAACGCCGCCAGCGGCCAATCCTCGTGCTAGGTAGAGGAGGGAATATCTTCCGTCCGTCCTTAATGTAGAAATCAAGAATTTCTGATGTCGAATAGCCCATCGCAAGCCCCAGCGCGATGATCCCCCCTGTAGATGTCCCAGCTATCATATCGAAGTAGGACGAAAGTGGCCTGCCAGCAGCCAACTCCTCTTCGCATCTCGCAAGAAACTGAGCGCTGTAGATCCCCTTTATCCCTCCGCCATCAAGCGAGAGTATCTTGAAGACTTTGTCCTTCGGCCAAGGCTGGCGCTCCCTGCGAGAAGCTAGACTGGCTGCGCGGCGATCAGTGAACATCGGCGATAACCTCGCGAACAATCTCTGCCTCGGTCTGATTCATCTGCGCGACGGACTCATATCCAACGCCGGGCGCAAGCCATTCACCGCTTACATGCCAAAGCTCATAGTAATGTAGCCACTCGCTTGCCCATCCAATGGTGGTTTCTGCGATCAGGTCAGCGTCACTCCATTCGTGCCCATCGGGGTCGAAAAGGCAAAGGCCAGATTGCCTAGGGTTCTCTGAGTCGAACATTAGATGCGGGATCTCCTCATAAGAACCCCCGCTCCGTGGTTCGATCGTGGGGTCAGCGACCACCACATAGGGCCGATCAATCTTGCCAGGCCACCAAAAGACGTTCACCGCGTAGACCTGCGCACGCGGCTTCAGTGCCCCCTGCCATGTCACAAGGCCGTTCCCATGGCGACGGCCCTGGAACGTCGGCCAAAGACTTCGCATTGCATTCAATTGTGCGTTTGTGGATCGAGCGCCATCAACCATCCGCGGTATCTGCTTTGGTGGGTAAGCGTCCAGGGTGGAAGCGATGTTGGGGTATGGGCCGAGTCTCCGGCTTGGTTGCAGCGATGGCCGGAGCGTATATCGTTCCAGGACCGGGCTGAATGTGCAGTTCTTTGCCCGCAGAGTTCCTCCGATCGTAACGGTCCTTCAGAATGCGACGCTCTTGCTGCCCGATCCGCTCGCCAAAGTACTCATCGATCAATTTCAATATCGCGGCCTGCGAGGAGCAGTTCATCTCTTCGAGAGCCCCTGCCAGCCGATCAAGGTGATTGGCGGCGGTCTTCATGTCGACTTCTGCCTCGGGCCAAGGTCGCGGCCATCGGTCATTGATTTCGTCGGGCGGATAGCTTGGATTCACCTCGCGAGGCACGGTGTGGGATTGTAAATGTCCGCGCAGATTATCGCCGATGGCCTTGGAAAGGGCATAGAGCTGAAGTGCGAGACCACCTTGTACTAGGCCAACGTCTCCGGTGAGTTTTGTGAGCCAAATGGACGGCGGCTTCTTGAGATGTGAGTTGGCGTAGCAGATATTGAGGTAACGCTTGAGCAGCTTGAGAGCGACTGCTTCCTGTGCGTCGATCCGAGAGGGGATCATCGGCGGAAGGGGCACTTGTTCGGCATCAGCCAGTGCACGGCGCTCTGCGTCGTCAAGAAACTTCAACCGGGAACCGCCGGCCGCGTCTCGCGCGGCTTTCAGTCGCGTTTCAAATGAGTTCTCGCCGATGCCAATACGGCTGCGAAACCATGCAGTGAAGCCCCAGGGATTTGAGTCCACCCGATAGGCTTGTCCGATGTCCGGAGAATGAAAGATCTCGCCAGGTCGTTGACCAGCTCGCCTTTCACGTCGGTCCATGACCGTAACGTCCATATGCATGAATGCAAAACGGATCTGTACGCAGCGCGTACACCGTTCAACCTCAATGGCCCCGGGGAAGTCCTTGAGCGTTTCGAACAAGAGATCGAGCGCCATGTTGTCAGGCCAATGAACGGGCACATCAATCTCTACCATCGCATCAACGTCGAAACGGTCGTCATCATCGCCGCTAAGAATTGTGGTGCTGGTCGCGACAGAGCCTTGGGCATAGATCAGGCTCTCGCCATCGACGAGAAACGGTCGCAATGGGCTTGACGGTCGCTCGACATGGTCCTTCAGACGCCGATAACGGTTCTCCAAGATTTCCCTGTCGCGCGGACTAAGCTCGATAAGCACAGCCAGATCGAGCAGAATCTCGTCCAGGGTCGAAGTTTCGGGTTCACGGGCGGGAGCAGTCGCCATTTTTGATTTTTCCTTTCGGGGATGGAGAGGGGTAACTGATACGACCATGAGCGACCGAATGACGGTTCGCGGGCTTCCCTTTGACGGAGATTTGTGCGATTCGTATCATTCGCACACGGTGGGTCAGGTGGGTTTGCGTGTCAAGCGTGTCATCAGCACGGAGTCGGGGATGAGTATAGAAGCGAAGTTAGTTCAGGCAGTTACGGACAAGCGAAAGCGGCAGGGCCTCAGCATACGAGCCCTCTCGGCCCAGGTCGGAATCAGTTTCTCGACACTCGCACGTATCGAGCGTGGCGATGGATCGCCGGACACAAACTCGAAAATACGGTTATTGGAATGGCTTGGAGAGGATGCTGAGAGGCTCGGCGAGGACTTCGAGCGGGTCGCGCAGGTCCACTTCCGAGCAAGAAAGAACGTGCAATCTGGGACAGTCAAATCGCTATTGCGAGCGGCTACTTGCTTGAAGGAGAAGTTTGGTGGGGGCGACGATGATTTGGCCAATGGTCCAGTACCCGTTGCTGAAGCCGAACCCTATCCCGAGCTATCAAAGGACCAGTTGGAAGCTATTGCTTCGAAATTCCGAAGCGATCTTGGTCTTAGCGACACGGACCCGCTTGAGTCCTTAGAAGTTGAAGTGGAGGGAGTAAGTGTCATCCGTCTGACCGATACGGACTGCCTTGATGGGAGGACCTTACGCCGGCTGAGGGACGATGCGTGTTCCGAATGGTCTGCGATGAGCCTACCGATAGATCGTCAGATGGAAAACTGGGTGGTGCTGCTAAATGATGGCCATACTAGCGAACGGCAACGGGTCACGCTGCTCGAGGAGTATTGGCACATCTTGATGGGTCATAAGCTCACAAAGGTGTCACGGATCGCCGAGGCATACGGACGGACTTACGACAGTGCGGAAGAGCACGACGCGTACTATTTGGCATCAGCGTCCCTACTCCCGCGTCATGTTGTCCAAGCAGCAGTATCAAAAGGGATACCCGCTGCAGAGATAGCGGAGCGTTATGGGACTTCGCCAGAGTTGGTTGAGTACCGCATAAAACGACTTGGCTTGTGGCGCGAGCATGTTGGGAAAAAGGTCGGACTTAAGAGGTAATAGCCCAATACTCGGAACCTGGATCTCTTCCCTACGCAAGAGAGTTAGCCGCTAGCTGACCCAAATGTAGAGGCACGATTTTCCACAACGGGCTTAAGTTTGCCAACGCCGGCCCACCTATCCAGATAATCGTTATGGACAACTCATACACTGATACGAGAGATCTCGCGAACTCACTTCGGCCAAGGCTCGGCGGATCTGGTATTGTCGGAATTGATGGCTGGACTGGTGTAGGCAAGACCACGCTTGCGCAGGGATTGGCCCATGAGTTGGATGGCAGCGTTTTTGATCTGGATTGCGCCCTAGCGCATAATCAAGGGGCATATGTCTCAGCTCTTCGCATGGACGAAATCTTAGAAGCTTTAGTCTCCCAGCGTCGGCCACTGATGGTATCCGGAATTTGCTTGCTTGAGGTAATTGAGAAGGCGGGAACGCAGCTCGACGCTAGCGTATACGTCAAACGTATGGCGGCATGGGGATGGGCAGACGAAGACGAATTGGATGGCATCGACTTTGGACTGCCTGGAGCAAGCGGTGAAGCAGTCCGAAAGGAATTGCGCAGCTATCACCAGAGATGGCAGCCACATCTTCACGCTGACTACGAGTTCCAGCGAACCGACTAGCCAGATCTGAAGTCTGAAGCGCCCTGAAATTTGCAGAAAGCGGACGGTCGGCAACCGGCCCAGTTCGAGCCATCGCCCTATGACCGAGATTGGGGGTGGAAACGGACGTTGTGATGGACCCTATTCTATTGGCGTCCAGCCCCATGCCTCCGCCTGTTGGAAAGCTGCGACGTTCCGTCTGGCAAGCATCTGAAAGCGCGGTCTGAGGCTTGGCGGAATTGTCTGCGGATTTGGAAACCGCTCAACAAACTCTGTACGGAGCAACTCACCATGCGCAGAGCCGCGTGTCAGCATCGCATGAACATCTATCGGGTAGTATTCGAGAAGCACGTCAGCAACCGCGATAGCGTCATCATAGCGGCCTTCGCTCATTAGCCATTCGGTAACGGTGCTGGCCATGACAGCAATACTCTCGCGCTTGGTCAGAACTCCGAGGTAGATACCACTATCGACCTGTGCCTGTGTAACGCCCATCTGCTCGAAATACTCGCTCTCGCGGGTGGGGTGGCCTCCGCTCGTAGACTCGATTGCAATGCTGCGCCCGTTGGTCGGATTGGTGTAACGCATGAATAAATGAAGCGGTGCGGTTGAGAGTGATACGTTCAGCCCCAGCCTCTCGGCCACGATAAGCTGCAAGATGGGCATCGACACGCAGTTGCCTCGGCGTGTGTCGAGATATGTCGCGAGGAGCTTGTTGCGTAAGGTTTGGCCATATGGGTCGTCATGGTCGTAGACGAACGGCCTGTTCCCGTTCCATGTGCCCGCCTCGTAAATGACCTGCCGTGCTGCTTTGAGCTTGTCTACGTCACTGCCATTTGCGGCGATGCGGTTAGCGGCATTGGCGAGCTGGTCAATCTCGGCTGTCATTGCCGCCTCGTCCAACTCTGGTGCGATAATCGCATCGAAGGTCAGTTTTGCATTCTCATAGCTTAAATCGACCTCAGGGGCTGACAGCATTTCGCGGACAACCTCGGAAGGTGACTGAGCATGCGCGTCAAAGCCAAACAAAAGTCCGCACAACAATGCAGAAAGAAGCAAAAATTGCCGCAAAGACCTCTCCAACATGCTCAGAGTGACTAGTCGGGGACGGCGAACCTTGAAAGTGGGCTGTAGCTAAACGCGGCGTCTATTTCACCGCTAGATAGCAGTCTGAAAACAACCATGTCGTCAAGGATTCCGGTAAAGCTATAGAAAATATAGAATTTCCCGTCACTCCCAAGCGAAACGCGTTCGAATATAAGAGGATGCCCGTCGCGAGAATATTCCATGCTTGGGTAGCAATCTTCGACTCTTTCCATGGCGGCTTCGATTTCGACGGACTTCTCGGTCTCTTCGACTGTTACATCAGTCTTGAGCGCTTCAACCAAGCCTTTTGGAAATGTGTCGCAGGGATCAGGTGCAGAATCGGGAGCACTGCAGGAAGCAATTGCAATGACTGCACTGAGAGACATCAAACAAAAAAGCCGCTGGGATTGGGCGCTTATCATTGCGCTCTTTCAGGTAATGGTTTCCCATCGTACTCAGTGCGCGTTGGTAGGCCTTGCGCTTCTCGATATTGGTTCTCTATCCGAGATGCATCGATCTCAGCGTTTTTGATTCCAGACTCAGGATCAACAGACAAATCTAGCGTACCTGTTTCTGCCTGGTATGCATGGCCTAAGGTTTCATGTGCAATCAGCGAGCCGACGGTATTCACCGTGCCGTCTGTAAGAGGTGGCTGCCCAGAATTGATCAATGTCGTTGATCCTGTTCCATCACCATTTTGAGCATTATCAAAGTTGTCTGGTTGAAGTTGCGAATTCTCCCGATTGGCAGCAAATCTGACCACATGAACGTTCTCAGATCGAACAAGCGTATTGTAGCGATTGTTCAATTCTTCAGTGCGTGTAGCGGCGCGCTCTATAGCAGCTCTCAAAATGGCGCGCTGTACCTCGGTTCCTTGTATGACGAGTTTCTCACCAGTCGGGTCCACAGCATTTATCGGATCATTAGCAACATAGGCGTAGAGGTTGTGCTGGTCTTCGTACCCTATTGGATCAGTTTGCAAAAATCGCGCCTGTACTGGCGAAGCAGTGACTGCGGTTAGCGCGATTGCCGCTGCTGCGGTGGTGAAAATCGGCTTCTGCAAGACTCATCTCCCCTGATGTTCTTAAGATGTGTAACACATTGGCAAGTAAAAGCCATGACTCAAATGAATCTATTCGCCGCTAAATGCTCGGAGTGATGACTTCAGCGAATTCTTGATGACTTGTGCTCAGAAGCATTACGCGGGATAATCGCAGACAAACGATGACTGAGTTTGGGTCGAAAGCAGATCGTCCGCTTAAAACATTATCGATCCAGCGACATCATCCTTTCAACGGCCGCTCCAACCGTTTCGGCTGCCTCGAATATGTGTCCATCATCCAGATGCGCATAGCGCGAGGTTGATTGGATTTGACGGTGTCCGAGCAACTTGCCGATCATCGGCAGCGCTTCCTTGTTCATTGCTGCATGACTGGCAAAGGTGTGTCTCAGATCATGCAGGCGTACTCCGGACAGCCCGGCTTGCGCCTGCATCAACCGCCAATGAGCGTCATAAGACCTGACAGGCTTTTGTGCGCCAGAACTCCAAAAAACCCATTCGATACCTTCGTGACGTGGCAAATCCTGAAGGAGCCCCTGCGCTTCGGCTCCAAGCCAGACCGTTCGGGGGCCGGTCTTAGCTTGGCGCAGCTTGATGCGCCGCCCTTTGATGTCACCCCAATGCAGCCCAAGGATCTCCCCGCGCCTGCAGCCGGTCAAGAGCAACAAGGTCGTCGCCGATGCGCTCAGCCGTTGCATGACATCCTCCGATTGCCGCCACTCGGCCAAAACACAGCCAAGTCGATTCAGCTCTTTGATGCTGAGATAGCGTTCAAACTTTTTACGCTTGTTCCTGCGCACCGCGCGGCAAGGATTGGTGTGGTCAAGACGGTAACCCCAGTCCTCCGCCTTGTTGAGCATGAGGTTCAGTATGCCGAGCACCATATTGGCGGCACCGGGCGGCGCTTCGTCGTTGAGCCGCGCGAACCATTCGGTGACATGCTCCTCATCAATCTCGTCGATCCCAAGACCGGGGAAACAGCCGTCGAGATAAAGGCGACGATAGTACATATTTACCGAAAGAGTTTTATCTGCCCAGCGGCCCGACCACTTGTCCCAAAATTCATTGAGGAAATCCTGGAACAGCGGCGCGCCTTTGACGCGCTGTTTGGTCGAAGCCGGATCGCCGCCCACGCGAGCGTGTGCCAGAACCAACCGCGCCACTTTCGCCGCCTGAGCTACGGACAGAACAGCGGTGGACCCAATCGTCACAGTGCGATTTCTTCCACCCATCCGCGCCTGAACGATGTAGACTGATCGGCCATTGGGATAGTGCCGCAAGCCGAACCCCGGCTCGATTCCAAGCCACTCGGTCGCACGCTGGCGCCCTTTGGGACGGCGTCGCTGTTTGGGATCAAACCCGATCTCAGCAAGCGCGTCATCCACGACTTCGTTCAGAGTGCGCGCGTTCATCGGCTCACTCCAATCGCTTGCGCCAGAAATCCCGAGACGCGCTGCGCCGCATCGGCGATGTGATCGTCTGCGAGATGCGCGTAGCGCGCGGTCGTTTCCGGGAGCACGTGCCCGAGCAGAGTTCCAATCGTTGCCAGCGGCACATTCTGTGCGATCGCGACCGAAGCAAAGCTGTGACGCAGGTCATGAATGCGGACATCGGGCAAGGCGCATTGCCTGCGAAACGTCGCCCACCAGCGTTGGATAGTGATTGGTTTGGTGAGCGATGCGTTCGGAAACACGAACGGGCAGCCCTTGATGCGCTTGACGCCCTTCAAGACCGCAATCGCCTGAGCGTTGAGATAGATCACCTTGGGCCCCGTCTTGCTGTCGGGCAGCATAAGGCGCGGTGGCCTGACCCAAGCCCACTGAAGATCGCGGATTTCGGAAATTCGCGCACCAGTGAAAAGCAAAAGCCGGATGATCGCCACTTGCGCCGGGAACTCCGCTTTCGCTTCGGCCAGCTCGCGTCCCAAACGTCGGAATTCCTTTGACGTGAGATAACGCTCAAGCAGCCGCGTTTTGTAGCGCGGAATTCCCCGGCATGGATTGGACCCTTTCGGCGTGATCTTGAGCGCTTCAGCGTATTGGAACAGCGACGAGAGAACCGGCACGGAACGGTTGAACTTGCACGCATTCGCCCCCGAGCATCCATCGCGCCAGCGAACGATATCTTCGCGCGTGATTGACGCTACGCGGCATGGCCCGAATTCGGGCATAAGCATGTTTGTCCAAGCGTGCCAATTGCGCCCCACCGTCGATGGCTTCCACCCACGTGCAATGTCGCGCCAATAGGTCTCGACGAACTCGGCAAAGGTCGGTGACCTGGTGGGCTTGCGCTGACGCGGAAGACCGTCGAGCGCGGCTTCAACAAGCACCTTCTTGGCCTGCTTGCGTGCCGTCACGGCATCGATCTCGCTGACACTGCCGAGCATGATCCGACGACTTCTCCCACGGCGTCTTGGTCGCACAAACCAAAAGGCTTTTCCGTTGGACCTTACGCGTATACCGAATCCGGGAAGCTTGGTGTCGTGGATCGCATACTCACTTCCGCTAGGAGGCAGTTTGCGGCGCATGAAATTTCCGTTGAGATGCGCTCTGAGTGTCTTGCGTTTCGCTTGTTGAACCATGGTGCCACGCCCTTGTGATAGGGTGCTGCCCAACCGCTCGAATGTGAGCGATTTTCGGGACAGGCATGGCAGACAAGAGGCCTAAAACCGAAAGCGGGGACACGATGATTCGTCTGAACGAAATCACTTTATTTCAATGGTTTAGTCCTCAAAACTACGGAGAATCCGTGTTCGGTGTGCTTAGTCAATAGGGACTGAGATTCATTTGAACGATGCCGCCACGAACCGCTCCAA
>NZ_BTGP01000020.1:0-10239 GCF_042854385.1 Erythrobacter sp. MTPC3
TTGCGCGCCGCCAGTGTACAAAAGTTGACTTTCGACGTTATGTCCGCTTCGCGCCCCACTTCGGTCACTGGGCCAACTGCAAGCATCTTCTGAAAGCGGTCATAAAGGCTGCGCTGCAGCGATGTCCGCTTTGGTCTACGCTAGCGAGTTGGTGCCCGTTCTTTCCTAAGCCAATCACGACCGAGGAGAACGACAATGTCCAACTCTCACTTTTACTCCGCCATGCATAACCCCGTGGCATAGAATGCCCGCTAGACCGTCGGCATCAATCCTCCGCCAACCCAGGCGCTGATCTCAGCGATCCGCTTCTTCCCTGATCGCGATAAGCGATGGCCGATCGTGATCGAGCAGAACACAGGCGATTGCCTCACTCACTTCTTGTTGCCCCCGCCGAACAGGCCGCGAAACGGATTGAAGTAGAACTTGCTCTTCTTGCCTTGCTTAGCCTGCTGCGGTTTCTGGGCTGTAATTGGCGCTCCTCCACCAAACGGACGATATGTCCGTGTCACCACTGACGAAATATCACTCGCAGTCCGGCCATCCTTGCGCGCTTTTGCGGCTGCCTGCATCGCCGGGGAAGCGGCCGCTTTACCTGTCTTGCGCGGGGATTGCGCAACACGCGGCGGCACAGGCGGGGGCGAAGTTGGCGCTGCGGCCGCGAGATAGCTCGGAACGGCAAGCGCAGGCTTTGCCGCAACATTGGCTGTCTTGCCTTTGCCTGGCTTAGTCTTGCTGCGTGATGGACCAGCCTGCTTACCAGCGACCAAAGTTGTCTTGGGTTTTGAGGTCTTTCCCTGTGCGCGCCGAGTCCCCTTTTTCCGAGATTTCGCCGCCTGTTTCGCAGGTGATGCTGCGGCTTTGCCCTTGTTGCGCGTCGTTTGCGCAGCGCGCGGCGGCAATGGCGGCGGGCTGGGTCTGGCCGATCCAGCCGACAGGTTCATGTTCGCACCGGTGACGGCTATTGCCGCTTTGGTATCATATCTTCCCGCGAGCCGGTTGCCTGCCTTCGAAACAGGGCGCGATGTGCCCGCAGCCTTGCTGGCGACCGTCGTTGTTTTCGGCTTGGAGGATTTTCCTGCAGCCTTGCGGGACCTTTTCTTTCCCGACTTTGCAGCTTGTTTGCCCGCAGGGGCCTTCGCTTTTGCGCCTCTACGCGGTTTTCCCCGCTGACCTTTTGAGCTCCCCTGGCTCGGAGGTCTGGCCTCTGCTGCACCTGAAAAAAGGCTTACCGAAGCAGGCGCTGGCACAAAGCCAGACACCGCCAGTGCGATCACTGCGCTGGCTGCCGTGAGGGAACTCGAGAGCCTCTTCATGGCAGGGTCTCCATCGATTCCACGACCAGCAATTCGCCCGCGCGAAAATCACTTTGCGCAGCGAGAAACTCGGCAGCGGGGTGGTCTTCACTGTTCGCATCGAGCACGTCGCGCAGCCGGAAATCGACGATCTCTTGTTGCTCCAATGGTTGGCTCCAGAACCGCAGTTGGGCAATCGCACCGTCCAAGTTCGCGCTGTTGTCGGGTTCGATCCCGCCGACAAACAATCCCGCCGACGGTAAGGACATCGGCATCAATTCGCTGGTCCCGACCAACTCACCATCTACATAGACTTCCAAGCCGTCTTGCATGATGTTGACTGCAACGTGGTGCAAATTGCCATCGGACAGATCGGCGATGAAGACATCCTCATCGTTTGCGTTTGCAAAGACCAGTCCATCGCGCTCGCGCAGGACCGATACCTGGTACAGGATACCCTCCGGCCCGATATTGATGACCACCGGCGGATCGTATCCGGGATCCCCGCTCCAACTTGCAGCTACCCAGAATTCAATTGCTCCGCCATCAGCCAGATCGAGCTGTGGAGAAGGATCGAAAGCAATCGCGCCTGTCTCGCTGACTTGCAGCACATCGGGCGAATAGCTTTGTGCCATTGCAGCGCCAGGCGCAAAAACTGCTGTCACACCCAATGCGAGCGGTGCGGCGATAGCCAGTTTCGCGCGGCGGAAGATGAATTGGTATGGCATTGTCTCGCTCCTCATCGGATCACTTGATGCGCTTCACGCGCAGGCGGAGTGTAATTTCAGGGCGGCCCTTGGGACCAAACTTCCACTTGGTCGTATGCGATTTACCAACGGACAGACCCGATCGCTGCATTGGCGTGTTGTTCAACGAGCGCTGGTCGGACCGGATTCTGCCTTGGGTGGCGCCGGTGTACCGCCAATTGAAATCGAATTTCAGCGAATAACTGCGTATCTGTTCCCGCGTACCACGCAGTACCATCAGCCCAGGCGTGTTGTCCGAAATCCGATAGTCGTAGGTCCGGCTCAGATCGTCTTTCCATTTGCAGCCCGTCGAAAGCTCCTTGCTCCCGGCAAAGGCATTCTTGTGACCGCTGCCAGAAACCCGGATATCGCCCGAAGCTCCGGTCGTGGTCCCTGGTCCCGGCTTGGTGCAGCCGATGGTGCGGACATAGACATGCCATTCCTCGATCTCGGCCTCGGGTTCGGGCTCTGGCTCAGGGGGTGGCGGGGTATAGCTGACCTTCGAGATCAGGCGCTCATTGCTAAGCGGTCGCGTCTGGCCGGCAAGATACTGATTGATCGCCAGTGCCAATTCGGCGCGAACCCGTGTGTATATGTCGGGCTGATCGGGGAAATTGATCGGGTTCAACAGCTCATCAAGCGGCCGCAGATCGAGCAGGATCGGGGCAACACGGTCGCCGCGTGAATAGCCGCCAGAATCCCATGATCCATTGCCGCCTACCGCGATAAAGCGGCCACCTTCATTTCCGAACGCACCTGAATATCCTTCAATGCGGCTAGTCATGCTTTCGTTAAAGCCGCCGATCGAACTGCCAAGGATCCGGACCTCTCCTTCCAGCTTGTCGCCTTGGGTTTCACCGAGGACCGACTGGAAGGCCTCGCTTGAAATATCGCGGGTCATCTTGGCGCTGGCGCCATAGGTAACGGCATAGGCATAATGCGTGCCGAACTGGCTGATCAGGTCCTGATAACGACCTTCGCGTTGCGCATCGCCGACCGCGGTCAGGAACCCAGAAGAAAGCTTCGATTCCGAATGATCGACAATAATCGCATAGCTCTTGGCGCGTGAGTATCCGACCACCTGAGCAACCGTGCCGCTTTGGCGCATCGAATTCATTGTCGATTGCGTGCTGGAATAGCCCACGCTTGCACCGGTATCGGCGATCTCTCCGTCGCCTGGCTTGAATGACAGGAAGGTATTCACCGCACCCGAAACGCTGATATTGGCATTCACTCCAAACGAAGTGCTGTTCGCATCCTGCATTTCCTTCGCGCTCGATACGGTCGTTTTGCGATATACGTTACCCTGCAGCAGCTCGTTCTGGAGCGTGAACCCGAACGGCACCGCATATTTTTCCTGGATGCGGTATTCATCGGTGTCACGCCGGTCGAAAACCTCGCGCATGTTGTTGTTCATCAACAGAAACGGGTCCTGTGTCAGAACATTGTAGCCCTTGAGATTGGCGGCAAAATTGTCGGTCTGAAACTGGATCGCGAACACATCATCGGACGGCAGATCGCGGCTCGCAGTCGTTTGCGGACGCAGAAACTGACGGTTGCCAAGCCGGATGCGCAACTCGCCACCGGCGGTGTAATCCATCGTAAGCCGTGGTGGCAGCGATGTTTGCTCCTGCGCTTCATAGACCTTCGTTGCGCCCGCTTGACCAATCAGTCCCTCAACGCTCAAACCATCGCTCGACACATACCGCGTCATGCGAAGGCCATTGATTCCCGATATGACATACAGTTCGCCTTCCGGGTCATCTCCCGGAGCGATGAACAGCGCCCCTGGGGTAGTGTAATTGCCGTGCAATAGCCCTGCGAGCGGAAGTCCTTGAACATCCCATTCGCTTCCGTCGTTGGCCGAGGTGTCGAAGGTCGGGTTGCGATCCTCTTTCCAAACCCCGTCAAGCCTGGTCCAGCACGCATCGCCCGCGCCCGGAACGTTGGCGTTGGGATCCGCAGTTGCGACGGGCGCAAATTCAAGGCCCGTCATCCGGTCGCGCGGCGAGGGCTGCGGCACGCTTGCCGACATTTCCTGCGTCGCGTCATCCGGGATGACGCAGCCCCTGAAAGCTTCCGCAACCGGGCGCGGTTCGCCAAATGCTTCTTCAAGCGAAGCAAAGGTGGGCGGGTTGCTATCCGGCTGGCGAAAGCCGGATGGTGTTGCGCCATCGGGATCTTCAGCAGTGGCGAACATCGGTGGAGGCTCTCTACCATTGTCGTAATCGCTGCCAGCGACGCGGGTGAGCGTGTAGCGTGTCGCACCGAGCAAGCCGGGTACGGACGCTTCAATCCGGTCCGGCGAAACGTGGCGCAAGGTCACGCGGCCCATCAGGGGCAGGTCATCTCCGACATATTCGTTGTCGTCGGTTTGCTGGATATTGCGGATTGTGACCATGTCGGGTTGGACCCGCAGGACGAAAGCATGTGTCCAACCTTCGACCGCATAGGCTCTGCCGCGTTCGATCCGGATGACCTTATTGATGCTGTCGACGCGCCAGTCGCCATCAATTTCCATCGGCTCGGTTTCCGCAACCGCTTCCTTATTGGGGAGGAAAGCAGGGATCTGCGCATTTACCGGTTCTACCGGTGCCAGCGCGGTCCCCGCCATCAAAATCGCCCCGAGGCAGGAGATGACTGTGCCCTTCCGCATTACTGGATCCTCTGGAGAGCCAGCGTGACATAGAGCCGTGCATTGCCGCTCTTGCCGGTCAGGTGAACATCATCCTTGAGCGTCTGCCCGACATTGAGGAGGTTCGCCTCGTTGATCGTGCGCATCAGAAGGCTGCTGTGAGCGCGGTCGAAGGTGACGTTTTTGCCGCGGGTGTTCTTACCCCCGATACGCATGCCGGTGACATTGTTCGCACCAGCCGGGACAGTGATCGTCAGGGCGCCCGGGCCAGCATCGTAGAATTTGTAATTCTGCTTACGCGGGCCCTTCTTGGTGCATTTGACTTCGAAGTTGCGGTCCCTGGACGTCATCCGGTTGCCATTGGGATCTTTGAGGCTGACATTGAAGACCCCGCCATAGGTCTTGCGCAGCAAATCAGTGCCCACGCATCGTGAATTGCTGACATGCAGTTTGTAGATGCGATCCTTGGCAATTGTTGGAGTGCCGCCGCCGCTTGGTGCATCGCCAATCGTGGCATAGTCGGTTGGCACAAGTGCGTACTTCGCTTCACCGAACGCACCTTGCACAACGCCCTGCAGCGTGCCGTTCGGCTGGCGGTTGAACACCACCTTGCCCATCATCGGCAGATCGTCCGCTTCGAAGGTATCAGGCCCAGTCTGGCGGAAATTCTGCAGCGTCACCATACCGGACTTGATCCGGAAGATCAGCGCCTGCGTCCATGGGTCGATCACATAGGCACGCCCGTTTTCGATCGTGATCCGCTTGTTGATGGTCGAGACAACGTAGGTGCCGTCAGCATCGGTTGCCTCACCCGGCGCTACGCTGGCAACGTCGGGCAATTGGGCTTGAGCCTGGCTCGCACCGAACATCGTGCTTGTTGCAAGCAAACCTGCCATCGCCAGTGTCATGATCTTAATACGCATTGCAGTTCCCCCTTTTTCTGCAGCAACTTCCACATGATGACCTCTCGATCGAGTTGCTGGCAATCCTAAATGTCATTTCAACCAAGCCGCTTCACTCATCTCTGGCTTTGTTGATTATGGGATAGCGGGTCCTTTCCTGCTCTCCCATGGGGTCAATACCCCATCTGTAACCAACTGAATTTGATCTCCTAAATCTAGGCGCATTCTCTCTTTGGCGCCCGATCCGGAAATCACGGGCAGGGTGCCGCGGTCCATTGACCGGCATTTTCTCCACGGGCGCACATTTGCTGGCTCCACAGTTTGTCGACTTTCCAGCCGCCGTTTCCTTGTGTGGCTGCGACAAAATAGCGATCGCCTGTCACCGAATCGTCAGCGAGGCCATGGCGCGTAATCCACACCGCGATGAACGGCGTACGCCTGCTTGTTCTGGTGCTGATGTCGGCCACGGATGGGCCCCAACTGCGCTTTTCCATCCGGATGTCGATTGTGGGTCGACCATCGAGACTTTCCGGAGCGCCTCCAATCAAGGGCTCAAGCAAGGCGGCGACGCTATGGCCGCGCCAACCGTTCCATGGCGCTTCGGGATCAAACCGCCAGCCGGCAAAGTCTGCGGCATGAATTGTCTGCGTTTGAACGCGGACCTTGCTCCGCACCGTGCCAAAACACTTCTGCGGTTTTGCATCTTCTAGAAACTCGACCGTACCTGCATGGTCACCCGCATAGGAAAGCGTGTATCGCCGGGCTTCAATACCTTCTGCCGCCAACGTGAAGCTCTATGCACCAGCGCAATCGGCAGTTACCGCGCGGTTGCCGATTGGATGGAAGCGAATGTCGCCGGTTACGCTGATGTGAGCTCGGTGCTGGTCAACTTTCACTTCCAGATCGTGATCCTTGAAGCGGGCCATCCCCGTCATGCACCCCGACCCGATACGCACCGATAGGGTGTTACTGCTGCGGTCAAGCTCCGGGCAGATGTGCGACACGCGCGCCTGAGCCATTCCGGGCTGAAGTGTGACGAACGCGCTGGCGGCTATTGCTGCTGCTCTTGCCAGTATTGTTCGCAATGCGAAATTCTGCATGACAATCCGCCTCTTCTCTTCACCTTTGCGGCCAACTTGCGGCTTACAATGCCATCGCGCTCTTGAGCGGCAAATGGGGCAGATCACCCATCGCAATTGCATGAAGCGATCTAACCCCTATGAGTGTTGAAACAGGCGGCTAGGGGGATGTTTGAGAAATGACGGCGAAAAATCGCGCGATCATTGCCGATGACCACGCGATCGTCCGCACGTCCCTGGCAAGCATTCTTGCGGACTTGGGCAACGTGGAAATCGTGGCAGAGGCCGAAAACGGGCTTGAGACCATTGCACTTGTCAAGCAGCATGCGCCCGATCTGTTGTTACTCGATGCTGCCATGCCGCTTGCGCGTGGGGTGCAGGTTTACGGGGAAGCACGGCGATGGTCACCTGACACGCGCATCGTTGTCGTTACCGGATTTACCTCCACGGCAATGCTTGCAGACTGGCTGGCGGCCGGTGTCGATGGCCTGTTTCTCAAAAGCGCCCTGCCAACAGAGATGAAGGAGGGCTTCGCGCAGGTATTGGCGGGCGGAAAGTTCGTATCCGAGGAAGTGGCCGGCAAACTCGCCGCCGAACCGCAGCGCGAAGAGCTGACCGATCGAGAGCGGGAGGTTCTGGCGCTGATCGCGGCGGGCCATCAGAATGTGGCGATTGGAGAGGAGCTCTTCATTAGCCCCAAAACGGTTGAGAAACACCGGGCCAGCCTGATGGCGAAATTGGGGGTCAATTCGGTTTCTGCCCTTCTCACCTATGCCTTGCGTGAAGGCTTGCTCGATGAGCATCGGCAGCTCTGAGCGGTGGTTCGGCTGAGGGCCTGCGATGGGAATGGGGGATCGACCCCATATCTGTCGATCATAGCGGCGCTAGTCTCATGTTGATGATAAAGCGTTATTCCTCGCGCGTCATTGCTCGGGCCATTCATGCGGCGGTGTTACTGCTATTGATGTCGGCGGCTGCATGGCCGTCACCGGCTTACGCACAGGATCACGCGGGAACGGAAAGAGGCGCCGAGGCGGCGCAGCTGCCAATAGGCAACAAACACCTCCAGCCATTCGACAATCTGCGTTATCTGATCCTCGACAGCAAGGCGCTCGATCCTGACGCGGCAATTGCAAAACGCGGCGAATTTCTCCCGCTCGACAATCCCTGGGTTGATTTTGGCGACCAGGAAAGTGCCGTCTGGCTATTGGTCTCGGTTGAGAACCCAAACGATCAGCCCGGCGAGTGGATGATCGATATCCAGCGACCTTTCGCGGACGAATTGTTGGTCCAGAAGCGTGCGCTGGGCGCTCCGTCACAAACCTTGCTCTCAGCAAGCCGGACGACTCACTTTGATGAGCGGCCAGTGGTCAGTCAGTATCTGGTCGCCCCTCTTTGGATGGAAGCAGGTGAGAGCGCGGAGATTCTTGTCGGACTGCGCTCTTCGACCGGAAGCTGGATGCCGCTTACCTTCGCAACGCCGGAGCGGATGCGCACCGCGCATATGCAGGAAGCGCGATTTAACTGGCTCATCAACGGTGCGATGGTTGTTTTGGTCATCGTTGCGATTGCGATGGGAAGGCTGGTCGGTTGGCCGCTGGTCAGTGCTTTTGCGGCCTATGTTGGACTCAGCGCATTGTTTGTCGCCAACAATGAAGGTTACCTGCATCGCTTTGTCTGGCCGGGTAACATGGGTGCCTATGAGCCCGCCAACCTGTTGCTTTTGACGGGCATGATGATTGCCCTGTTGCAGTTCGCGAGGCTGTTTGCGGGGCTTGGCGAATGCCATCCGCGCACAAATCGCGCCGTGCGCGCACTCCAAATTGTCTTGTGCGTCGCGGCGATATTGAGCGCATTCTTCTGGCGATATGATGCCATGCGATGGGCGGTGTTCGCGCACGTGCCGCTTGTTGCGTTCGCTTACTTCTGGATTGCTATCCTTGCTTGGAAAGAGAAGGTTCTGGGTGCGGTTCCCTTCCTCGCTGGGTCGGCCGCGATCGTTTTCACAGTCGCGTCGATGTCAGCGGTCTTGCTGGTTCCTGGCCGTTTTCCGATGACCGTCGCGCTCGACTATTTCCATGCAACGGTGCTTTTTGAAAGCTTGGCTTTCCTGATCGCGATTTTGGTGAGGATGCTGGCGATGCAGCGCGATCTGAGTCGTTCCTTGCAAGCCGAAGTCGACACAACCCAGGAGAAGCTGGAGCTCGCCGAAGCGCTGCAAGAGAGCCGCAGCCGGTATGACGAAGCGCGCAACCATGCCAAAGGATTGAAGGCGCGGCTTGCATCAACCTCGCATGACTTGCAGCAACCCTTGTTATCGCTGCGCCGGGGGCTTGAGGATGTCGCTAGCCGCGACCCGGCGGCCGCCGGCAATCTACAGGCGGCTTTGACCTATCTTGAGGGCGTGACGGAAAGCGGACTGTCTGAGACGGTTCCAGAAAACTCGCTGTCGGGCGAGAAACCCGATGAAGGGGTGGAGGCATTTCTTGCGAGCCTCGTCATTGCCAATTGCTCCGCCATGTTCAGGGCCGAGGCTCATGACGCCGGAGTTGAGGTGAGGACCCGAGCCTGTGAGGCGCTCATCATTACAGAGCCAATTGAAATAATGCGGGCGACCAGCAATCTCGTATCCAATGCGCTCAAACACGCTCATGCCACGAAGCTCCTCATTGCCATGCAACCGCGCAAAGACCACGTGCTGCTGCGAGTGATCGATGACGGCTGCGGTATGGACGAAGCGGAGCTGGCCCGATTCAGCGCAAAACACGCCAAGAGCGACAGCAGCGAAGGCCATGGGCTTGGACTGCACCTTGTCCACGAATTTGCCGCGCGTCCGGGCCATGAATTCGTGCTCCGATCGGTGAAGCACCGCGGCACCTGCATGACGCTGCGCATTCCGCGCGGATAGGCGCTACGCACCGGATGGGGTCTGCGCCCCATGTTAAGGCAACCATGAGCATCGTTTCACTACCTTGAAGGGGAAATCTGATGCCGTTTCGATATTCGCCTGGTTTGACTGCAGTCCTGGCCTTGCTGGTCTGTCCAATAAACGCGGCAAATGCTGCACAGAAATGTTCCGATGAGGTAGAGATGCCAGATTTGCACGGTCAGTCATGCATGCCGCATGAGGCGCTGATTTTCGCGGGAGAAGTGCGGGACGATTTCGGACTTGATATTACTGTGTGCATTGCCGAGACGGACCACGCAGCCGGGGCAAAGGTGATCGTGCGCTATTCCGGCGAAGGCGGCAATCGCGAGGTTTCATGCCGCTCAAAGCAGTGCGATGAGAAGATAGAGTTTTCTCATTATGTCCGGGCGAAATTTACCGTTCTGGCGCTCACATGGCGCGATGAAAACGGAGAGCAAAAGCTCGTTGAGAGCTTCGATGCGCAAGATAAATTCGCAGATCCCGTTCAAACCGTGAATCACATTTGGGTGCCTGGCTCGAAGGCGGGATCATTGGGCGATCCGGAGAGCTACCCTGTCGCCGCAAATACACCGCCACTTTCCCTGCTCACCTTAGAAAATTGGCTCTAGCTCGGCGACGAACCGACCAAGTGACCGCCTATGAACCGCTTTTTGCGG
>NZ_BTGP01000021.1:0-9131 GCF_042854385.1 Erythrobacter sp. MTPC3
GTCCTGTGCCGCCAAACTTTTGATGCGTGATGTCGCTTTCCTGAGCGAAGCTATCGAAAATGATCTCGGTGCGGTGCGGCGATATCCCGCAACCACTGTCCTCGACCGTGATCACAAGCTCGGCGTCTTGCTCCTTTGCTGTAAGTCGCACAAAACCGGAATCAGTGAATTTTACCGCATTGCTGAGCAGATTGCTCAGGATCTGTCTCAATCGCATCCGGTCGGACATGATCCAGCGGGGCACCGCGTCGCTAACCTGGACTTCCAGATCGAGCTCTTTTTGAATAGCGGTGGGGCGAACGAGTTTGGCAGTGCTGTTTAGGATATGCGGTAGATCAACGGGCTGCTCGGTGATGGAGAGCTGTCCTGCCTCGATCTTTGAAAAATCGAGCACATCGCCGAGTAGGTGCATCATGGATTTGCCCGAGTCACGGATCAGCTCGACATGCTCGCGCTGCTCATCATTGAGGTCGCTGACAGCCAAAAGATCGGCGTAACCCAGGACACCGTTCATGGGCGTGCGTATCTCGTGGCTCATATTCGCGAGAAAGGAAGACTTGCTCGAAGCGGAGCGCTCGGCGGCCTCGCGTGCCTCGCGTAGGTTGCTTTCAAGCTTCTTTTGAGCGGTTACATCCCTGAGACTGACAATGACCTCAGAAGGGTGTCCTTGGGCATCCTTGATAACTGCCCCTTGCGCATCCATCCAATGATAGTCGTGCGGAGAGAGCGGGGCCTGCGCTCGAAATGTAACCTCCGATCGCTCCTTGGTCCCCGAAGCCAACGAAAAGAAAGATTCGATAAATATCGGAAGATCGTCGGGGTGGCACTTCTCGATCATGGAAGCGCCGACAATGCCCTCAGTCTTGGCCCCGAGCATCTCCTCGGCAGCCGGCGAGGCGTAGATACAGCGTCCCTCAAGGTCGAGACGGAAGATTGGGTCGCGCGAATTTGCTGCAAGCATCGCAAGCTGATGCTCTTTCTGGCGAAGTTGCTCGGACATCTCCTCATTGCGCGTGACGTCGACGACGATCCCGATGTAGCCGTGTATTCGTTCGCCCACCGCAGTCTCAGCAGTCGCGACCACCTCAACGTGGCGAATACCACCGTCGGAATGCACGAAACGGAAGCGGCCTTGACCTTCCGAGAGCTCGATAACGGAGCGCCACGCCTCAATAACTTTCGACCTGTCGTCACGGTGGACAGCGTTCACCCATCCCTCGCCCATGGCCTCGGTCGGTCCGATGCCCGCAATTTCGCACCACTTATCATTCGCAAAAAATAGATTGCCCTTGGCATCAGCCCTAAAGATGCCGACCGAGGAAAGCGAGGCGAAAGCGGAAAACCGTTTCTCGCTCCGATCATAGTCGCGCAAGGCCTTGGCCTGTTCGGTCACATCGAACATTACCCCTACAAAACCAAGCAGTTTTCCGTCTGGCGAAAACTCAGCCTGGTTGAGTGTCTGGAACTCGATGACTTCTCCGTCGCTCGTGCGAAAACGATTAGTGCGAATTCGGGAGCTGTTTTCGGGGGAAAAACCGATCCAGGGAGGATCATCTTTGTAGACCTGAGCGTCGACCACAAAACGCTGCCAGCCAGTTCCCAACAATTCGTCTTGTGAGTAACCCAGCTTCTGCGCCCACTGTTGGTTCACATATGAGATGTTGCCCTGAGGATCTGCCTGATAGATCGCTACGGGTGCGGCTTCTGCAAGCCGCCGAAACTTGCGCTCTCCGGAACTTTCTCCCGAGATATTGACTGCTTCGCGCATCAAACGGCCGGTGGCGATAACTAATGCCTCGGCGCCAGACCCAAAGCTCGCTCGTGCGCAATTGAGAAGAACGGTTTGCTGCGAGTTATCGCCCAGCAAGACGATCGCTTCCGCCGAAACGGGCCGAACGCTCTCAGTTTCGCACTGCTCAACGATATCCCTAGGCCGAATGTCGTCGATCAGTTGAAATGCCTCAGAGAACGGAAGATCCCCGCCATCAGGAAGCGAGGTAACACACTCACGGAACGCCTTGTTGACTTCCAGAATTCGACCGGATCTATCGAAGATGAACGTCATATCGGGAAGTTCGTCGATTGAGGAGTGCAACAAGCTCATATGATCGCCTATACCTTCGTCTAATTGCATAGTGAAACCAGCGAGTTTAGACGTTTTCACAAGTTACTGCGATTTCGACGGAGCTTGATGTGACAGCGGAGGAACTTTTCGACCGAGAGGCAGTTATAGCGAGCGCCGATGCGATCGGTCGCGACGCACTCGAAGGTGTCCTCAATGTCCTTGCGGAAACCTGTTTGGAGGAATGTGAGCAGGTCCGCGCTCATCTTGAAACAGGCAACCACAATGAGGTGCGTCGATTGGCGCATGGCATAGCTGGTGCCGCAGGCAATTGCTCTGCGACAAAGCTACAGAAGCTAGCCCGCCAAGTGGAGCAATCCGAAAACCCCAATGCAAAACAGATCGATGCTCTGCGATCAGCTGCTGAGGAAAGCTCAGCCTGGGTTCGCAGCGATCTGGCCCGATTACTCAACGGCTAAGAGAACTTTGCGCCCGATTGCTGCAAGGCAAGAATTGCCTGGGATCGGTTGGTAACGCCCAGAGTTTTGTAGATTGCAGAAAGATGCGACTTTACTGTGGCTTCTGACAGGCCAAGTTCGTGCGCTATTATCTTGTTCGAGCTTCCTCGAGCGAGCTCAACCGTCACTTTGGTCTGAGCTGGCGAAAGCTGCTCCAACCCGCTGTTAGCTGGTCCATTGACTTGATCGAAGCCCGAAAAGTAACTTCCCCCGCGCAAAACAACGTCAATGGCGGACTTCATTTCAGCAATTGAAGCGCTTTTACTCAAAAACCCTTTAGCGCCCAGCCCTGCTACTTGTTGAGGGATCGGAGAGGCGTCGTTTCCACTTACCACCAAAATCGGCAACTTGGGATGGGTCGAGCGCACCAAGGAGACATTCGATAGCCCTTGATAGTCCGCTAGTGCCAGATCGAGAATAAGAGCTGCGAAATCTCGGCGACGCAGCTCAGACTGTACATCCGAAAGCTTCTCAACAGTGGTAACCCTAAACTCGCCACCAAGAGAGAGTGTTGCCTCCCGCAGCGCCATCAAGCAGATCGGGTGATCGTCCGCTATAAGCACGTCGCGTATCATGATTGCACCATCTTCCCGTTCGTTAGCTGGGCGCTATTACCAAAAGCACTTACAATGTGCACCTGATTATACGAATTTTTACGTCTTTGCTCCCGATGATCCCAAAAATTCAGGTTGGCCAACCATTAGCTTTGCGTGCCGTCCTCGCTGCCTGGCGCGCCATCAAATCGAGCTTCACAAGATGCTTGCTTGAATAGCGATCGCTTGCGGAATGGCAGCCCCAGCACCCGAGACTTTCTATCCATCGCTTGCACTTCAAAAATGCTGGCGTGCTAATTCCCGTGGAGTTTGATTGCGATCCACCGCTAGCTTGAATTGCCCGGAGTAGAGAAGTCTTGCATCACTAGCGGGAAGCGATCATCGGGTCCTGTCGCTTCCCGCTAGTGACCTCAGAACTTGCCAAGGAAGTTTAAGAACGGCCCATGGCTTGTGTAGCTTTGATCAGTAAGATCGTCCGAGAAGTCAGAGAGCGAATAGCCGACGCCGACCTTTACGTTGTTGTTAAGGTGGCGATAGACAGCACCTAGCGCACCAACGCGCAAGTCGTCAGCAGCCGTGACCCACAGAGCACGCCCTTCGAGTAGAACGTCCCACTCCTTCACAACGTTGTAATCGGCGCGCAGGACAGCAAGATGAGCGGTTGAACTGACAAATTCCTCGCTTTCACGCCCCAACGAGACCTTACCCGTTCGGTATCCGTATCTGCCCCCTAGGGTAAGCTTACGTGATACGTCGTAGTTCACATCAACGAGCCCGATATGACTGACCTGTTTGGGACTTTGCGTCTGGCCCGAGCCAGTGATTTGTCCAACGGGACCGAGATCTTCAAAGTAATTGAACCGCACGAGAGCATTGAGCTTCTCGTTATCCACCGGTCGATAAGCAAAGCCAGCAACGACCTCGGTAAACTCAGCAGCCGAAATCGAGGCGCTACTGTTGTCGGCATCCGCCAAGTTGAATCGACCGATAAAACGCCAATCCGGATTAACCGCGATGCTGACATCGTTTCGCAACAACCACACGATTTGATCAAGCCCGACAGGACTGGTCTCGCGTCGCAGCTCTAAAGAACTGCCCAGACGGATGTCTTCTTCGGTGTAGCCAACGCCAAATGTCGCCGCAGTCCGACGGAACAGGCCCGTTGTTGCGTCATCAATCCGGCCGGTCTCGAAGCTGCCTGTGATCGCAAGATTCTCGATCGGTTCATACGTCAGCCCAAAGCTGCGCGTCAGCGACGGTGCAACTCCGCCTACACCGATACGGTTCTCACCGTAGACTGAAAGTGCGTCAGAGAAACGCTGCCTTGCGCCAGCAACAAGCGTACCGCGGTTGGAGCGCGTGAAAACATTCTGACTGTCGAGCCCCGTGTCAGTGCGATCGGCAAACAGGCTGTAGCCAACATAGGCTTCCGAACCTTCACTTAGCCGGTGGTTGAGCTGGATGTCTGCACCTGCTCCGCCATCGCCTTCAGAGATTTCGCCTGCGATCGACATACGCTGGGTGATCTGCGCTTTTAAGCCAACACCGGCGCGGTTATTCCGCTGGCGGGTTGCATCGCGATCGAGCGTCATCTGGCCAAAGGCATAGGTCGACCAGTTGTCGCCTCCTGGCGCATAACCAAGCTCCAGAGCAAGATCTGTACGACTACCATCTTGAATGCTGTTGAATAGAAGACCCGGCGTGCGTTCTTCATGGCGCAAGCCCAGTTTGGTCGTGATTGAACCGGTGCCAGATGCGAAAGCGTTTTCAATATCAATCGTACCTGTGTCGCTCGATCCGGTATTGCCGGAAGAAAGCGATTCATAGCCTGCGGCGATTTGGCCGTTTGCTAAGGGCATCGCAGCAGAGACGCCCCAGCGCTCCGTCTCTGCCGGCGTCAAACGCCCCGCAGATGAGAAGCCTTGGTCTTGATGCTCAAAATAGCCACCAAGCACCACTCCGTCGCCTGCCTTTCCGGTGAGCTCGTTGACGTTGATCGCAACTTCGCTGCGCCAAGCTCTAGCTTCCACACCAGCAACGCCAGGCGTTACGATATCAGTGAAAGATAGACCGCCATCAACCGAGTTTGACTGGCCAAATCCGGGACCCTCGCTCTGCGCGATTTCGGCTTTAAAGTATGTGCCCGCAGTTGCCCGCACCAAAACGTCGGCTCCGAGCAGGGTTTGCGATGCATCTTCGACTGTGTCGCGCTGCGCGGTCACGCCAAAGCGAACGATGTCATTGAGCCAGCCCGATGCGCGACCGCCCAGCGTATAGCCGTCAAGGCTACCTACCGTCGGCGTAAATTCGTAGCGAACCACAAGGACGGGAACATTGCCAGTCGAGCTGCCCTCTCGCACAACGCCGCTGCCTGCGACAGTCGAAGCCAGCGGAGTGAGCAACGTGATCCGACCCTGGAACGGATCGAAGTCGTAATCCTGCTGCGCATAGAGATCGCGCGACTCGATCACGATACCGGTCTCGCGGTCGCGCACCTCGATGCGAACACGCTCGGAGCCAACCGACACGTCTTGACGTTGCAGGAAGTAGAGCGAACCACCTGTGCCGCGGAATTCTTCACGAGCAGGAACCGTGCCCGGGTCAGACGCGAAGCCAGTGATTTGGAAGGCCCGTTCGCCGAACTCAGTCGTTTCAGAACTGTTTAGATCGATCAGCGCACCAAACAGGCCGCGATCAAGCTGCGCCAATTCAGCACCATTGATATTGGTCGTAAAGTTACCCAAAACGAGCTGGTTCTCGTCCTTCTGCACACGCAGGTAGAAACTCCCTTGCGTCGGGGCATCTTCGACGAGCGTCGAGTCATCACCATAGGTCGGGTAAAATTGTTCACTGTTCAGTCGGCGCAACAACTGGCGTGGGTCTTTGCGATCGAGATTGCTGAAGATGTCTTCTAACAATTCTTCGCCGGTATCGAGCGAAGATGTGATGCGCCAATCATCACCTACCACGCCTTTGGCGTAAAACGCGCCGCGCCCAATTGCGTAGCTTCCATCAGCAAGCGTATCACCCGAAACCTCGCGCGACGGACCACTGCCGAAGCTTTGGCCTAATGTGATGTCACCTTGACCGACGATAAACCAATCGTCGCGTTCGATCGCAAAGCTCTGTGTTGCTTCCTTGACTGTTTCACCGTCGCGAATGACGGACACAACCAGTTCGCCATCCTCGCGCGAGACGATTTGTTGTGCAGCAAAGTCACCATCATTTGCTACTGGTACTGCCTGCCCGCCCACGAACACGGTTTCCGCAATCGGATCAGCGCGGCCGGTCACGGTTGCCATGACGCCTTCAAGCGCAATGTTACGCCGCTCAGCTTCGTCTACCAGACCGAACTCTGGCCGGGTCGGCGCCTTCTCGGCACCGATTTGCTCAGGCACACGCTCATTGAGCAGCGTCAACTCATGCGCCGAGCTTTCATCGAACTTTCCGTCCTTACCGTACACGCGATAGACGAAGTACAGCGCATCCGGGCTGGCATCGTCAGCTTGCCAGACGGCAGCTCCGAACTCGTTGACCTCAACTGAAGCCAGTGGCTCGCTGTCCGGCGATACGCCGGCAACGAAGATGCGAATTTCGGCCCGCTCCACAAACGAGGGATAGTTGTTGTAGGCCTGGAAGCGCGCTTCCTCACCGCGAACGACGGTACGTACACTGTCCACCAAGCCAACACTCATTACAGGCGAGACGATCAGAGTATCCGCGCGGAAACGGATTTGGTACGTATCCTCACCAAAGTGATTGGTTTCAGCCTGGGCAGTGACGCCCTCTTCCGATCCCGAAGCGGCTTCTTGCGCAGCCACGGTTGCTGGAATTGCACTGACCGCGAGAGCGATAACCGCTGTGCTTGCGAAGAGGTTGCCCTGAAGGGGATTGAGTGATTTAGTCATTATTCTTCTCCCCCCTGATTGCCATCTCGTGTTGTTGCATCGTCCTGTCGTGGGGGTGCGACCCCGAAATTGAGCTCGCCCATCTTGCCTCGTGTGAGACGGATCGAGCGCGGATTGTCAGTTGTAGGCTGCCAGCCAAGTGGCAAAGTGCGGGTGTCAAGCTTCAGCACGTAGTTCGAGCCGATCCGCGCATCAGGCACGGCAGCACAAGCAATGTGGTAACGTCCGAACTCATCAGTCGTGATCAGTTGGCCGTTCACAGCTGCCAAGCGAACAGCCGGTACGCCCGGTTCACCCTCGTCTTGGTACCCGTTGTAGTTGGCGTCTTCGTAAACTTTGCCGATTAGTTCCGAACAATCGAATACACTGCTTGGAACAATCCGAACTGCTGCCTGACCCCGATTTGAGATTGCGGTTCCCGAAGGGCCGTCAAGACCAAAGCCGGTGTTGACTTTTGTACCTTCCGTTACACCAGCACCCACTGTGAGCACCAAGTTATAGGTCACCGTTGTATTGGCCGGGATACTTTGATTGCGCCATTCCAACTGGCGCCCAGAGTTTGCCGTTTCAGGTTCGGTCGGTGTTCCGTTCACGAACGCTGATCCCAATACGTATTTGAAACCCGACGGCAGAAGATCGACCACCGTCACGCCGGCACGCGAAACATCTTCAGCATTGCGGACAGTAATCTCGTAAGGAACAAGATCGCCCGTACTGACATTACGCTTGGTGCTGGTTTTCGTGACGATTAGCGGATCGCGCGACAAGAATGGATCAACTGGGATATGGTTGTTGATCACATCCGGATCGCCGGTCTCCAGCTCGAACGTCAGGAAGTACGTCGGACTAGCTTCGGTCGGCGCAGTTGGATCTGGCGACACGCGTACAGGGCTGGCCTGTCCGGTAGGATCAAGCGGTCCAGGCTGAGGTGGTAGGACGGTTGATGCAAAGCTGAACCCAGACGGTGGAGTGATGGAGATCGTATACTCTGTCTCGCCCGTAGGGCATTGAGGCGCAGCACCGGGCACCAGATCAAAGCGATACTCGCCAGTCGAGCCTGTTGTCTGACTTGCCTGTGAAGGATCAAGGAAGCAGATTGGCGGTAACGCCATGCCATTTGGTCCAAGCAGAGTGGCCGTTGCGCCATCAACCGGAGTCCGGTCGACGCTGTCATAAATGACGCCTGACGGATCGATCGGGAGATTCTGATCGACCACGACCGTGTTCGATCCAAGATCGAGATCTTCGATCAGCCCATAGACTACATTGTTTTCAGGGTTGCGGAACCGGATCGAGTAGTCCGGTCCACTGAGCAAATCCTGGAACGAGTATTCACCCTCAGCATCGGTGACTGTCGTCGCGACAACATTGCCATCACGCAATATCTCAACGATCCATCCCGCTCGACGCTCATCGCTTGAATCAAGCGCACCATCACCATTAACGTCGAGGAATACCGTGCCTTCAACAGAGCTAAGGGGTGGCTCAACAACAATTGTTACACTGCTGGTTGCGCAGTTGGTCGGGTTGAGCGTCTCGCAGATCTCGTACTCAATTGCGTAGGTGCCTGGTGGCACGTCTGCACTCACAGAGACAGTTCCCGTCGCAGGATCGAGTACGATACCCGGATCACCTGGCCCTGAGATAATCGACAATGTCACATCATTGGGATTCACCGGCTCACCGTTGAGCGTGTCGTTATCAAGGACATTGACAGCGTTCGGGTTTCCAATACCGCCTGCGACGGGGTTAGGAGTATCCGCACCAGCAGCGATTTCCGGTGGCTCGACGACGATTTCCACCGTGCTCGTCGCACAGTTAGTGGGATTCAAAGTCTCACAAATTTCATAGGTGATCGTGTATGTGCCAGCAGGGGTTCCTGGAGGAACGTCAACCAGCCCGGTTGCAGGATCCATAGTCGGAACAGGCGCGCCAGGCGTAACTGGTGTCGCCGGAGACGTGATTGTGGCCATGACATCAGCAGGATCAACAGGCGCACCATTGATGGTGTCGTTGTCGAACGCGTTGATGATACCGCTCGCACCATCTGCTCCATTGACGGCAGGCGGCGTGTCTGGACCCACAACGA
>NZ_BTGP01000022.1:0-7191 GCF_042854385.1 Erythrobacter sp. MTPC3
CTGCGCGCCGCCAGTGTACAAAAGTTGACTTTCGACGTTATGTCCGCTTCGCGCCTCAGAATCGGTCATCGGGCCAACCAACAACAGTTCTGAAAAGCGGTCGAAGCCGCGAAAGCCAACGGTGGTCCGCTCTCGACCTACTTCAGGGCTTAGTTTGGCCCAGTGCCTGCTAGAATGATGTCCACGACCTCATGTGGCTTATCCCAGATCGAATAGTGACCGCTGTCTTCTAAGCAGTGATACCCGGCCTGCGGAAATGCGGCGCGTGCTCTGGCTGCCTGTCGTGGTAGGCACAATCGGTCCTTGCCACCCCATACGATTGCGACGTGGCCAGTGTGCGATGATGCCGGCCCGGACTGTGCCGGACCTCGTGCCAGGTCTTTAATCAAGGGAACGACTGTCGATGTCTTGGCAAAAGACACGAGTTCCTTTTCGACCATACTCTCATCGAGCGCCCAGGGCTTTGCCGAGAGTTGCGCAAGCAGCGCGGTGCGCGAGACAGATGATTTGCTCAGCGCGCCCAGTTGGCCCTTCAGAGCAAGCAGAAGCTTTTTCGAAGCAGTCAGTGTCCACTTGAAATAGGTTCGCTCCCAACCGCGCCAAAAACCGCCCGGATTGAGAGCCACCACGTTTCGCACACAGCCGCGGCGCGCCATCTCCAACACCAGCCGTCCGCCTAATGAAAAACCTACAATGTCGGAGTTTGTAAGCCCGTTTTGCTCAATGTATTTCTGCAAGTCGTCGGCCAAGCCCGCCAAGGTCCCGCTGTCATCGCGCGCAGTAGCATTGCCATGCCCGGGCAAATCGATTGTAATTACCTCTCGTTCTTCAGCCAACCGGGGAATGATTGGTGACCAAGATCGACCACTTCCGCCCAGTCCATGGACCAGTAAGAGCTTTGGCCCGCTACCATCAGTTTCCGTGTTGAGATTAATGTTCGTTTCCATAACGACCGGACGCTACCTGATTACATTTGGAATTCAAATTGAAAGCGGATCTTCATGAATGTCAGCAGAGAAGAAGGCATTGCGATGAAGATTGCCTGTCGAAGGTCTGCTTCACGCTTCGAAAAGCTCTGAACCGGACTGTCCGCTACCGGCCCAGTTTCACACGTCGGAGTTTGGCCGGTTCGAACGGCAGGAATTGGGCCAAAGGCAGACTGTCCGTTTTTGGCCAGCCCGGAGCAAGAGCCGCCCTTCAGCCTCCTGTTGGACGGCTCAAAACACCATCCGCGAACTTCGTTCGCCTCGTCACAAAGGCGGCATTTTGATTGGCCAGGAGGCGATGGGCGGAGCAATCTCATTTGACTGGACGAGGCTGTTCATCGGCATCTGAGCAAGGAAGCTCATTTCGGGATCGGTCTCGCCGGAAACATTATTCATGTAGTTGACTGTTTTACCAGAACGAATGATCCGCGTCGATTGTCAATCCGTTGACCGAGCGGAGGGAATAGGCAATCCGCAGCATTTTTACGATATCCGCGACTTTTTTCGAGTATCGGGTGACTTTTCACCATTTTCGCGTAACTTGATGAAGCAAGCGAGAGGAGTTTTCGTGGCGCGCAGCGATCTCATTGTCAATTTGGTGAAGGCGGGGGCCGCGGGCAATGTTGGTGCCGTCAAGGAAGTAGCAGAAGCGATCGCCGCCGACGAGCGTTCAAAACGGCACACTGGTGTGGCGGACCGGATCGCCAAAGCCATAGCTGTCACCGAGAATGCCAATCAAGTTAATCGAAGAGGCGCGAACGGTGCCCGCGTTCGCGACGGATCCGGCGGCATCCAACGCCGCGATCCAGATCGCCCGATGGCATCGCTATATCTAGACAAGTTGATCGCGAATGCTTGCTCGGAATTGATTGAAGAGCAGCAGCGCGCAGGTGTTCTGCGAGCGCACGGTCTCGAGCCGCGCCACAGGCTCTTGCTCGTTGGCCCGCCTGGTAATGGGAAAACTTCGATTGCTGAGGGCCTCGCTTATGAGCTCTCTCTGCCGCTCTTTACCGTTCGCTACGATGCCGTCGTCACGTCCTATCTTGGAGAGACGGCACAGAGGCTGCGACGCCTATTCGACTATGTCCGGACTGAACCGTGCGTCCTTTTTTTTGATGAATTCGACGCCATAGGTAAAGAGCGAGGAGACATTCATGAGACGGGTGAGATCAAGCGCGTAGTTACAACACTATTGCTACAGCTCGACGATTTGCCGTCGTATTGTGTTCTAATCGGCGCCACAAATCACCCTGAACTTCTCGACCGTGCAACTTGGAGACGGTTCGAAATGAATCTGGAGGTAGGAAAACCCAGCGAAGAGTTAATGGCGAAATTCTTCGTGGATAATCTTAAGAAGTTCGAAGAAAAGTCTGGCTACACCGCGAAGCGCCTTGTGTCTGAGGTTAGTCCTAAGAATTTTTCAGAGGCAGAAGACTTTTTTCAAGATTTGCGCAGACGCCATGTACTTGCGCAGGGGGCCGTAACATTCCGAACTTTAGTAAAGGATCGAGTGACAGCATGGGCTGCGCAGCACAATCGAGTAAGAGAAGATGACCGAACGTCCGATCCTTCGATTACCTGACGGGAAGCGCGCCCGCAGATTGACCGGTAGTTCCAATTTCCCTCCGCCGCCCAAGCCTCGCGGCAGACGAACACAAGAGCAGCGATTCAAACGCAAGATCGACCGGATAGCAGACGCGATCTCGGGACCAGATGCCGAGATCACTCTGCGCCAAGACCCGATGGGCATCGCGCCAGAACGTGCGCTAGTTTTCGTCTCGGCGGTTCCGATACAGAACTTCGTGCGCGCGGCAACTGGCATGGGCCTAGAAGTGTTCGCCGAGGTGGAGCTCGATAGCCTAGATGGTGCCGACGATTTTTTGGCTGAAATTATCAGTGAATTGCGCCCCACGCTCTATGCGACAATGCCGACTATGAACGTTCTTGAGGACTTGTTGCGCTTGTGGAAGCGCTACAGTGCAGACGAAAAAGCACCCACTGGCTCGGCTCCTTGGTGGAATCTCTTCGACATGCTGGCTGATCTTCGACCTTGGGGGCCCCTAGATCGTCTGACAGAGCATTCGCGTCGCGAACTTTTGGCGAGGTTAGAAGCCGCTGGTGACGACAAGTTGCGATTGGAGTTCGAATTCTGGCCGACCAACAATTCTGCAAAGCGAACAGATTGGCGGCGCGATGCAGAAAATCGAATAGCGGGAGAAGGCGGAACAATCATCTCCTCGTGCACCATCGACGAACTCGGTTTCGTCTATGATGCCATGCTTGTTGAGCTTCCTACGGAAGCGGTCACTCGGATGTTGGATGGCGAGACCGATCCGAACAGCCTCGCGATGCTGGATGGGCTGCAGTTTATTTGGCCCCAAAGCATCGCACAATCGCTGCCAGACGATTCCGACCCACTCGAAAGCGGTGTAGTTGATGCTAGCGGATCGCTCGATGACGACGCACCGATCCGCGCCATCCTGCTTGATGGTTTGCCGATTGCGGCCCATGAACAACTCGACGGCGGCGTTGTGATTGAAGATATTCACGATTTAGAACCGCTTTCACAAGTAGAACATCGCAAACATGCCACAGCAATGGCATCGCTCATTCTTCGCGGAGATGTGACAACAGACGGCGAACCTGTCCCCGACGCAAGGCTGGTGTCTATACCGCTGCTCATTGACACGGAGCGCGGCGCGACATCACCCGATGACCGCTTATTCGCCGACCTCGTTCACATCGCGTTCCAAAGGGCATTTGGTGGCGACGAACCGCTTGCGCCGGATGCGTTTGTTGTAAACTTTTCAATCGGAGTTGTTGGCCAGAATTTCGCTGGTCGGATCGGCTCGTTGGCTCGCCTGCTTGATTGGTGGGCAGAGCGTGCTGGCATTCTCATTATGGTCTCCGCGGGCAATGCCAGCGACCCCATATATGTGGCGGGAACGACTACGATCGACTTTGAGGCTTTGGATACACAGGCAAAGATCAGAGCGGTCGAAAATTGCCTCGGCCAAAATCAGCACGAGAGAACGCTTCTGGCTCCCGCAGAAGCCATGAACTCGCTAACGGTGGGCGCCGTAAATGCCGATCTTTCGGATCCAGCTTTCGATCCTCCTGCAGGCGAAATTGTTCTGTGCGAAATTGGGCACGGAATGGTCGCAGTCGCATCGAGGAGCGGGCTCGGACCATTTCGATCAATCAAACCTGACATCGTTGGTGTTGGAGGTCAGCATAATCTGAGGTGCTTCCCATCTGGCAATGACGTTCAGTTGCGCTTAGTATCGACAAATCGAACTGGACTAAACGTTGCGTCGAGCAATGACGGCATCGTAGGACTGAAGCGAGAGCGCGGAACGAGTTGTGCCAACGCTTTGGCTGTTCGTGCTGCCCTTAAAGCTGCAGCTGCTCTGACGGCTGACGATGGCCCATATCAAGGCGCTGAGCTTGAGAGGCAGGATCTAGCTCTACTGACGAAATGCTTGCTCGTTCACTCGGCAAGCTGGCCGGATGCTGCGAACGAGCTATTTGAGCAAGCCCAATCCAATGGAGGGCATCATTCTACGAACAAAGAGTCCGTAGCGCGATTCTACGGTCACGGCCTATTTGACGTTGAACGAATGTGTGAAGCGCCCTCCAGTGGAGCCACACTCGTGGGGCTTGGTACGCTACGCAAAGACCAAGCGAACATTTTCGAAATGCCGCTGCCGGCGTCGCTTTCAGGCGTGAAGCTTAGCCGTTCGATGGTCGTCACACTTGCGTGGTTTTCCCCGACCGATCCGGTGCGTGCGCGCTATCGTCTCGCCGCCCTAGAAGCCGTTGCTGCGGATGGCGATATGACCTTTGATGGCACCAAAGATGGGGGCTGGCACCTTAGAATGAAGGCGGACCAACTGGACGCAAATCAGATCAAGCGCGGGACCGTGTGGTCTAAACGTCTCACCAATGAGATTAAGACGACCCCAGATATCGCAGGCGATGCAATTCTACCGATTAGAGTTCAATGTCGTGATAGTTCCGGCGGCGGCTTGAGCCCAGACGAAGATATCAGGTTTGCGATCGCAGTTTCGCTTGAAACGGAAATCGTCGATGGTTTGGATATCCATCAAGAGATTAGGGAAAGGCTGCAAGTTCCAGTGGTGGGGGTCGCGTAGCCGCTGCCCTTCAGTTTTGCTTTGCAGACGTGAGATGGAACGAGCGAGCTCGAATCTAATCGTCTATTTTCGAACCAGACGTCTGCCTTGAGTTGCTAGATTATGAGAACTTACTGGCCGGGTCATAAGGCAACTTGGAGATTGTATTTCCTTCGTTCTTGTGGCCGCTTTCGGGAAAACGTCCGCAATCAATCAATGTCCGACATTGGGGCGCAAAGCTGACGAGCAGCTACATGGTAATTGGCATAAAAGTTCACATTGGGTTCTACGGCAGCTTTCAGATGATCAGCTTTTAAACCCGAACGTCCGATTATGGGGTGAAAGCTGACGTGCCGAGCAATCTGCTGATTGCCTGCCTCTGGGCCGATTTGCGACTGGCCGCTTTTAGCCCACGGGCTGTGCGAAGCAGACATTCCTCTGACGACCCAATTTCGGCCATTCCTCCAACGGCAATATCTGCCTAAAGACAGGCACCTAAATCTAGGCTAGGCACCGGCATATGGGTCGACGTCGCGCATTTCTACTTGCAGCAGTCTTGTTGGTCGGCGCGGTCTATTTCGCAAATGCATCGTGGCTTGCGCCTGAGCCTCAAGGCGAAGCACGGTTGATGGCCCACAGGGGAATCCATCAGCTTTACGACCGGTCCGGGATCGACAAGGACACTTGCACCGCCAATCGCATGCTGCCCCCGACGAACCCTTACATCGAGAACACCTTGCCATCGATTGCAGCCAGCTTTCAGGCCGGCGCCGACATCCTTGAAATCGATATTCACCCGACGACCGACAACGAGTTCGTGGTGTTTCACGATTGGACGATCGATTGCCGGACCGAAGGGAGCGGCGTCACGCGTGAGCAGTCGCTGGAATATCTCAAGTCGCTCGACGTGGGCTATGGATACACTGCCGATGGCGGCAGGACGTTCCCGTTTCGCGGCAAGGGCAAGGGTCTGATGCCATCGCTGGCCGAAGTGCTTAAGGCCTTTCCCGAGCAACGGTTCCTGATCAACTTCAAGAGCCGATGGATAGAGGAAGCGGATCTTCTACAAGCCTATCTCGAGCGGCATGGGATCATTATCGATGACAAGATCATGGTCTATGGCCACGACAAGCCTGTGGGGCGCTGGAAAACCATCAATCCGAACGGCTTTGCTTTCTCCAAAGCAGAAATGAAGAAGTGCACGCTTGATTACATGATGGTTGGCTGGAGCACCAAATTGCCGGGCTCGTGTGTCGGAAGCGTGATCGGGGTGCCGATCAACTACAGGCATCTGGTGTGGGGATGGCCCAACCGGTTTCTTGAACGGATGCGCCAATCGGGCACGACCGTGATCTTCCTTGGAAACGTCGAAAACGAAAATGGTGCCCCCGGCATCACGGACCCTGACGATCTCGATGCTGTTCCGTCAGGCTTCGAAGGGCTGATCTGGACCGACGCTATTGAGCAAGTCGGCCCAGCGTGGACGGATAAGGCACGAGCGGGGGGAGCTTAAACGGCGAGAAAATGATCTTCGAGTGATGCGTTGAAGCGGCGCCACAGACCCGTTTCGTCCTGTCCCGGCCCACCATGCAGCCAGATCAGGATCGGCGCCATTGCGCTGCGACCGCGGACAGTAACTGATTGCTGGACCCCGCCAAGCTTTAGCCGGTGCATTTCGGCAATGCTGCCGGGCAAAGCGTCTCCCGTTGACGACCAGAACGGCTGGGTATGGCCCCACCTGCCCGCATATTGCCACGCGACTACAACGCCGATGAACAGTGCCAGAATGACAAGGACAAGCCGGAACCGGGGGTTGGTGGTGGACATCGCGTAACCCTATGAGAGCAGGACCTAGATCGCCAACAGTAATGTGTCGGACACCCAGCTAAGCCGTCCTTCGCCTTTCACTCCCAGTTCCCGTCGGAGAAGATCGGCAGAAACTGGGCCGATAGCCGTCTGTCAGCTTTTTGTGCCCACAAGCAGAAAGCTGCCATTCGGATCGCGACCAACCAGCAAAACGTCCTCTGTGGATGGCTCCCGCGTTGCAAGTGGTGATTTGAGGGTCTGGCGTT
>NZ_BTGP01000023.1:0-6309 GCF_042854385.1 Erythrobacter sp. MTPC3
CATGGTCCATGCCGCCCATGCCCATATCCTTCATGGTCAGCGTCGGTCGCTCGCGTAAGGGCGGCACCGCCGCGACCATACCCGGGCGCGGTGCCAGCGTTGCGCGGCCCATGCCCGACCGGTCGATCGATTCGGCGACGAAAGTGTAGGCCCGGTCCTCGTCGGGGCGGACGATGACATCATAGGTTTCGGCGGTCCCGATCTGGAATTCGTCGACCGCCACCGGCCGGACATTCTGCCCGTCGGTCCCGACGACGCTCATCTTGAGCCCCGGGATGCGGATGTTGAAGATCGACATCGACGAGGCATTGATGATGCGCAGCCGAACGCGCTCGCCGGGACGAAACAGGCCCGTCCAATTCTCCTGCGGGCCGTGGCCGTTGATCAGATAGGTGTAGGTCGTCGCCGATATGTCGGCGATGTCGGCGGGGTCCATCCGCATCTTGCCCCATTTGAGTCGTTCGGACGCGCTCATCGTCTCGCCGGGACCGCCCGCGATCAGGCCGGACAGCGTCTGTTTCTGGCGGTTGAAATAGCCGCCTTCCTGCTTGAGCTTGTTGAACAGCTGGTGCGGGTCGAGGAAGGTCCAGTCGGACAGCACGACGACATGCTCACGGTCATAGCCGATCGGGTCGGCGCCCGCGGGGTCGATCACGATCGGCCCATAATGGCCGAGCTGTTCCTGCAAGCCCGAGTGGCTGTGATACCAATAGGTCCCGCTTTGTTTGACCGGGAATTCATAGGTGAAGAGCGAACGTGCCTTGATCCCGGGAAAGCTGATCCCGGGAACCCCGTCCATCTGGAAGGGCAGGATCAGTCCGTGCCAGTGGATCGAGGTTTCCTCGTCGAGGGTGTTTTCGACATGGAGGCGCACATTCTGGCCCTCGCGGAGCCGGACCAGCGGCGCCGGCAATACGCCGTTGAGCGTGATTGCCCGGCCTGCGCGGCCGCCGACGGTGAAGCGGCTGTGCGCGATCTTGAGGTGGATATCCTCGCCGGTCAGCGTCGGGAGGGTGGAAAGGGTGCCGGGGGTTCCGCTTTGCGCCCAGGCAGGAAACAGCCCCGCGATCGAGAGGCCCGCGGCGCCGACGGCGCCGGCGCGGAGCAGCATCCGCCGTTCCATTGTGTGTGTCATGTCTGTCTGTCCTTTGCACGGCATCGCAAAGGGTACCGCCAAGGAGGCGGCAACCGTGCCGTTTTCATTCGGGAGAAGTAGTCCGGGGCGGCATATGCCGCCCCGGAACCGGCGCTATTTCGCTTTGGGGGCGCCGTCGGCCTTCGCGACCATGGCCGCGTGCATCTTCTTGCAGCGCTCCATCATGTCGGCGTCGGGCTTCATCTTGCCGTCCGCCATCATCGCGTCATGCGCCGGCATCGGCTTGTCCATCGGCGCCGAAGCGCCGTGGCCGGCATGAGGATCGGTCGCTTGGGCGGCCGCAGGGGTTGCGACCGTCAGGGCGGTCGCCATCAAAAACATGTTCATCGTCAAAACTCCGAAAAAATAGTGTGGGACTATGTCTCGGAGTGTTTGCGGGGAGGCCGGGGTTCAGCTTCGGGGGTCAGGCCCGAAAGCTCGTGAAGGGCGAGGCCGATGGCCTTTGCCGCGGCATCCGGATACGGCCGGTCGCCGAGGACCGGCAAGAAGCAAACCGATGCACAGACGTTGACGCAGGCTGCGGGCGCGCAGGGCTTTTCGCTGCGGCTCTTCTCGGGACAGCTCGACGCCGACCCCATCGACGCGCAGCTCGTCATCTGGTCCATGGCCGCGGCGTTCGACGTCGCCAGCGGCGACACGAACAAGGCAAGCGCGACGAGCAGCGAAGCGATCAGCCGCGTCATGGCTTCGCATCCGCGACTATGACGGCGCGGACATGCGGCAGGGATGGAAAATTATGCCTGGTCTTGCTCATCGCTCTTGTCCGTGCGCCCGGGCCAAGCCTTCCGGCTTGACCCCGCGCATCTATTGATACGCATGCCAAGGCGCCATCCCTCATGTTCGCCGCAGCGGCTCGCATTTTTCGGGCGCCGATCATCTCAGTGCCCGCGCACGCGCGAACCGGCGACCGGCCGCCGCGCGAGCTGCTCGCCAGCCGTGCCGAAGCGTCGCGGCGCGCGCGGCTCGACCGCCGCGGGCGCGCCATCGCCCTCCGCCAGCCCCTCGATAATCGGGCAATCGGGGCGGTCGTCGCCGTGGCAATGATCGGCCAGCGTCTCGAGGGTGCGAACCATGGCTTCGATCTCGGCCATTTTTTCCCGGAGCCGTTCGATATGCTCCAGCGCGAACGCCTTGACGTCGGCGCTGGCGCGGCTCCGGTCGGACCATAGCCCGAGCAGTCCGCCGATCTGCTCGACGGTGAAACCGAGATCGCGCGCGCGGCGAACGAAGCGCAGCCGGTGCACGTCGGCCTCGTCATAATCGCGGTACCCCGAGTCATGGCGCGCGGCCTTGGGGATGAGGCCCGTTTGCTCATAATATCGGATCATCTTGGTCGAGACGCCCGACATTCTGGAAGCCTGGCCGATATTCATGCTGGCGTTCCTCCCGTGCTTCTGTCGGACGCGATCACAGGCCGGAAGGCCTTGAGACGCAGCGCATTGCTTAGCACGAAGACGCTCGACAGCGCCATCGCGCCCGCCGCGAAGATCGGCGAAAGCAGCGTGCCGTTCAGCGGATAGAGCGCGCCCGCGGCGACCGGGATCAGCGCGGCATTATAGCCGAACGCCCAGAACAGATTCTCCTGGATGTTGCGGATGGTCGCCTTCGACAGCGCGATCGCGTTGACCACGCCGCGCAGGTCACCCGACATCAGCACGACGTCGGCGGATTCGATCGCGACATCGGTGCCGGTGCCGATCGCGAGGCCGACATCGGCCTCGGCGAGCGCGGGTGCGTCGTTGATGCCGTCGCCGACGAAGGCGACCTTGCGCCCGCCCGCGCGCAGCCGGTGGAGCGCATCGACCTTTCCGCCCGGAAGCACTTCGCCCACCACTTCGTCGATCCCGAGCGTGCGCGCGACGGCATCGGCGGTCGCCTGATTGTCGCCGGTGATCATTGCGACCTTCAGACCGAGATTGTGGAGCGCGCGGATCGCCTCCGGCGTCGTATCCTTGATCGGGTCGGCGACCGCGATCACTGCCGCGAGCTTGCCATCGATCGCAGCGTAGAGCGGCGACCGGCCAAGCGCGCCGAGTTCGGCCGCCTTCGCAGCGAAGGCCGATACATCATGCCCGAGCTTCGTCATGAAGCGGTCGGCGCCGACCTCGACATCATGCTCGCCGACCCGCGCCGACACGCCATAACCGGGCGTAGCCTCGAACGTGGTGGGCGATGCCAGGATCAGGTTCCGCGCCTTCGCCGCCGCGACGATCGCTTCGGCGATCGGATGCTCGGACCGGGTCTCGACGCTCGCGACGAGTGCCAGCACCTCATCATATTCGAATTCGCTCGCTGGTTCGAGGTCGGTCAGTTCGGGGCGGCCCTTGGTGAGGGTGCCGGTCTTGTCGAGCGCCACGACGCGAACATCGCGCAGCGTTTGCAGGGCCTCGCCCTTGCGGAACAGCACACCGAGTTCGGCGGCGCGCCCGGTGCCGACCATGATCGACGTCGGCGTGGCGAGCCCCATCGCGCACGGGCAAGCGATGATCAGTACCGCGACGGCGTTGATCAGCGCGAAGGTCAGCGCCGGGTCGGGCCCGAAGACGAGCCAGATCAGGAAGGTCAGCGCGGCGATTCCCATCACCGCGGGGACGAACCAGGCGGTCACCTTGTCGACCATCGCCTGGATGGGGAGCTTCGAACCCTGCGCCTGCTCGACCATCCGGATAATCTGCGCGAGCAATGTGTCGGCACCGACCTTGGTCGCGCGGAAGGTAAAGGCACCGGTCGTGTTGATCGTGCCGCCGACAACCTCGGCGCCCGCAGCCTTGGCGACCGGCACGGGCTCGCCGGTGATCATCGCTTCATCGACCCAGGACTGGCCGTCGACGACCTCGCCATCGACCGGTACGCGCTCGCCGGGACGCACGTCGACGATATCCCCGCTGACGACGTCGGCGAGCGCGACGTCGACAACCGCCCCGTCGCGTATGACGCGTGCGGTCTTGGCCTGCAATCCGATAAGCCGCTTGATCGCTTCGGACGTCCGCCCCTTGGCCTTGGCTTCCAGATAGCGGCCGAGCAGGATCAGCGCGACGATTACCGCCGCCGCTTCATAATAGACATTGGCGGTGCCGGGAGGAAGCACGCCGGGGGTGAAGGTCGCAACGAGCGAGTAACCCCAGGCGGCGCTGGTTCCGAGTGCGACGAGCGAGTTCATGTCGGGCGTCCCGCGCAGGATCGCGGGAATGCCCTTCCGGAAAAAGCGCAGGCCGGGACCGAACAGCACCAGCGTCGTCAGCGCGAACTGGATCAGCCAGCTCGTCTGCATGCCAATCGTGGCCATGACAAAATCATGCACGGCCGGCACGAGGTGCGATCCCATTTCGAGCAGAAACACCGGCAGCGCCAGCACCGCGGCAAGTTGCAGCGAGCGACGAAGGCCCGTGAGTTCGGCCTCGCGCGCCGCGGCCTCGCGGTCGGGCGCGGCGGCATCGGCTTCGAGCCGGCGCGGCGTATAGCCGGCGCGGCGGATCGCGGCTTCGAGATCCGCCGGCGCGACAAGCCCGCTGCGATACCGGATGCTGGCGCGTTCGGTCGCGAGATTGACGCTTGCGGCGGCAACGCCGGGAACCGCCCTCAGCGCCTTTTCGACATGGCCGACGCACGAGGCGCAGGTCATGCCCTCGACCCCGAGCTCGACCTCGATTTCGGGCACCGCATAACCGGCCTCTTCGATTGCCTGCACCACCGCCAGCGGATCGGGCGTGCCCGCAAAGGTCACATCGGCGCGTTCGGTCGCGAGATTGACGCTGACGCCGGCGACCGCGGGGAGCTTGCCGATCGCCTTTTCGATATGCCCGACGCATGAGGCGCAGGTCATCCCGGCGACCGCAACGCTCAGTTTCTCTTGCTCCGCGGCGGGCGCATCGCCACCCGTGCTCTGTTTCAACTCCATCACATCGGACATCGAAAATTCTCCGGTTTCATTCGTTGAGACAGAATGTGGGGTTTCCAACGATGGGAAGGTCAAGCGGTAAAAAACGCGCGTCCGACCCATTGACCTTGCCATCGTTGGAAACCCCATATCCGGATCATCAGCAGAAACCGGAGGTTCCAAGATGATCCAATTCGACATTCCCGGCATGACGTGCGGCGGTTGCGCGCGGTCGGTCACGAAGGCCATCCACAGCATCGATGCCGACGCCCGCGTGGTGCCCGATATTCCGGCGCGCCGGGTTACGATCGAGAGCAGCCACGACCGCGCCAAATTCGTCGAGGCGATCCGCGCGGCCGGCTATGATATGCAGCCGGCATAAGTGAGAAAGGTCCGGGTCACCTCGGGGTGGCCCGGGCAATGGCCCCGGCCTAAAGATCGCCCGCGCTGAAATAGGCTCGCAGCCGCTGCATGAGCGGGGGATCCAGCCGGATGTAGCATCGGCGTCCGTCGACCGGGTCGGGGATGCGCGAGACAAGCCCGGCGTCGCACAGTTTCTGGATCAGCCGAAGCGCACTGCTCATCGGCAATCCGGCCGTCACGCACACGGCGCTGATCGAAAGCGGCTTGCGCTCGCATTCGTGAATGAAGAGATCGATCAGCATTTCCCATGCCGGCTCTCCGAAGAGATCGTGCGCCCCGACCAACTGCTTGCGAAGCGTACGCCGGCGAAGGAGCCGTTTTGCATTGTCGCGGGCATGTTCGGTATCCCGATCCATCATGACGAATGTCGACGTGCCCGATCCGCGCGCTGTGCCGGCAATCAGGACGCGTATCGTTCAACGCCGCCGGAGCGCCGGCAGCCGGCAGACGCCAATTGGAAAGGCCGGGTCATTTTCTCGCGAGAATCGATTTCATCTGGTCGATTTCCGCCGTCTGCGACCGGATGATCTCACCGCACAATTTGAGGATCTCGGCATCGGACAGCGAGGCCTGCTCGCACATCAGGATGGCACCCGAATGATGCGGAATCATCGAGCGCAGAAAGGCGGTATCGTCGATCGTCGTCTGGGTCCGGATGAGTCCGAAGCTCCCGAAGAAGGCGACCGCCGATCCGAGGAGCAGCAGCATATTGAGACGCCTGGACGGAAACATGTCGGGCATCGCGACGATCATCATCACCACCATCGGCGATGCCATCATGAGCGTCATGTAGAGCATGTTGAGATTATTGTAGAAGCTCGAGAGGCGGTCGATCATCACGAACATGACCAGG
>NZ_BTGP01000024.1:0-5331 GCF_042854385.1 Erythrobacter sp. MTPC3
GTTTATCAACGCCGCTCAGATGTCCGCAATGTGCCGCCGCCTGCACTACGTCAGGGTACTCTGGGCGGTGGCTGAGATGAAATGGCGGCAAGCGGCGGGATTTGGCGCGCCCGGCGTGACAATGGTGGGCACTCAAAACATTGGGAAATTTTTGTAGAGCTGACCGGCTGAGGTCCGCTTTGCGCCCTCATTTCTGTCATTAAAGGCTCGCGTTCACGCCCCGAAAAGCTGCCATTAATGGCGGCGCTTCTGCCGCCAAACGCTTCGCGCGCGATAACCGCTTCGAATAGGATGTTTGGAGATAATGCGGGAACAGCGTCACCGGATGCGGCAAGAGGTTGCCCAGCCATTCGACGCCGTCAAGAAAGCGAGTAAAGGAATTGCGGGAGGATGGCCGATCGGCGGGGAGAGTGGGCTCCTCGGGCGGCTTCGGAAATTCGGTCATCAATAGGCCCTAGCCGTGCCAACTAGCTGTGGGCAACCGCCCCAATTGTAACGCGTCTATTCTGCGCGCGCCTTCAGTCGGGGGATGGGCTGGTGTGTGTGTCACGATAGCGCCGTATTCTCTTTGCTGATCGAACGACCTCGGCAAGCGGACGAGTTCCGCATCTTGCTGGGGAACGGCGCTGAGACATCAATCGAAGACCTTGCTGGTTGCAACTGCTTCGCAATATAGATAGGCCCCGGCCAACTCTCGGAGAAGCATGATGAAAATGATTTCCTTATCGGCGATCGCGATAAGCACTTTTTTTCTGGCAGCGTGCGGGAACGGTGCCGACGACACCGCTGATGGTGCCGGGGCGGGCGAAGTGAATCTCTATACTGCCAGACACTACGATAGTGACCTTGAGCTCTACGAGCGTTTCACGAGAGAAACAGGTATTACAATCAACCGCGTAGACGGTAACGCCGATCAGCTTATTGCGCGAATGCGGAGCGAGGGAGAGCGCAGTCCTGCGGACCTTTTCATTACAGCAGATGCAGGCGCGCTTTGGCGAGCGGAGGAAGCAGGCGTTCTTCAACCGGTCCGATCCAACCTTCTGTCGGAGCGCGTTCCGGCCAACCTACGTGAGCCGAGTGGTAATTGGTACGGCTTTACGCGTCGTGCTCGGGTCGTTGCCTATAATCCTGAGCGGGTCCAAGCTGACGAAGTGGACAGCTATGAAGATCTCGCTTCGCCACGCTTCCGCGACCGCCTTTGCGTGCGCTCCTCCGACAACATCTACAATCTTTCGCTCGTCGGCGCACTAATTGAAGCGTGGGGCGCCGAGCGCACCGAAGAATGGGCGCGCGGTATCGTCGCCAACATGGCGCGTCAGCCTGAGGGCGGCGACCGGGACCAGATCCGAGCTGTGGGAGCGGAAATTTGCGATGTGGCGATCACCAACAGCTATTATTTCATCCGGATGGAAAATGGCGAGGACGAAGGTGACCGCGAAATCGCCGGTCGGTTGGAACTGGCCTTTCCTTCGCTCGGAGGGGCGGGCAGTCACGTGAATATTTCCGGCGGGGGCGTCGCAGCCAATGCACCGAACCGCGAGAACGCCATTCGCCTTCTCGAATTTTTTGCATCCCCTGAGGTGCAGCAGCACTTCGCTCGCAACAATAACGAGTTCCCGGCAAGTCCAGCGGTTTCCGCTCCCACGCCGGTGGATTCCTATATTGATTTCGAAGCGCATCCGATGGCTGTCTCCGCCTTTGCGGAACACCAGCCCGAAGCGCAGGCGATCATGAGTAGGGTCGGGTGGCGTTAGGCGGAGCCTCCGCTGGCTCCTCATCGCTGGAGGAGCGCCAATGGCGACTCCCCAGCCTGTCATCCCTCCAATTATGGGCGCTGGTCGCGTCACTGATCGCCGTGATCCCGCTTGTCGGGGTCCTCGTCTCTGCTCTGTCAGGCCAAGGCGCCGACATTCCGCCGCGTGACCTTCTGCGCTATGGCTGGACATCTGCATGGCTCGCCCTTTTGGTCGGCGTTGGAACAGCTGTCCTGGGGTCGGTCGCTGCGTGGCTCGTGGTCATGTACCGTTTTCCGGGACGCACATTCTTTTCTTGGTCGCTTGCTCTGCCCCTTGCAGCTCCAGGGTTTGCGCTGGCCTATGCTTATACAGACCTGCTCGGCTCGGCAGGAGATTTGCGGATCTGGATGCGCGCCGCACTGGGTTTCGATCTCCCAGTCGAGATTCGCAGTACCGGCGGCGCCGCGTTTGTCCTCTCCTGCGCATTCTACCCTTACGTCTATCTTGCAATGCGCACGGCCTTTCTGGGCCAATCCGTCTCCGCACTGGAGGCAGCCCGTCTTCTCGGCTGCTCGCAGCTCGAGGCTTTCCGGCGCGCCGCACTACCATTGGCTAGGCCAGCTCTCGCGGCCGGCGTGGCATTAGCTGTTATGGAGACATTAGCGGATTACGGCGCGGTGCAGTTCCTGGCCGTGCAGACACTAACCACTGGCGTCGTGCGGGCATGGTCAGTTTTTGGAACAATAGCCGGGGCAGCGCAGCTCGCACTCCCGCTCTTACTCGCCGCGGCGGTGCTGTTGTGGGTCGAGCGTAACGCTCGCACCGGTCGCAGTCACGATAGCGCAAGGGTTCAGCCTCGTCCGCTCCCGGTTTCGACCTTGCGAGGCTTCAGAGCAGCGGCCGCAACCTTCTTCTGCGCCGGTCTTCTGACGACCGCGCTGCTGCTGCCCTTCGCATGGCTCATTCACAACGCCCTCGATCACGAGCCTGACATTCGTCGCCTTATCGATGCCGCCGGGCACAGTCTCACGATGGGAATCGGGGGCGCTGTCGTGACCACAGCTCTGGCACTGCTACTGGCCCTTGGGGCTACACGAGCCCCGAAGTTGGCCCGGATTGCGAGTCTTGGCTATGCGACGCCCGGTGCCGCCATCGCGATCGGGCTTCTCATGCCGGCAGCTGCCGTCTGGCAAATCGTACCCATGGCCTCCACCTTCTGGGTAGGCATAGGTCTGCTCGTCTATGCCTACGCAGCACGATTGATGGCGGCAGCGCTAGAACCGATTGATGCAGGTCTGGCACGGGTCACGCCGTCGATGGTATGGGCCAGCCGCACGCTCGGCCGTACGGAGGCCGGAGCGGCATGGTTCGTCCAAGTGCCGGTTGCGCGCGGCGCGCTTCTCACTGCAGCGTTGATTGTATTCGTAGACATACTGAAGGAACTGCCTGCGACGTTAATCCTGCGTCCTTTTGACTTCGATACCTTGGCCGTGATCGCCAACAATTATGCGTTGGACGAGCGTCTAGGCCAAGCGGGCTGGCCGTCCGTTCTCATCATCGTTCTGGCTCTGCCGCCGACAATCTGGCTCAGCCGAAAGATTGCGGTCTCGAGACCCGGAAGCTAGATCCGAGACGTGCACAATCCCCGACCCCCAGGAGTGACCGTCCGTTCTGTGACGAAGCGCTTTGGCGATGTACTCGCTGTAGACGAGGTGGCCTTCGAGCTTCATGCAGGGCGAATTACCTGCCTGCTCGGGCCTTCAGGTTGCGGCAAAAGCACGCTGATGCGCATCATCGCGGGGCTCGAAGCCGCGGACGAGGGGGAAATCGAAGCTGAAGCACGACTGCTTGAGGGAGCTGGCGTCAGAGTGCAGCCGGAGCAGCGACGGATTGGGCTCGTCTTTCAGGACTTTGCGCTGTTCCCACACCTCACCGCATTGGCGAACGTTACCTTCGGCCTAAAAGGAAAGCCGGCTGCGGAGAAACGCAAAATCGGGATGGAATTGCTCGACCGCTTCGGGCTGGCAGATCGTGCCTCGTCTTGGCCGCACAACCTGTCGGGCGGCGAGCAGCAGCGCGTCGCAATTGCACGTGCGCTCGCGCCTCGCCCAAGCGCGCTGCTTCTCGACGAGCCTTTCTCGGGGCTTGACGGCGATCTCCGAGCGCATTTACGAGTTTCGGTCCTTACCGGGCTTCGCGACAGCGATGCTGCCGTCTTGATAGTCACCCATGATCCTGAAGAAGCAATGTTGCTCGGAGACGATCTGCTGCTGATGTCTGAAGGGCGAGTCATCCAAAGAGGCACGCCCGAAGAATGTTATCGGCGACCGCGTTCTGCCGTGGCGGCACGTTTGCTGGGACGAGCCAATGTCCTTGCAGCGGTTGTGGAGTCGGGTCGAGCAGAGTGCGCTTTTGGCAGTTGGCCAGTGGAGCAATGGCCCGACGGGCCAGCGACCGCTATGCTGCGACCGGAAGCGCTACGACCTTCAACGAACGGAGTGGCCGCCGAAGTCGTAGCAGTACACTTCGGCGGGGTGTGGTACGAGGTGCACCTGAGGGTAGGAGAACAACGAGCAACTATGCGCCTGATAGATCAGCCTCCAGCTGTGGGCGACGTCTTGAAAATAGATATTGCTCCACAACATGCTGCGCTGTTGGAGCAAGCTTGATAGCTCTAAGACCGCATTCACTAAAAGATGCAGTCAGACTGACTTCGCAATAAGTGTGGAGTTCCGTTGCAAAGCTAGCACAGTATGTACCAAGTTCTAGTCCGCCGTTCGCACCGTGTCGGCAGGAAATTCCAGCTCAATCCACTAGCCAGAACGTACAAAACCGAATGGAAATTCTCGCGTAACGCGCAGGTCTAGGCATTCTTTTCGGCAGCCTTACGAAGAGCCTGTACCTCGTCGCTTAGGATGCGCAGCTGCCGCAAGATATCCTCGCGCTCGCCATGCGCTTCCTCTTCAGTCGTCTCAGACATGGCGGTTACGATCACGCCGATAAAGAGGTTCAGTACGATGAAGGCGGTAATCAGGATGAAGGGCACGAAGAAGGCCCATGCATAGGGAAATTCCTCCATTACGGGGCGGACGATTCCCATTGACCAGCTTTCCAGCGTCATAATCTGGAAGAGCGAATAAAGCGATGCCCCTAAACTCCCGAACCATTCTGGAAAAGCCGCGCCAAACAGCTTCGTCGCCATAACCGCGCTGATGTAGAACAGCAGCACCAGCATTAGAATCACCGTTCCGATGCTTGGGATGGCACTAAATAGACCGACAACCACTTTCCGCATGCTGGGCACGACCGATAGCAGTCGAAGCGCGCGCAGGATGCGTAGCGCACGCAAGACGGAGAACTGTTGGGAGGCTGGCACCAAAGCCACACTGACGATCACGAAATCGAAGATATTCCAGCCACTGCGGAAAAAGCTCAGACGGTATGCGAACATCTTCATCGCAAGCTCTACTACGAATATCGCGATTGCAATGCGGTCGAGCATGAGCAGGATCTCGCCGAAACGCTCCATTATCGTCGGCGAGGTCTCCAGCCCCAATCCGATCGCATTGATCACGATCACAGCGGTGATGATGTG
>NZ_BTGP01000025.1:0-4847 GCF_042854385.1 Erythrobacter sp. MTPC3
CGACCGCCACAGCCAAGTCTTGAAAAGCCTTCCAGCCTAAAGTGTGAAGCGCGAAATCAATCTGCTGAGCCTGCGCCAGCGGGGTTGCGTTTTTCGCAGCAGCCGTGCCCCCAGCTTGCCCTAAAATGTTCTTTCCTTGAGCCATTTACAACGCTCGTAAGCGACAGTTGAAAAAATGCCAACGCGCCATTTTGGAGACCAACATTCAATTTTAAAACTTCAGCAAGATGCTAGGCTGAGAAGATAGTCGAAGCTTGTTCTGGCTGTCGGGGAATATCGTGGAGCTTGCAAAGGTCACAATTGAGAATTTTCGTTGCTATCGTGAGCCGATCAGCATCGACATTGAGAATCTTACAGCTCTTGTGGGGCGGAATGACGTTGGCAAATCCGCCATAATGGATGCTCTCGCGATCTTCTTTGAGGTCGCAAAACTTGATCGAGACGACGCTTGTAAGACTGGCGACCCAACGAATGTGCGCATCACTTGCGAGTTCGATAGTCTCCAAGATGTCATTTTGGACACTGATTATGAAACAAATCTCGTGTCTGAATTTCTGCTCAACAACGATGGTCGTCTAGCTATAAGAAAAACATACAATGGAAGTCTGGTCACTCCAAAACTGACTTCTGTTGATGCGCTAGCCATGCATCCTTCAGCAGATGGATTTTCCGATCTCTTGGCATTGAAAAAGGCTGAGCTTATCGCTCGCGCAAATGAACTCGACGTCGATCTAGACGGGGTGAACAAGCAAGCGAATTCGCCGATAAGAGCGGCACTGTGGGAAGCATGTGAAGATTTGAAATTGCTTCCGACAGCTGTGCAACTGAACGCTGAGGGTGGGAAACAAGTCTGGTCCGCGTTGGCCACCTATCTTCCAACATATGCACTTTTCAAATCTGATCGCGCGAGCACGGATCAGGACGATGAAGCACAGGACCCGCTGAAAGCTGCGATACGTGAGGCGGTCAGGGCTGTCGAAGATAAGTTGCAGGAAGTAAAGGAGTACGTTGAGACGGAAGTTTCCAAGATCGCGGGTGCCACCGTCGAAAAGCTTCGCGAAATGGACCCAAGTATTGCGGAGACGCTTGACCCCATCGTTACGACCAAAAAGTGGGAGACCCTTTTTCAGACTAGCATCACGGGTGACCATGGAATTCCGCTCAACAAACGTGGAAGCGGAGTGAAGCGGCTTGTTCTCCTAAACTTCTTTCGCGCCAAAGCCGAACGAGCATCGTTGGAGACGAGCAGTGCATCAATTATCTACGCAATCGAAGAACCTGAAACGAGCCAGCACCCACGAAATCAACGGCTTCTATTAAACGCCTTGCGTGACCTATCTTCTGGTCCCGGCAAGCAAGTCCTGGTGACAACGCACACCCCGATGTTGGCTCGTTGCCTACCCGAAACCTCACTCCGTTTCGTTGAGAAAGGTGAAGGTGAACTCCGATCGATCACCCAAGGAGGGGCGGAAACAAGTGCTCAGATTGCCCGCTCACTTGGGGTCCTTCCAGATCATAGTGTTCGGCTTTTCCTGGGCGTCGAAGGACCGCATGACATCGAGTTTCTGAAAGGCATGGCTCGAATGCTCCTCGCGGGCGGAGAGGCGGTGCCAAATCTAGAAAACTTGGAGCTAGAAGGGGAGGTCATTTTTGTCCCTCTTGGCGGAAGCAACTTAGCTCTTTGGGCTTCTCGCCTGCACCATCTGAATCGACCCGAATTGCACATTTGCGATCGCGACAATGAGCCACCGGCGGAGCCGAAATACGCTGAGTTCATGAACACAGTGAATGAGCGCGAGGGGTGCCAAGCGATCGCCACCTCGAAGCGAGAAATGGAAAACTTTCTGCACCCGCAAGCGGTCGTTGAAGCCTACGCAGCGAACGGCATCGAGTTGACTCTGGATGACATATTCGCAGATTTCGAAGATGTCCCAATGACGGTGGCTAGAGCCGTACATATCGCTGGCGGAAGTGAGATAGACTGGGAAGATCTCGAAGCCGGACGCAAAAAAGAAAAGGAAAAAGCCGCCAAGCGCCAATTGAATGGCCAAGTCTTACATCGGATGACACCACAGCGCCTAGATGCGTCTGACCCAAATGGAGAGATACGTGGTTGGATGCAGACTATCAGCCAACTTCTGGACGCAGAATGAGTGTATTTGGCCGCTTACTTTGCGCTCATTTGGCCAATGAAGGCTCGTCAAATCACCATGCTTTGGACGCGGCCCTGGCGCAGGTTGATCTAAAATTTAGTCCCTCGCCAAAGGGGTGAGGGCAACCATTGGGGTTCAGAATAGAGATATGATGCTCAGTCAACTAAGGCTGAGGGGTTGCCCGAAGTGCCCTTTGCTTATTGCCTAAGTATGCCCCAGAGGTGGCTAGCTGCTCCCGCTCCAAAATTAAGGTTAGAAATTCAGTGTATTGAGCGTTTGCTCCAAATTGCCGGAAACGCCCGTACACATTTGAACTTGACAGCACGCCGAACGTCGCGGGGAAGGTGACGGGTTGTGGGCATCATCTTGCTCCTGCCGAGAAGGGGAGGGGAGGGGCGGCGCTTGCGCCGCCCCGTGGGCCTCAATCCTCGTCCTGCTGGTCGTCGTCGGCTGCGCCGTTCTTCGCCAGGGCGGCGAAGCGATCAGCGATCATGTCAACGGTATAGATGCGGTCGCCGTCGCGCTCGAAGCTGGACTGACGGACCCGCCCGGTGATGTGGAGAAGGTCGCCCTTGCCGATCTTCCCGGCGCGCTCGACGTTCTTTCCGAACAGGGTGACGCGGTTCCAGTGCGTGTCGTCCTGCCATTCGCCATTGATCTTGCGACCATAATTCGCGGCCACGTCGATGAAGGCCACCTTGTCCTTGATTTCAACCTTGCCAACGCGGCCAATGATCCGAAATTCAGCGATATTCTGCATGATACTGTCCTTTGTCTCTAAGTTGCTGACGCAATTTTGAGGGTGGACGGTCTGACGCGGGCAAGCGGAATGACGGAGGCTCCGCCGCGAAGCGGTGGAAACCGTAGGCGCATCGCGCCGGTATTCTGCTTGAAGGGGAGCGCAGCTCGCCTGATCCCGCATTAGTCAGGCCAGGACACCATTTGCGTCAAATCAGCAACGGAGCAAAGGGCCGGGAATCACTGCGTATCGCGTCCGAAATGAGGTCGGCCGAAAACCGTTGGCAGGATCAAGGGCAGGGCGGTTTCGATGTGGCCAGATGGACAGTCGCAAGGCGGGGAAGGGGAGGGGACTAAGCCTGCTGATCCGCGCCCTGTTCGGAATTACGCTCGGCCTTGAGCCGCTTGTAGATCGACTGGTGGCTCACTCCCAGCACCTTCGCAACGGCTTGCCCGGTCATATTGTGCGGTGGCTGCATCAACGCCTTGGCCTGTTGCCATTGCTCGGCGCTGATAACTGGTGGGCGACCCAGCTTCTTGCCAGCACGCCGGGCGGATTCCAGGCCCGCGCGGGTTCGCTCGCGGATCACGTCCCGCTCGAATTGGGCAAAAGCCCCGACCATATGAAAGAACAGCCGCCCCGCTGGCGTTACCGTCTCGATCTGCTCATTGAGTGAGCGAAAGCCAAGTTGCAGCTCGCCCAGCATTTGCAGCTCGGTCATAAGTGTCATCAAGGAACGGGAGAGGCGGTCAAGACGCCAGACTATGATTTCATCGCCAGGGCGAGCCATCCTGAGCATTTCACCATAGGCCGGTTTAAGCACCGCAGCGCCGGAAACGCCTCGATCCTCAAAGATACGCTCGGCGCCAGCATCCTTGAGCGCGTCGATCTGCAAGGCGAGGTTCTGTTCGTCAGTGCTGACACGGGCGTAGCCGAGTTTCATGGCCGCTCAACCTCCCACGGGTCGATAATGGTGACGCCCGTTCGCTCAAAATCCTTCACGTTGCCTGTCACTACGGCCATGCTGTGAACAAGTGCAGTCGCCGCAATCAGTCCATCCCGGTAAGGGACGGGGTTGGGGACGTGGAGCGCCGCACAACGCAGCGCCACAGCTTCGTCAACGGGCAATATCCGCCCCGCAAAGGCAGGGCGCACCATTTCATCTAGCCACCTCCGCAGAAGAGCGCCTTGCGGTCCATCCTTGCGCTCGATCCGCCTGACGCCCCGTTCAAGTTCAAGGATCGTGATGGCGGACAGATAGAGGCTATCCTCATCGGCCTGCGAGGCCCAGGCGACAGCCGGTTTTGCGGAAGGCACGTCAGGGCCTTTTCGCAATTCCGAGACAAAGTTGGTATCGAGAATATACATCAGCCTAGCGCATCGTCCTTGAGGTCGATTGCAGCTCGCTCCGGCTCAAAATCAATCTCGGCAGATTCCGGCAAGGCCAGACGCTCGACAATCGAACCTTTGCGCGCCGCAAGGCGGCGATATTCGGCCATCGTCATCAAGACGTGTTCGGGGCGGTCCCGGTTGGTGATGAATACCGGCCCATCGTTCGCCGCTTTCTTCGCGCGGCCCGGATCACGGCTGAAATCGCGGCTGCTGAAATAGTGGGTGCCCATGATTGCCTCCATCGGCCTGACAAGCTAATGTAGGATACATTAGGCACATTAGAAAATTATGCAACTTAATATAATTTTTTTCCTATTAAGTTGCATAGCCTGAATTTGGCCAATTGTGGCAACGCATTTCTGCGGGTTTGCGGGGAAGTGGTTGCACTGTCTAAAAACCACCGTTTTCTTGACCGCGATCATGGGCAGGGAGGGGGAAGATCGCCAAGGGCATCAAGCTCCCATGTATGCAGCACCCTGCGATGCAGTTCGGTATAGGCGTGGCGAACGGGAGCCTCGATCCTCGACCTGCCTTCAAAGCCAGCATCCCAAAGCACTTGGGCT
>NZ_BTGP01000026.1:0-3759 GCF_042854385.1 Erythrobacter sp. MTPC3
GATTTGTCGGCATCGCCTTGCGACTGATCGGCGTCGCCGTCGGTATGCACAAAGCCGCTGCATTCGATCACGGCACTACCCTGCTGCTCGCGTGCGTGGACCGTCGCCGTCACCACAAGCGACGACGCGATCAGCACGAAAAGGAGGCGCAGCAGCCGGGTCACGATCCTGTCTTACACTCTTCCGCGATCACAGGAATCGAGATGGATCGAAACCCATAACCTGATTCGTGGTGGTCTTCGCGGTGGGGCTTAACGGCTTTCCCGCCTTGACGCAAGTCGTATGAACACATATTCATACGTTATTGATAAACGGTCGCCGTCGCCTGCGATGAGTCGACGCCCCCCAACGGAGCCATACTCTCATGTCGGATGATTATTATGACCTCGGTGATTTCCGCCGGGATGTGACCACCTCGTCGCCAGAGGCGCAGCTTTGGTTCGATCGGGGCCTCGCCTGGGCCTATTGCTTCAACCCGGAAGAGGCGGTGCGCTGCTTCCGCAAGGCCGCCACCTATGACCCCGACTGCGCGATGGCGCATTGGGGCATCGCCTTCGGTTCGGGGCCGAACTACAACAAGGCGTGGCGGCTGTTCGATCGCGCCGACATGGCGAAGAGCATCGAGGTGGCGCAGGCCGCGCTGGAGCGCGCCCGCAAGGCCGCGGCGAAGAATGCCACGCCGTTTGAGCGCGCTTTGATCGATGCGCTCGGTCCGCGCTTCCCCGACGCGCCGACCCAGGATGAAGCCGAGTTCGACCGGCTCAATCACGCCTATGCCGATGCGATGCGCACTTTCTACAAGCAGTTCTCCGACGACATCGATGCCGCCGCCTTGTTCGGCGACGCGCTGATCTGTCTCAGCCCGCGCGCGCTGTGGGATCTGGACACCGGCGAGCCGATCGGCCCCGGCACGCTGGAGGCGCGTGAGGTGATCGAGGATGCCCTGCCGCGCCCCGGCGGCGACCGGCATCCCGTGCTGAACCACCTCTACATTCACCTCATGGAGATGTCGCCAATCCCGGAGATCGCGCTGCCCGCCGCCGATCGCCTGCGTCGCCTGTCGAAGGACGGCTCTCACCTGGCACACATGTCGACCCATATCGACAATGCGTGCGGTGACTGGCGCCGCGTGGTCGATTCGAACCTCGACGCGATCGCGGCCGACGACCGCTATTTCGGCCACGAGACCGATATCGGCGTCTGGTACAACGTCTATCGCGTCCACAACATGATGGTCGGTTCCTATGGCGCGATGATGGCGGGCCGCTCGCGTGAAGCGCTCTACATGGCGGGCCGACTCAAGGAGGTGCTGACGCCGCAGTTGCTCAGCATTTCCAGCCCGCCGATGGCCGACCTGCTCGAAGCGCACGGCACCACCCTGCCCCATGTCCTGATCCGGTTCGGCCGTTGGGAAGAGATACTGGAACTGGAGCTGCCGGAGGACCAGGACCTCTATTGCTCGACCGTGGCGATGATCCACTATGCCCGCGGCATCGCCTATGCGGCGCTGCGCCGCGTGCCCGAGGCGGAAGCGGCGCGTGAGGACTTCATCGCCGCTGTGAAGAAGGTGCCCGAATCGCGCCTCAACTCGATCCCGATCAAGGAGATCGAGGCGTTGAAGATCGCGGCCAAGATGCTCGACGGCGAACTGGAATACCGCAAGGGCAATATCGAGGAGGCGTTCGCGCTGCTGCGCGAGGCGATCGCGCTGGAAGATGCGCTGCCCTACAGCGATCCGCCGGCCTGGCTCCAGCCCGTCCGTCACGCCTACTGCGCGCTGCTGGTCGAGCAGGGCCGGCACGAGGAAGCGGCGGCCGAGCATCGCATCGATCTCGGCCTGACCCGCAAGCTCGGCCGTCGCCGCATCCGCCCCAACAATGTCTGGAGCCTGCACGGCCTACATGAATGCCTGACGAAGCTGGGCCGCCACGACGAGGCGAAGGAAATCGTCCTTCAGCGCGACATCGCCGTGGCCTCCGCCGACATCAAGATCGCCGCCGCCTGCTTCTGCCGCCTGAGCGCGTTCGAGGCCGCCGCCTGATCGGCAAACCGTAGCTACCGGCAAGCCTGCCATCCTCCGCGAAAGGCAGGCTTGCCGGCTGTCCTGCGCGCTCCCCCGTGCGCAGGTCGATCAGGATTTCTTCAGTGAAGGACACTCCCCCACCTCCGCGCGGGAAAGGCGTGCTGGTCATTCCCGCGCTTTCGATCGCTCTCATCCTGTTGCTCGCCGCGAGCTGGCTGATCGCGGGCGATCTCGTCGCGCGGATGCCGGCGCTGGTGGTGGCGGCAGGCCGAACCGGGACGGCCTTCGTCGCGCTGACCGCTATCGCCATGCTGAACCCGGCACGGCGTCCCGCTGTCCGGGTGGCCGCGTCGCGGCCTGGAGCCGTCGCGCTGCTCGGGCTCCTTGGGTTCTTCGGCTATTATGCCGGAACGATGATCGGCACCGGCATGATCGGGGCATCGCGGATCGGCCTCATCACATCGCTGCTGCCATGCATCACCTTCGCCATCGGCGCCGTTGCCTTTCAGGAGCCGGTCACACGGCTCCGCGTCGCCGGCACCATCCTCGCGATGATCGGGGCCTGCGGCTACGTCCTCGCCGATGGACGGCCGCACGGTCCGGGCTCGCAAGGTGGCCTCTCCATGATGCTGGGTGGCGCGCTGCTGGGGTTCGCGGGCACCGCTTCCTACGCCCTTTATGGCTATGTTTTTCGAGGTCGGATGGGCCATTTGCCCGCAATGTCCGCCCTCCCCGCCATTACCGGCGCGGGCACGATCATGCTGGGAGCGGCGGCGCTCCTGTTCGCGCCGCTCGGCGCGATCGCGTCGCGTGATTGGGCCGAGCTGGCTATTCTCGGCGCGCTTTTCACCGCGCCGGTATTCATCCTCCTCCACGAACTGATCCTGCGGAAAGGTCCGCTGTTCACCGCCGGGCTGTCTCTGACGGTGCCGTTCGTGCTGCGCATGGGAGGCTGGGCGGTCGGACAGCAAGGGGCGCCGGGATGGATCGTCCTGGCGCTGCTCGCTTCATGCGCCGCCGGTGTCTGGCTTGTGATCCGGCAGCCTCGCACGCCGGCAAAGATCGTTCGCCGCGAACGCTGAGCCGGGCATCAGTTGATCGACACCGGCGATCGTCGTTCCGTTCGCCCCGGACCAGTTCGGCGCGGGTCTGTAGGAGCCGCGCCTGTCAGTCGTCATGCGGCTCGTCGACATGGCTCGCCATGTCGACGAGCATCGTCCGGACATGATCGTCCGCCAGCTCGTAGAAGATCTGTTTTGCGTGCCGCTCGCCCCGGACCAGCCTCGCGCCGCGCAGCAGACGCAGATGATGGCTCACCAGCGTCTGCGACAGATCGAGGCTCTTGGCGATATCGCCGACCGACTTGGGGCCGCTCAGGCAGAACAGCGTGATCCGCAGCCGCGACGGATCGCCCAGCAATCGGAAGATTTCCGCCAGCATCGACACTTTCTGAAGCGCCGGTTGGGTATCAAAGTCGGCATCAATGGTCATCGTGGGTGCCCAACAAGAAAACAGGTCGTGATATGTTCATACATACCATCGGCCTGTCCGCGTAGCATTTCGGTCGCGTCAGCGCGATGCGGCTGACGCGACCGGGTTGCAGGGCGACTCTCCTCAATGAGCGTGCGCGTGCGCATGGGAGTTGCAGCCGGCTTCCGTTTTTCGGACCGGCTCGGCCTGGGGCGAGAGGCTGCACGCTTCCACGTCCTCGTTCCAGTCGATCGCGATCGTCGCGT
>NZ_BTGP01000027.1:0-3105 GCF_042854385.1 Erythrobacter sp. MTPC3
ATAGCGAAGTGCAGACCATGCGCGCGCGACCATGCCGCCGATCGTGTGCATGATCGTTCACACAATGGCGCCGGAACGATCCGCCGCGCGGATCCTCCGTCATCATTGCCTTAGCCCTGTTCGTTACCCGGATGGGACGAAACCGCTTGCGGGTTCGGTGAGGTTGGCGGCTCTGCCGCCTAGCGAATAGAGCAGGTTCCCGGCTTCAAAGCAGGTTGGACGCTCTCAACGCTCCCGCTCATCCTCGCGGCTCGGCTTGTCGGCTGAAGAACGCACCGGATCGGATCGGCCTGCCTGTCGATCCGTGTCACCGCGTCCTGTATCGCGCTGGCGTTGCAGCTCGCGGTCCACTGCCGCGCTGACGCCCGCAAGGCGGGACAGCGCACCTTCGCCGGGATTGAATCGGACGCGCAGTTCGTCGGTGCGGATCGCGTCCATCTTCGCTCGAAAGTCTTTCGGATCGGACAGCATCTTGGCAAGTTCCAGGGTCCGTTCGGCTTTCTGAAGGTCATCTTTCGATGCCTTCCCGCGAAGTTCGGCAATCCGCGTTTCCTCGTGGCCGCGCTCGGCCTGTTTCAGCGCCGTAGGAGCGGAAAATTCATGTTGCCGCATGATTTCATCGCGGGACATGGTTTTGATGTGCGGTTGCTGCTCCTGACCGCGCTCAAGCGATACTCGGATCATTTCTTTAAGCGGATCGGCGTGTTCGTTCTGTGCGAGCATCATCGCCGCAGCCATGCGCTCGCGGTCTGTCGTAGTCGCGGTGTCGCGTGGTTCGATACCGGGAAAATGCTCGCGGATCACCGCCATATCGCGGGCGATGTAGAGCGCGTTGCGCGTCTCGCGGTTCGCGTTCGTGGTGTTCCAGTCCAGCTTGTGGCCATTCTCGGCCGCAAGCTGGGAGGTGAATGCGCGCAAGGTGCGGCTGTTACCTTCGCTGAAGGGATGCAGATGATCCAGCTTGGCGTAAAGGTCAGCCATCGCTCCGGCCATTGCGAGGGTGTCTTTACCTGCCAGTTTCGCGCCGCCCTCAAGGCCAGTCAGCAGCGGCCCTAGTTCCCGGTCAAGGGTGCTGCGAAGGGCATAAGGCACGACATGGCCGGTAAGGCTTTCTTCAAGCCGACGATGTTTGAAGTGGCCGGGGGCGGGTTCTCGAAATTCGCCCGGTTTGTGGTGCGGTTGATCCTGAAAGATATGGCGATGCACGGCCTGCAAATGGGCCTGATCGAAATTGCCCTTGATCGGGTCTAACTGAAGTTCTTTCGCGCGAACAAAGGACTGCGCCAGATCGCGCTGCTCGGCGCTGTCGGCCACGGTTACGCCTGCGCGTTACAGAGTTCCAGGACGGCAGCGGTGTGCTGGGCGTTATCAAGTTCACCGTTGATGAAGCGAGTATTCAGGGCTTCAATTTCAGCCGAAAGAATGCCGCCCTCGAAGCGGATCGAGCCGCGCGCAAAATCGACCGCAGCCTTGCGCGCTGCGCGTTCTTCAGCGGTGATGGGCGAGGCAGCGGGGAAGGCGGAATGTGCGTTCATCTGATCGATCCTTGTTCCGATACTCGTAGCAGAAAGATGCTAAACACTCAATGAATTGTCGCCCGAACGCGCCGGGCAAAGGGACTGGCGGCGCGCCCCGGCCCTTGTGGCTGGGGCGCGCCGCGCGGGGGGAGCGAAAGGCTCATTCAATGGCCCTGAAATATGCGGCTTCGCGCTTGTCATTCACGATTTCGGGGAATGCGGCGTCCGGGTTCATGGTGAAGCGGTAGCGGACCATTTCCACGGGCCTGCCGTAGCGGTCATATTCGATATGGCTGTCGTCGGTAGCAACGGCGTTGCCGTAGGGTGTGCCGTGGATGCGCTCGATCCGCTCTCCTTGCCTGAAGCGAATGCTGATCGTGCGGCCATTGGCGAGGCCGCCGATGCGGGTTTTCTCGGCACCTGCGGCAATCCGATAGAAGGCGCGCATTTCCTCGATCCGCTCGGCCATCGCGTCGGGTTCATCCGGCGCGCTATCGAGTTTTTCCAGATAGCCTCGCAACAAGCGCCGCAATTTCGCAGCTTCGGGCGCGGTAATCAGGGCCATCGCCAGATAATCGAATCCATCAAGGTCACGCATGGAAAATTCCTCAAATTTGGATGGTGGGGCGGCTCGATGCCGCCCCGTAGGGTCAGGCGGTGTGCCGCTCGGCCTCGGCCTCGCTGGCTTTCAGGATCAATTCGCTTGCGGCCTGTGCTGCGGTCGCGGCCTGAAAAATGGCCTTCTTGTCGTTCCGCAAATGGCTGATCCAGTGCGCCACATAGGCGGCATGATCTTCGCGCTGCGTCGGCTCCATGCCGATGGCTGCACAGACAAAGGATGCCCCGATTTCGGCAATCAGTTCCTCGCGCGCCCTGATCGCAAGGCTCTTGCTGTAGTCACGCAGGGTTTCGCGGTTGAGCCGGTCACGGTGGCCGGTGCTGTGGATCGCTTCATGTGCAAGCGTGGCATAGAATGCGTTGGCGCTGGTGAAGCTCTCAAAGTGCGGCATGGTGATACGGTCGGTTAGCGGCGTATAGAACGCGCCTCCCTCCTGTTCGTGGATCGGAACACCATAGGCTGCAAACAGTGCATCTAGGCTCTGGTCACGATCTTCCCTGTTCTGAATGACGGGTTCCGGGGTCGGGAATTTGCCTTCGGGCAATCCCTCGATCTGCCCCACGTTGAAAACAGTGTAATGCTTGAGGAAAACGCGGCCCTTGCGTTCGTCCTGATCGCCATCGGCCTGCGCGTCATCGTCCTTCTTTGTGATCTGGCCGACATAGACAACGCGGGTTCCCTTCTCGCCCTTCTTGACGTTGCCGCCAAGTTCCAGCGCCTGCTTGAAGGTCATCCAATAGGGGTTCGCATATCCGCGCGTGATCGCGGTTGCCCAAAGCAACAGGATATTGATGCCCTGATAATGCTTGCCGCAAGAGCGAAGCGGGAAGCTGCCTGCACCCTGCGCCCATGACGGTGCCCAAGGTTTCGTGCCAGCCTCCAGCATGGCAATAATCTGGTTGGTCACTTCCTCGTAAATGTCGATCCGCACGGCCTTGGATTTCCGGCTGCGGTTGGTGGCTTTAGTCA
>NZ_BTGP01000028.1:0-2766 GCF_042854385.1 Erythrobacter sp. MTPC3
GTGAATCACATTAGGGCGCTGCTGGGAATCCTGTTTATGGGTCTGGACCCTAGTTAACTCGAATGGTGGCCATCATTCCTGCGGCCTGGTGTTCGAGAATATGGCAATGGAACATCCAGTCGCCCGGGTTGTCCGCTACGAATGCGATCTCGACGCGCTCTTCGGGCGCCATGAGGACGGTGTCCTGCCACTCTTGATATCGTGTCGGCTGTCCATTGCGCGACAAGACGCGGAAACTGTGGCCATGCAGATGGATCGGGTGCCACCACGCAGTCTCATTGGTCATGTCGAGGAGAAGCGTGGTTCCTCGCGCGGCGGAAATAATCGGATCGTGAACATGGCCGCTCGCTGAAACACCGTTGACGGTCCAGCCCATCATTCCTCCGGACATCATTCCCGAACCTCCCATCCGCCCCATCATCATGCCGGAGCCGGTTCGTTGCTCGTTCCTCGCGTCAGAGCCGCTGGCTGTTCGCCCCATCATGCCCATCATCCCGCCACCGAATATGATCCGGTGCCGCTCGGCCGTTGCCAGTTCGGGTTCGGCGAGAGGGTTGGGCGGCAGCGGCGCGGGGTCGGGCAGACGTCTTTCCCTGACCTCTTTGCCCTGACACTCGAATGTGGTGAGTTCGTATTCCAGCCCATCATAGAACACATCGCGCAGTGAATGCCGGGTCCCGGCGGGATAATCGAAATCGACGATCAGATCCGCCCGCATTGCCGGCCCGAGAAGCAGGGGCGCGCTTAGACGGTGAGGCTCGACGGGCTGGCCGTCGAGCGCGACGACCATTGGATCGAGTTCACCGAAATCGAGCCCGAAGATGCGGGCATTGGCAGCGTTCACGAGCCGCAGCCTGATCCGCTCATTCGGCCTCGCGATCAGTGGTGCCGACGGCTTTCCGTTGATAGTGATCGTGTTGCCGATCCGGCCTGCCATCATCGCGTCGTGCCGCCTGCCGAACCCTCCACTTATTTGCCTCTGGTCATTGAGCCTCCAGTCGTCGAGCATCCAGACGAGGTCGCGATCGACCTGCGGCGGATCTGCCTCTTCAATAATGAGCGGTCCGTAGAGGCCGCGACCGACCTGCTCGAAGCTGCGCTGATGGGGATGGTACCAGAAAGTGCCCGCATCCTCCGGCGTAAAGGCATATCTGAACCTTTCGCCGGGCTCCACGGGGGGCTGGGTGAGGTGGGGAACGCCATCCATCGCGTTGGGAACACGAACGCCGTGCCAATGGATGGTTGTTTTTTCCTCCAGAGCGTTTTCCAGCAGGACCTCGAAGGCCTCTCCCTGCCCAAGCCTGAGAGCAGGACCCGGTACCGAGCCATTGTAACCCCACACCGGTATTTGAAAGGCTTTGTCGATAAGTGGCGCGCTGGTCGTTACGGTTTTGAGGACGCGGCGACCGGCGGTTGTGCTGGCACCCACCGGCGTTCTACCTCCGGCTCCCAGAACGGCGGCCAATCCGCCGCCAACGGCCAGAGCACCGGAACCGGCGAGGACCGCGCGGCGCGTCAATCGTGATTCTTTTGATTGCATAGAGAGCATCTCCGCAGCGGCAGATTTAGGTTCGACCCACAATGTAGCCCTTCCCATCATGGGAAGGTCAAGACGGCCCATTGGACATCAGCCGTTAAAGGCACGGAAGACCCCGAAACTTCTCTGTATGAAGGACGCGCAGGCAGGTGCAGGACAATTATCCTCCACCCCGAAATTTCACGCCTAACGTTCGCCGGGTCCAGCGCCGTTTCTCTTGATATGGGTATTCAGAGTTGGCGCTCGGTCCAGGTCCTGTTAGCTTCTTGGCTGCTGCGATTTCTTGGCCAGCTCTTTCCAACGACGGGGGCGTGGCAGCAGCATTGGAACCTTGCGCATATAAGCGCGATACTCGTCGCCAAATTTACGGATCATGCCGCGTTCTTCCTTGCGCGCGAGAAGATAGTAGGCGAGCACGATGACCGGGAAGAGAACGACCGAAAAGATTGTCGGCCAGTGAATGACGCCTTCTCCGAACAGGGCGAGAAACAACCCGGTATACTGCGGGTGCCGTACGAAACGATATAGTCCATCGGTGACAAGCCGTTCGTCGTGACGCGCCCTATAGACCGCGCGCCATCCGTGAATGAACATTCCCACGCCGATGAAGGCTAGCGAGTAGCCTATCAGCATCGAGACAAACATCCCGGTTTCGCCCAGACCCACGAGTGTAGACCACAGATTGGCGCTGACATATTCCCGATCAATCCCGAACGATCGTATGAGAAGGTATACGGTCAAAGGGAAGCCGAACATTTCAGCATAAAGAGCGATTATGAAGGCTTGGACGAGCCCTGCGCCAGTCCATTCCCGCCAGCCGGTTGGCGCGAAATACCGGTAAAAGATCCACGACACGATCACGATCATCACTGCGGCGATACCCCAGGCCATCGGTCATTCTCTCCTGTCTTCGATTCTAGTAAGCCTCGCCCGCCGTTCGCCAGATGGCCGTCTTACCGACCGATCAGTCGTCGCTACGAATTTGCGTTCGATGGAACGGGCAAGAGCAGGCAATCCGTGATCATCCGCCAACAAAGCTTCGAGGGTAATATGCGCCTTCTCATCGTTGGAAGGTCAAGCGCGGCTTTCATCGACCGCAAAAGAGTAGCCTGCGGCGTGGCAACACCACTCCATTCCGGGGTTGATTATCTAATAGAAGAAAGAAGTTCGCCCGGCGCACAGCGTTCTAATCGGCTCAGACCACCCCTTGACCTTCCAACGATGGCAAA
>NZ_BTGP01000029.1:0-2652 GCF_042854385.1 Erythrobacter sp. MTPC3
TCCGCCGTAGCTGGATGATTCCCGCAACGACTGCAACGCAGTCGATCAATCAGCTCGTAGGCGAGGGTGGAGCGCGCAACTCGGTGCCGCGCGGCAAATTGGCCAAGCTGTTCGCTCACTGCATGGCCGCACCCGCAGCAAATCCGCAGCCAGCAATTTTCCCGATACCAGAGCGGGTCAACCGGCTTCGGGCGATGATAATTAGCGGCCATGCAGGCAATGAAGCACCGCGCCCCAGGAAGAGGTCAAGAGCCATGATCGGAATGTTGCGCCGGAACGGCAAAAAGGGCGCGCTGTGGAAACAGCGCGCCCCGATTTTTGGACCCAAAGACTGACTTTGTAAGGGGGCCGATGGCGCGGGGGCGCGCCATCGGCCTGCACATCAAGCGGAACGGGACATTTCGCCTTCGTCCTCGTCCTGCTTGGGTGAAACCTTCTTAGACTGCATCGGCTGCGGAATCCAGTCCGATGGCAGGCGGTCGGCCATCGCAACAGCGAGGTCCGCGCCCTTCATCTTCTTGCAGTTCTCAACGGCTCCGTCGCCGCATTCCTGCGCCAGCACTTCAAGCATCTTGCCTTTCCGCATCCGGTCGAAAAAGGCGACGGGCGGGGTCCAGGTGCGGCTCATGTCGAGACTGGCCGCATCGGCGTAGGTGTCGGCATTGGCAATGCGCTTGTCGGCGCTGTAGCCGTGCGGAATTGTGGCGTTGAGGCTCGATGCAACAAGGGCCGCGAGTAGCTGCATCTTGTCATCCTCGGCCATTGCCCTGATTGCCTCGAACCTGCCAGCGGCGGGAATATCGGCAAAGCGTTCCACCATCGAATCTTCCACGCGCCGGATCGTGCTGTTGGTCATAAGGTCATCGTCAACGGCAGGGCGGGTTTGCTGGGCTGCGATCTGCGAGGCTAGATCGTAGGAATAGGCACCATGCACAAGCTGGGCGGTGAGGGTGTCCAGCAGCACGTCTAGCGCCAGCGCGGGGTCGCTCGCAACGGCCTCCTGCAAGGCCAGTGTGCGAATGCCGGTAAGCTGCTCGACCAGCGCCTTGGAATATGGCCCTTCATCGGCCTTGGCCTTCTTCTCCCCGCTGCCAGCCCCTTCGCGCTGCAACCGGACATGGCGGGTCTGCAAGGCTCCCGCATGGTCAAGATAGGCATAAACCGCGTTCTGTTCCCGCAATTCGGCGGGGAAGGACAAGCGGGCCTGCTCGATCTGTTCCAGTTCGTCGTGCAACTGCTCAAGTTCCTCGCCGGTCGGTTCGCTGTCCTCGATTTCAGCAATGCGCTCGTGCAGTTCCTCGATCCGCGCCGCTTCCTCGTCGGTCGCATCGCGCTTGACGGGGAAAAGGGAGGGGAGCGAATAGAGGTTGTAGGGGTGCGAAAGCGAAACCTCGACCTGCTTCCAGCCCAAGTCCCTCAATTCCTGCTCAACGCCTTCCAGCTTCGCAATGGCCAGCTTTTCGACCAGTTCGGCGTCATCGGCATAACCATCGCCCTGCTTTGCAAAGAGGTCGGCGGTGATCGTGCCGCCAGCCTCGGCGTATGCCTCGGCTCCGACAAAGATAAACAGGCCATCGCCGGTCGCCAGCTTGTCGTCGGTGAGGGCTTCGCGGATTTTCCATGCCCGGTCGCCATGTGCTTCAAAAAGCTGCTCCTGCAAGGCGTGGTCATCGGTCACGGTGAGCGCGCGGGCTGTCTCGATGCTCAAGCGATCCTCGCCCATTGCATCGAGCAATGAGGGGGCGAGTGCGCCAAGCGCCAGCAGCTTGCGAACGTGCGAAACCGAATAGCCGAACCGCGCCGCAATATCCTCGGCGCTCTGGCCCTTGGCTCGCAATTCATTGAATGCCCTGACGCTATCGGCGGGGTGCATCGCTTCGCGCTGTGCGTTCTCGGACAGCGACAATTCAATAGCGTCGGCCTTCGTGCGAATGGTGACGGGAACCGGATAATCCGCCTCGATCTTGCCTGCTTCGCGCAAGGCTTCCAGTGCGCGCAAGCGCCGCCCGCCAAAGAAAACACGGTGCTTTCCGCGCTCTTTGTAAACGCCAAGATTCTGCATGATGCCATTGGCCGCGATGTTGGCCGCAAGCTGCTCGATCCCCTCCGCGCTCGGTGCCACGCGCCTGACATTGGCGGGGGCGAGGGTGAGGGTGGAGAGCGCAACGGTGCTGGTGGTGGTCTTTGTCATGGTCGTAAATCCTGAATGAATGGGGGAGGTCCAGGGCGGCACGACTGCCGCCCCGGTGATGGCCGATCAGTATTCGTCGGCCCGAAGAATGGTGAGGATGCGGTATGTTACTGACGGGTCGGCGGGGTCATCCGATCCGTAAACAAGCGCCTGATCGTAATAGTCGATCTTCCAGTAGCAGCGCGTTTCCTTCCAATCGAAGATACCGAAATCGCGCTGGCCGTAGGGGTCATTGTCGCCTGTGAAATCGGAGTAATCGCGCACGATCCGCAGCAGGTTGCCTTGATCGAACCAGAACGGCGATGCGGCGCTATCTTCGATCATGGCTTGAATGCCCTGTGTCATCACGATCCTGCCCAGCAGGTTGTTGTTAGGGCTGGCCCGCAAGCGGTCATTGAGAACCGCCACGCGCTCGGCGTATGCTTCCCGTTCTTCGGGGGTCATCTGTGCGAAATTGGTCA
>NZ_BTGP01000030.1:0-2132 GCF_042854385.1 Erythrobacter sp. MTPC3
AACGAGCGAATACTGCATCTGGGACACCGAACTTCCGGGCTTCGGAATGCGGGTCCGGCCCAGCGGCAACTATTTCTGGTTCGTTCGGCTCAGGCATCGCGGCAAGCACCGCAGGATCACGCTCGGAAAGACCGATGATGTCGATGCTGTACTGGCACGAGCGCAGGCGAGACGCTTGCTGGCGGAAGCCGCTCTCGACGGCCTGCCCAAGCGAGTGGCGATCGAATCGACCCCTACTATGAACGATTTCGTCACGACCCATTTCGATGATCTCGCAAGGGTCTGGAAACCATCGACCGCGAAGCGCAATGCGAATGCCTGGAGAATTGATCTGGCCGCGCACTTTGGCGATATTCCGGTTGCTGATGTTTCGAGGGCGGATGTCGTGCGCTGGCGCGATGCCTGCGCGGGCGAGAGGGAAGCGCGCTTCAATCGCGCGGTCCCTGTTCTTGCCTCCCTGCTCAAATATGCCGAGGCGCTGAGAATGCGCCGTAAGGGATCAAACCCTTGTCGCGGCATTCCGCGCTACAAGCGGCAGGCAATGGAACGGTATCTCAGCCCAAGCGAGTATGCGCGCATCGGCACCGAACTGCGCGCTTGCGAAAATGAAGCTCCCAAGCAGGTCGCGATTATCCGGCTGTTGCTCTACACCGGGGCTCGACGAAGCGAGATCGAAAAGCTGCGCTGGGAGTGGGTAAAGCCGCCGCGCCTTGTGCTCCCTGACAGCAAGACCGGACCCAAGATCATCTGGCTCAACAGTCAAGCGCTTTCGGTGCTGGGCAACATTGAGAGGCAAGACAGGTGCCCGTTCGTATTTCCCGATCACGCTGGCACCAAGCCCATCAACGTCGGCATGTGGTGGACCAGATTCCGTCGCCGCTGTGCGCTCCCCGATGTGCGCATTCATGATCTGCGGCACAGCTTTGCCTCGACCGCCATTATGGGCGATGTGCCTCTTGCGACCATCGGCAAGCTGCTTGGGCACGTTTTGCCCGAAACTTCTGCCAAATACGCCCACCTCGCTGACGAGTTCGTCGCTGACGCTGCGCAGCGCGTGTCAGGTTCGCTGGCATCCGCCATTGGTCTTCAAACATGACCGTGCTCGCGCTCAGGCAAGTGGTCGACGATGCGCTGGCCAAAGTTGGCGCGGACGTCAGTTTGATCCGCATTCCGAAGGGCAAACCGCGCACCACAACCTGGCTCGCCAGCGAGCACGGGTTAGGCATCCGTCACTACGCGTCGGGCAGGAACGTTTACATCGTGCAGACGCGGATGGGTGGCAAGCTGCGGACGGTGACGCTTGGGCCAGCGTCGGTCATCACGCGCACACAGGCAACGCAGGTGGCGCGGATGGTGCTAGCCCATGCGCGGACGGGTGAGAACCCGGCTACAAACCGCAAGCGGATACGCTCGGCTCCGCGCTATACCGACTTCCTCGACGAGTTTTGGCAAAAGTGGGCGCGGCGGTGGTCGGCCAAGACCTACGCCATTAACGGCAGCTATCGCCGCTTGTACCTCCAGAATGCGTTCGCGGAGCTCTGTATCGATGAACTCAACGAGGAGCATGTGACGAAGTGGTTTGCCGAGGTGAACCGGCAGACCAGCCCCGGCGCGGCTAATATGGCGCTCGGCTTGCTAAACCTGATGCTCAACAAGGCCGAAGCATGGGGTTACAGGCTGGAGAACACTAATCCGTGCCGCGTAGTTCGCATGAACCGCCGCCGCCACTGCGAGCGGTTTCTGACATATAAAGAGCTTGCACGCCTAGGGTCGGTGCTCGCACGAGCGGGCGACGGCGATCACGCCATGCGTTCGCTGGCAGCAAAAGCGGCAACGCTTCTTTTGCTAACCGGGTGCAGGCGCGGTGAAATCCTCGGCCTGCACTGGAACGACATCCACGGGACGCGGATCAAGCTGCGCCACGGCAAGACCGGTCCCCGAATGGTGTGGATGGGGGATGAGGCGAGGACCATCATTGATACAATCCCGCGCCACAGGAAAATCCCATGGGTGTTCTGGAATACACCTTATCGAAGGCCCATGCGCTCCATCGATGGTTTCTGGCGGCAGTTCCGCGATGAGGCCGGACTGCCGGGCCTGAGGATCCACGATCTTCGATACACATTTGCGAG
>NZ_BTGP01000031.1:0-1718 GCF_042854385.1 Erythrobacter sp. MTPC3
ATGCGGAACCTTCCGAACATCGAGAAAAGCGGTTTCAAGGCCGGGGAATATGTCGGCTACGCGATGGCAGGCAAGACCTCCTACGCCATGCGGATCAGGCGTGGCGGCAAGGGCTGGGAAACCTATTACCATGAACCCCTGTCCCGCGCCGCTGGCGGATGCTTCAGCTATGCGACCGAACGCACCCTTGGCGACCTGTCCGCGCGCTTGAGCGCGATGGCAGGTGCGGCATGAGCCATAAACGCTACATCGAACTGTCCCGCGACGATCTGGCCTTGCTGCATGACACTGTGCAGCTTGCCGACAGCGAGCGCGGCGAAACCCTGACAGCCATCCTTGGGGAATTGCTGGCGCATGGCGCGAGCGATTTCACCCTCATTGTCGATGAAGGATAAGGCAATGACAACCGAACAGAACGACGAGCTGGGCCAGCGCATCATTGATGCAGGCTTTGCCCCCAACCGGCTGCTGCTGGACATGAACCACAGCCTTAGCGTCCCGCACGACTTCCCGCTTGATGCACCGTGGAATCTCCCCTCACGCCAGTTTCGCTTTCCCATCGAAGTGGTGGCACCGGAGGCAGGCGAGCCGCGCAAGATTGGCCTGATGCACCCCGAACTTGCAGCCCACCCCTTTGTGAAGCACGTTGAGAGCGTTCTAGGGATCGAGATTGCCCGCGATGGCGTTGCCAACCGCTATGGCTATTCCGCAGCCCCTACCGCGCGCTGGTGGCATTCGGTGGACCTGATTAGCGCAGGCAAATGGCGCGAATTGCTGGCGACCCAGCTTCACACCACAATGGGCGATATATTCCACGCCGTTTCCTACGGATGCCGCTACTCGCCTAACGAGGACCGGCAGGGGCGCGGCTATATCAGCACCGCCGAGGCGCGCACGATCATGGAGGAAATGGGCGCAACCGAACCGGAGGACGCCGTAGCGATCCTCTTGCAGTGCGATGAACCCAAAGAGTGCAAATCCGAGCGGTCAACACATTGGCCGATCAATACCGGGCGCAGCCTGTGCGGCGAGGATCAGGCATGGTGCATGATCCTTGGCATCGAACAGGGCTGGTTCGCGCACGACCGGGCAGGTTTCCTGCAATGGACCGAGAACGGACGCGCCCGCTACGCCGCTGGCGACAGCGCCACCTACACGCAGGCGAGCGGACAGGAAGCATTCGCATTCTGACCGCGAACCCTCTATATTACTCGACAAGGAACATATCATGGCGACACAGGTAGAACCCAAGGAACTCAATATCCGCGAGCAGATGGCTCGCATTGACGAGGCGCTTGAGAATGCGGCTCGCCATCGGGCGGAGATTGAGCAGCGCCGCGAAGAAACGCGGCTCGCCAACCGTAATTCGATCTTTCAGGCGATGATCGCCAGCGCCGCCCTGCTAGGTGCAGGCGCGGCGCTGGCCAAACTGTTCTTCCCCTGATTTTCGCGGCGCGCCTGGGCTGCGGTTCCCTTCGCCCAGGCGCGCCGCTCCCAATCAGCCGGGGATTGATTCCCAATCCGCCGAAATGACGGAGGATCCGCGCGGCGGATCGTTCCGACGCCATTGTGTGAACGATCATGCCCGCAATCGGCGGCATGATCGAGGGGCGCACCTGGCCATCGTCCCGGTGAACGCTGCCCTGGTGCGCCGGGTGCGAGGCATACCCGCGCCCCGATAGAGCCGCGCCAGCGCGGCACTTTGCTTTCCCGAAGCT
>NZ_BTGP01000032.1:0-1341 GCF_042854385.1 Erythrobacter sp. MTPC3
TTGGTCGGGTGCAGTCTTCTGTCCGGCCTGTTTGTGCGGTCGAACATTTGACCACTGGCCATGATGGTATCCGCGAGCTGGGTCCCACTCTGCTTTGCAGGCTTTGATGCCTTGGACATTCAGCGGGGTGTCCCGGCTCCCGGTCTGACCGGTGCGCCATCATCTCTCATCGTCCTCGCAACCTCGTGAAGTCTGTCTCCTTCGTTCTATCTGTTCATGTGGCAGCCGCCCGCGCGGGTGCCTGATAGGTTCCGCCACGCGTCATGATGGCCCAGGCCACGCGCGCAGTGCGGTTCGCGGCAGCGACCGTGACGACGCGCGCCGGCTTGCGTTCGAGCATAGCGGCGATGCGTGGATCGACCGAGTCCGGTCTCGCTCTTGCCCGGCGGATCAGCGAGGTCATACCGATTACCAGCAGCCGGCGCAGATAACGGTCTCCCATGCGCGAGATCCGACCCATCCGCTCCTTGCCGCCCGAACAGTTCTGAAGCGGTGTGAGCCCGAGCGATGCTGCGAACTGCCGACCTGAGCGGAAGCGTTCGGGCTCGACGACTGAAGCGGCAAGCGCGCTCGCCGAGATTACACCGACACCCGGGATGGTTGCCAGGCGCTGGGACAGCTCGTTCGATCGGTGCCAAGCGAGCAGTTCCTTCTCAAGAGCCGCCAACTGGACCTGCAGTGCACCAATCTGATCGGCCAGGCTCTTCACGACCCGCTGGGCAAGCGTCGGCACCTCTGGGGCGTCGCCTGCCGAGAGCCGTGCGGCCAATCTCAGAGCATGGTGCAGACCGCGTGCCATCTCGATCCCGAACTCGGCCAGCAAGCCGCGAACCATGTTCACCAGCTGGGTGCGCTGCTTGACCAGTAGATCGCGCGTTCGGTGCAATGCCAGCGCCGCCTGCTGCTCCGCCGACTTCACCGGCACGAACCGCATGCTCGGTCGCATGACCGCCTCGCAGATCGCTTCGGCATCGGCAGCATCGGTCTTGCCGCGCTTCACATAGGGCTTCACGTAAGCAGGCGGCATCAGCTTCACCTTGTGCCCGAGCTTCGCCAGCTCGCGCGCCCAATGGTGCGACGTGCCGCACGCTTCCATGCCGATCAGGCACGGCGGAAGCTTGGCAAAGAAGGTCCGCACCTGCGCTCGTCTCAGCGCCTTGCGAACGACGATCTCGCCGGACGCATCAACCGCGTGAACCTGAAAAATGCTCTTGGCCAGATCAAGGCCGATCGTGCTAATCTCCATCATGGGTGGCTCCTTTTTGCTCGTGGACGCTCCGATAGCGTCCACACTTTGGCACTTAGATGCCGGGAGCGGGAGCCATCCACCCCATCTGCTTT
>NZ_BTGP01000033.1:0-1270 GCF_042854385.1 Erythrobacter sp. MTPC3
TGACGTGACCCCCTGATTTTCCTCCAGTCTCGATTAGAGTCCGGCCCTGACAGAAGGACGGACGAGATGAAGAGAACGAGGTTTTCAGAAGAGCAGATCATTGGCGTACTGAAGGAGGTCGAGGCGGGAGCGAAGACCGCTGACCTGGCCCGTCGGCACGGCGTGTCCGAAGCGACGATCTACAACTGGAAGTCAAAGTATGGCGGGCTGGAGGTGTCCGAGGCTCGGCGGTTGAAGGCGCTCGAGAGCGAGAACGCAAAGCTCAAGCGCTTGCTGGCGGATGCGATGCTCGACCAGGCTGCCTTGAAGGATCTCTTGGCAAAAAAGTTCTGACGCCCGCCGCGAAGCGGGAAGCTGTTGCTCACCTCCAGGACTGCCATGGGATGAGCGAGCGGCGGGCGTGCCGGGTCATCGATGCCGATCGCAAGAGTGTGCGTTACCGTTCCACTAGGGACGATGACGCCGCGCTTCGTGAGAAGCTGCGCGAGCTGGCGAACCAGCGTCGCCGGTTCGGCTACCGCCGTCTGCACATCCTGCTGCGCCGGGAGGGCGTGATGATCAACCGCAAGAAGACCCAGCGTCTCTACCAGGAGGAGGGGCTGGCGGTCAGGCGGCGACGTAGCCGCAAGCGTGCTGTCGGGATCAGGGCGCCGGCTCCGGTTCTAGCGCTGCCGAACCAGCGCTGGAGCCTGGACTTTGTGCATGATCAGATGGCGTCAGGAAGACGGTTCCGCGTGCTCAACATCGTCGACGATGTGACCAGGGAGTGCCTGCGAGCGGTGCCGGACACATCGATCTCCGGTCGCAGGGTGGTGCGCGAACTGGCCGATCTGATCGCCGAGCGCGGCAAGCCCGGCATGATCGTGAGCGATAACGGCACCGAGCTCACCAGCAATGCGGTGCTGGCATGGTGCGGTGAGATCGGCGTGGAATGGCATTACATCGCGCCGGGCAAGCCTGTGCAAAACGGCTTCTGCGAGAGCTTTAACGGCCGGATGCGCGACGAGCTGCTGAACGAGACGCTGTTCCTCAGCCTTGCTCATGCCCGCGTCGAGATCGCCGCCTGGGTCGAGGACTACAACCGGGAGAGACCGCACTCATCTCTTGGCTATGCAACCCCGGCAGCGTTCGCCGCCGAACTGAATAAGCAATGGCCTGCTTCGCTACGCCCTACGGGCTCCGCTACGCAGCCCATTGCTTCAACCGCGCTCATGCGCAACAAAACGGCTCGGCTCTAATCCCAGCTGGAGGAAAGCTGGGGGTCACGTCA
>NZ_BTGP01000034.1:0-1000 GCF_042854385.1 Erythrobacter sp. MTPC3
CTGGGTGAAAACGAGGCCGTAAGCTGGGTCTTTCTCCAATGGCGAAGGTGGGAGTATCAAGCGGTCCGCGTAGAATTCGCGGTTCGACACGCGAATAAGCGAAGGATCCCGCGATCGATAGTGCCATTCGAGCAGCCGGGCACCGAGGCCGCGCGCCTCACACAGGGTCAGGATGCTTTCCAGCTCTGCCAGCTGGGCGGCGCCACCAAGCAAATCCTCGTCTTCGAGCTGTTCATCGTCGTCCTCATCTTGGTTGGCACTGGTCAGTCTGTCGAAGAAGGAGGTCGGTGGGAGCTGTTTTTGATCGCCGACGACGACGATCTGGCTAGCACGGGCGATCGCCCCGAGCGCATCCTCGGGGCGCACCTGACTGGCTTCATCGATCAGCAACAGATCGAAAGAGAGCGTCCCCGGTGTCAGATATTGCGCTACCGAGATAGGGCTCATCAACAGCACCGGTTTTATGCGCTGGATGGCATTTGGTGCCTCCGAAAACAGACGACGAAGCGCTTTGTGGCCACGTTTTTTCCCCATCTCGCCGCGCAACACCTTCATTTCTCCCAACGCACCGCGCGGGAGCTGACCGAGATGATTGGCGACAATATGCGTTACATTGTCCCGCAGATGTTGCTTCTCGAGTTTGGTAAAGTCTTTGACCAGGACGTTGCGATCGACGCTGCTGAGCTCCCGCAACGCCGGTTCGGCCTCTAGTGCCCGTTCCCAAATCGCCTCAGCCCTAGCAAATTTGAGTTCGACGACAGCCGCATCGGCATCGCATTCGCCAGCTGCCATGCGATCAGCGAGAGTGCCCGGACCAGCGGCGTCTACCTTTGCGCGAGCGTCGATAAGGGCGGCCCACTCTGAATACCGTTCTATTGCCCCTGACATCTGCGCCAGAGCGCCGGCGATTTCGGCTAGTTGCGCATCGTCCCATCCTTCTTCGAAGCGGTCATCAGCTATCCCGAGTCGATCGCGAACGAGCGCGACTGATGTCCGCGCC
>NZ_BTGP01000035.1:0-965 GCF_042854385.1 Erythrobacter sp. MTPC3
TCGGCTGATTCTTAGAGATTTAATTGGTAAGAAAAAGGCCGCGCGGCCCTGAGCAATTAGCTATCCCTGCGCCGCCTTTTCTGGCTTTGTTCCGAAATGGGGACCAAATAGCCATCAGCAGCTATCAAACTGTCCTGGTGCTTGAAGCTGGTGAAAATTCCGGGCGAAGGCCAAAACCGGAGCATCAGAATTGCTCGCGTTCCTGTAGCGGATTGCAAAGGAAAAGGCCCCGTCGCATTGCGACGGAGCCTCACAAGAGCTGGCAGAATTTGAGCTCGATCAGTCTTCGCTTGGACCCTTCCCGCGTGACAGGAAATCGACCTTGTCTGCAAGGATTTCGGTGCCGTAGCGGGTGACGCCATCGGCATCGTCCCACTGCGTGTAATGGATGCGGCCCTCTACCGAAATGAGCTGACCTTTGGTGCAGTGTTCGGCGACGGTTTTCGACAGACCGTTGAAGCAGGTCACGCGGTGAAACTCGCTTTCCTTGGCTGTGTATCCGTTCTCATTTTTGTAGGTCTTGCCTTGGGCATTTCGGGCCTGGCGATCGGTGACGACCGTGATTGCCGTGATGCTGGTTCCGCCATTGGTCTGACGGGTTTCAGGATCGCGTGCGAGGCGGCCTGTGAGAATAGCGATGTTGGTCATGATGGTGCTCCTTTTGCGCTTGACCGGAGACCATCTCCGGCTTGCGGACATCCAAGAGAAACAGGTCATGGGAGGACCGCACCGAAGGTCTGAAAGACCGAAGGGAAACGCCGCTCGCAGGGGTGGTGCGGGCAGGCAGCGCAGCTGCCAACACGGCCCTTCGCGAGCGCGCGTTGCCGGCCTCAGCTGAGCTGGTTCAGGACTGTTCGCGACAAATGCCGGACTGGTATCGAGTTACGGACCAAAAGGTCTCGTGCTCTGCCCTACGCAATCAGCTCTCACTCTTGCTTTGCGATGATAACACGAGGTCAATGAAG
>NZ_BTGP01000036.1:0-925 GCF_042854385.1 Erythrobacter sp. MTPC3
GCTCGGAGGTCAGATCCCACCCGCTTAAATCCCAGTAGTCTCGCGGTAGCACGAATAAGATCATCAGCTTCAGCGCCCGCATTGTCCGCCAGCGCGATTTTCAAAGCCGCACGGATTTCAAGCAGCGAGATCGACTCTGCTTTGAGTGTGGCGCCGGCTTCATCCGTCCGGTCTCGCACAGGCGTCTCATCACGCTGCGCCTGCGTAAAATAGAAGCCATCATCATAGAGAATCGAACCGCTGCTTTTGAGAGTTTGAAGCGCATCGAGCGCTACAGACTGGATGCGTCTGCCTGCACGTTCGCGACCGTAACAAGACGATATTCTTCGTGCCGTCTCTTCTGCAGAAATCGGTCCCTCGAATTCCACGACCTTCAATGCCAATTCACGCAATTCATAAGGATGAGCCTCATGCGGTTCACAGTTCGATGCGGTGGGGAAGTATGCCCGCTCATATCTAGGCATTTGTCGTTCTTCCACTTCGGGAAGTGGGGCGACAGGTTCTTCATGAGTCCGGTTCGGCGCACCTTCGGGTTTCTCGATAGTCTTCGGAGGTGAACCATCCTCTTGGTCTCGCTTGGCGCTTTCCAATGCTTCGCGGAGGCGCTTGATTTCACGTTCGCGATTATAAAACCAGTCGGTGCTCCATATCCTATGGAAGCGCCATCCCAGATGCTCCAGCACGCTTTGACGGAGGCGATCGCGCTCGCGTGCCCACAGGGCCGAATGGTATGTGGCTCCGTCGCACTCAACCGCCAGCAAATAACTCCCCGGTCTGTCAGGGTGGCGGACGCCCAAATCAATCTTGAAGCCTGCTGATCCCACCTGTGGATCTGCAAGGAAACCGAAGGACCGTATGGTGTCCGCGACATCCTCCTCAAAGGGGGTGTCGGCTTCCTCGCCAGTCGGCATATGCTCGACAAGCT
>NZ_BTGP01000037.1:0-881 GCF_042854385.1 Erythrobacter sp. MTPC3
GGGCTCTGTTGCAAAGATTGGCGGCAGTCAGAGGTAGGCTGTCGCTCTGCGCCGATCAGGCGGCTGCTGCGAAATGGTGGTTGAGCATGCCCATGGCCTCCGTCAGCGCCGAGGGCCCAATGCCAAAAGCTCTCTCCACAAGGCGCACCTCGCCCCTGATGCCGGGCTGCAGGCACCAGGGGCGAGCCTGTCCTTTGCGCAGGGCTCGCATGACTTCGAATCCCTTGATCGTGGCATAGGCCGTGGGGATCGATTTGAAACCGCGCACCGGCTTGATCAGTATCTTGAGCTTTCCGTGATCGGCCTCGATCACGTTATTGAGATACTTCACCTGCCGGTGGGCCGTCTCCCGGTCCAGCTTTCCTTCGCGCTTCAATTCGGTGATCGCTGCACCATAGCTCGGCGCTTTGTCGGTATTGAGCGTGGCAGGCTTTTCCCAGTGCTTCAGGCCTCGCAGGGCCTTGCCCAGGAACCGCTTCGCTGCCTTGGCGCTGCGGGTCGGCGACAGGTAGAAATCGATCGTGTCGCCCCGCTTGTCGACTGCCCGGTACAGGTAGGTCCACTTGCCCCGCACCTTGACGTAGGTTTCATCCAGGCGCCAGCTCGGATCAAAGCCACGCCGCCAGAACCAGCGCAGCCGCTTCTCCATCTCCGGGGCGTAGCACTGGACCCAGCGATAGATCGTCGTATGGTCGACCGAAATGCCGCGTTCCGCCAGCATTTCCTCAAGGTCGCGATAGCTGATCGGATAGCGACAATACCAGCGCACCGCCCACAGGATCACATCACCCTGGAAATGGCGCCACTTGAAATCCGTCATCGTTCCGTCCGTCCAATCTCCGCCAAGCATGCTCAAGCTTCACGATTTTTGCAACAGAGCC
>NZ_BTGP01000038.1:0-857 GCF_042854385.1 Erythrobacter sp. MTPC3
CTAGGTCGTGTTGACAAAAGGGATTCCCAAACCCGCTTGGTTCTGATTCAAGACTGCTTTTTGAGGAGCAGTCATGGGTCGCGGGGATTTGTCGGACGCGGAATGGGAGCTGATCGGTCCGCTGCTGCCGTCTGAACGAGGTCGATGGGCGCGGCCAGCGGGCGATAACCGACGCTTCCTCAACGGCATGCTCCACGTGCTGCGCGTCGGTTGCCCCTGGCGCGACATGCATGAGCGCTACGGCAAGTGGAACTCGGTCTATGTCCGGTTCCGGCGCTGGGCCGAACAGGGCGTCTGGGATGCTCTCCTGCAAACGCTGGTCGATCTGGGTCTCACCGACGACTGGCAGCACATGATCGACAGCACTTCCGTTCGCGGCCATGTCTCGGCAGCGGGCGGAAAAGGGGGGCTTGTGCGAACGCTCTTGGTCGATCACGCGGCGGCTTTACGAGCAAAATCCACGCCCGCTGCGACAATCAAGGACTTCCTGTCGGCTTCGTCCTGACTGGTGGCGAGGCCTCCGATTACACCGCTGCCGAACCGCTGATGGCGCTGCCATTGCCCAAACCCAAAGCACTGCTGGCGGACAAGGGCTATGATGGGGATCGCTTCCGGGAGAGCTTGCTGATCCAGGGCATCCTGCCGATCATCCCGCCCCGCTCGAACCGCAAGGTCCCAGAGCACCCAGACTATCGTCGCTATCGGGATCGCAACCGCGTCGAGCGCATGTTCGGCAAGCTCAAGCAGCAGCGACGTATAGCAACCCGCTACGACAAGACTGTCCTCTCCTTCGAGAGCTTCCTCAACCTTGCCGCGGCGCGACTATGGCTGAAATCTTTTGTCAACACGGCCTAGTG
>NZ_BTGP01000039.1:0-846 GCF_042854385.1 Erythrobacter sp. MTPC3
CTAGGGCGTAGACTCATTAGCGGCGATCCATAGGCGTGTGCAGAAGAGCTTGATGGCAGCGAGGAAGTTATCGCTTCGTTTGTCGTATCTGGTGGCCAAGCCTCTGGCGTTTTTGAGTTTCCCGAAGAAACGCTCGACCAGATTACGGTAGCGATACAGGAAGCTGCTGAACGCGAAGCCTTTGCGACGATTGCGCTTGACTGGGATGTTGGCGAAGCCACCCTGCGCGGTGATCTGACTGCGAATGGCATCGCTGTCATAAGCCTTATCGGCGAGAAAGGTGGTGGCGTTCGGCACGGCGGCCAGCAGCCTCTCGGCCTCACGGCAATCGCTCGCCTGGCCTTCGGACAGATGCAGTTGGATCGGCAGGCCGCGACCATCAACCAGGGCATGGATCTTGGTTGTCAAACCGCCCCGGGAACGTCCCATGCAGCGATTTGGGTCCCCCTTTTTAGGGTCGCACCGTGCTGGTGGACCCGGATGGAAGAACTGTCGATCATGACCAACTCGCCGTCGAAGGCTTGGCTCACCGCTTCGAGAAGGCGGTCCCACACACCGGCTTTGCGCCAGCGCACGAAACGGTTGTAGCAGGTGGTATGTGGGCCATAGCGCTCGGGAATATCAGCCCAAGGACTGCCCGTGCGAAAGCGCCACAATATCCCGTCGATGACCCGCCGGTCATCCACACGCGGAACCCCGCGAGGCTTGTTCGGCAACAACGGCTCGATCACCAGCCACTCATCATCGGTCAGTTCAAATCTACGACGCGTCATCCAAAGCTCCTTCCCGAAGCCTTGAATCAACCGCGCCCGCGCCGCGCAAGTCAGTTTATGAGTTTACGGCCTA
>NZ_BTGP01000040.1:0-804 GCF_042854385.1 Erythrobacter sp. MTPC3
TGAGGTGGTCCCGTCTTCTTGGACAGGTTGGCGGCGAAGTTAAGCTAATCCCGGATGTGATTATGCCGCCAGTCTGGTCATCAGATCATGGGGGGCATGCCCCCCATGATCTGAAGCGTCGATCCGTCCATAGGCCTCTGCCGGGGTCTGCCCCGCTAGACCCGAGTGCGGTCGCTGCGTGTTGTAGTAGGTGATCCAACGAGCAAGGCCAGTGCGCAGCTCCGAACCGGTCTCGAAGGCGTGGAGATAAACGCATTCATATTTGAGAGATCGCCACAGCCGCTCGATGAACACGTTGTCCATCCAGCGGCCTCGGCCGTCCATGCTGATCCGCACCTCGGCATCCCGCAGCACGCTGGTGAAGGCTAGCGAAGTGAACTGACTACCCTGATCCGTATTGAAGATCTCGGGACGACCGAAGCGCGCCAGCGCTTCCTCCAAAGCCGCCACGCAGAAGCCCGCATCCATCGTGTTCGACAGGCGCCAGGCCAAGACCTTGCGGGTCGCCCAGTCCATCACCGCGACCAGGTACAGGAACCCTCGGCGCATCGGGATGTAGGTCACATCCGCACACCACACATGGTTCGGTCGCACTATCTCCAGCTTGCGCAGCAGATACGGATAAATCCGATGCTGCGGATGCGGATCACTCGTGCGCGGTCGCTGGTAGATCGGCGACAGGCCCATCTTGCCCATCAGCCGCCGCACACGTCGTCGGTCAACATCATAGCCGCCTCGGCGCAGGTGCCGGACCATCTGCCGGCTGCCATACCACGGCATGTCGAGGAACGCCGCGTCGATCAC
>NZ_BTGP01000041.1:0-654 GCF_042854385.1 Erythrobacter sp. MTPC3
GTGTCTCCAGCGAGGAGGCATGGCAGATGGTGGATTTCTTCTGGTTTTCGGATGAGCAATGGGCGCGGATTGAACCGCTCCTGCCGCAAGATACGCGCGGGATGCCGCGGGTAGATGATCGGCGGGTGCTCTCCGGCATTGTCCATGCGTTGAAGAGCGGCGGTCGTTGGGGCGATTGTCCTGAACACGTCTACGGCCCGAAGAAGACGCTCTACAACCGCTTCCGGCGCTGGGCCGAGCGCGGCGTGTGGGAGCGCATCTTTGCCGATCTTGCCGGGTTCGAAGGCGTGCCATCCAGGCTGTTCATCGACAGCTCGTGCATCAAGGTCCACCGCACTGCTGGTGGCGCAAAAGGGGGGCCTTGGCTCATGGTATCGGCATCACCAAAGGCGGCAGGAACACCAAGCTCCATGCCATCTGCGACGAGAAGGGCCGTCCCCACGTCCTGCTGCTGACGCCCGGCAACACCCACGATGCCAAGGTGGCCATGCTGGCGATCAATGCCGTGCCGCCCTCGGACTATCTGGTCGCTGACAAAGGCTACGACAGCAACGCCTTGCGCTCATGGCTGATCGAGCGCGGTACCACGCCGGTCATCCCCTCAAAGTCTAACCGCAAAGTCCAGATCGAGCACGACCGGCAGATCTACCGCCA
>NZ_BTGP01000042.1:0-618 GCF_042854385.1 Erythrobacter sp. MTPC3
TCGTTGCGACTGATGACAGTGCGAGCGGTGTGAACGGTGCGTCTGGCGCGACGGCGGTGGTGAATGCGTTCACTGCTGATACGATCAACGGCGTAGCGGCGAGCCCGTCGAATGCGACGCTGGCAGTGGCGGCGGGATCGAGCGTTCCAGCTGGTCTGACGTTCGACACGGCGAGCGGCAATGTTGATGTTGCTGCTGGTACGCCTGCTGGCACGTACAGCTTCGATTATGAGATCTGCGAGGCGCTGAACCCATCGAACTGCCAGACGGCGACGATCACGGTGACGGTGGATGCTGCGCCGATCGTGGCTGATCCTGACAGCGCGAGCGGTGTGAACGGCGCGAGCGGCGCGAACGGCGTTGCTGATGTGCTCGATGGCGACACGCTCAATGGTGCGCCTGCGACGCTGGCTGATGTTGACATCTCGGTGGTGACCCCGGCGACCCCGGCCAATCCTGGTGATCCGGTGCCGACGCTGAACCCGGCGACGGGTCTGGTCGATGTGCCTGCTGGCACGCCTGCTGGCACGTACACGATCACTTATGAGATCTGTGAGACACTCAACCCGACCAACTGCGCTCAGAACGATGTGACGATCACGGTCGATGCGGCCCCGA
>NZ_BTGP01000043.1:0-505 GCF_042854385.1 Erythrobacter sp. MTPC3
TGCGGTGCTTCGCAAATTCGAGGAAACGTTTGAGAACGCGTGGCCCTTCCCGTGAAGCGCGACTTACATCGAGTTCGCCCGGGTCGAAGGAAGCGAAGATTTCACACCTAAGCCTAGCCCGCGTGAAAAGCACATTGAGACGACGTTCGCCGCCTTCGGAGTTAACCGGCCCGAAGCTCGCGCCGATCATTCTCCCGCCAGGTTCGGTTGGCCCATAGCCGACGCTGATGAAGATCACGTCGCGCTCGTCGCCCTGAACGTTCTCGATATTCTTGACGAAGACATCCTCAGCGCCGCCTTCGCGGAGGAAATCGTCAAGAATGGTGTCCTTGCGACGAGCAAGCTCAAGAAGTTCGGTGATCGTGTTCTTTTGCGTTGCAGAGAACGTAACTATTCCCAGTGACTGGTCAGGCATCGTTCGTGCGTGACTTGCAACGGCTTCCACCAGAGATTCGCCCTCCAGCCGATTATCGCGACGACCACCCTTGTCGTATGCGCCTGGGAT
>NZ_BTGP01000044.1:0-505 GCF_042854385.1 Erythrobacter sp. MTPC3
GGCGGTGCTTCGCAAATTCGAGGAAACGTTTGAGAACGCGTGGCCCTTCACGTGAAGCGCGACTTACATCGAGTTCGCCCGGGTCGAAGGAAGCGAAGATTTCACACCTAAGCCTAGCCCGCGTGAAAAGCACATTGAGACGACGTTCGCCGCCTTCGGAGTTAACTGGCCCGAAGCTCGCGCCGATCATTCTCCCGCCAGGTTCGGTTGGCCCATAGCCGACGCTGATGAAAATCACGTCGCGCTCGTCGCCCTGAACGTTCTCGATATTCTTGACGAAGACATCCTCAGCGCCGCCTTCGCGGAGGAAATCATCAAGAATGGTGTCCTTGCGACGAGCAAGCTCAAGAAGTTCGGTGATCGTGTTCTTTTGCGTTGCAGAGAAAGTAACTATTCCCAGTGACTGGTCAGGCATCGTTCGTGCGTGATTTGCAACGGCTTCCACCAGAGATTCGCCCTCCAGCCGATTATCGCGACGACCACCCTTGTCGTATGCGCCTGGGAC
>NZ_BTGP01000045.1:0-384 GCF_042854385.1 Erythrobacter sp. MTPC3
GCCGGTTGCATTGGTGTTCCACGAGCTGGCTACCAACGCGATGAAGTACGGAGCTCTGTCCAATCCCGAGGGAAGGATTTCGCTGGACCTTTCAACCGAGGACGAGATGGTCCGCTTCCGCTGGAGGGAACACGGAGCTTACATCGACAAGGCGAGTGAGCCTCAAACGGGTTTCGGAAGTCGCCTCATCGAGTTGGCCGTGAAGCAACAGCTAGGAGGCAATTACGAGAGAACCTGGCATGACGATGGCGTTGAACTCGTCATGGATGTCCGAAAAAGCAGGTTGCAGGAGCCTAGTTAAAGAAGAGCCTAAGACGGGCTGGCGGATCGATTTTTTCGCCCTTCCGGACCGCAATGACATAGTCGAGAACCTGCTTGAGAATG
>NZ_BTGP01000046.1:0-235 GCF_042854385.1 Erythrobacter sp. MTPC3
GGAAGGGGCGGCCTCCCCTTCCCTGTGCAAGAGCTGGACCGTCTCGGCCTGCGGCCTCGCTTGGCGATTGCCGGGGTGTCCCCAGCCTTCCGCGCTTCGCTTGTGCAGGCCGGGTGATCCCCCTCCCCGGCAATCGGCTCTGAATTGCACATTCCCATCCCCCGGCTTCGCCAGCGGGCAGAAGCCGATGGCGGGCCATCGCCTTCGGCTCACCAGAAGAAAGGGAAAATGCACA